>NZ_JBAQXC010000347.1:0-41387 GCF_049299235.1 Rhodococcus sp. (in: high G+C Gram-positive bacteria) | reverse complement strand
TCCTGGCGGGCTTCGACCGCCATTCTCGTTGCTCGTTCCTTCAGCTCAACGCTGTACTTCCGTGGTGCTGCCATGCTCTCCATCCTTCACAGGTTCGAGAGCCTCCGACAGACCCGGGGCGATTCACTCTGTCATGCCCCGTACCAGATGGTGGCACCGGTGCCTGGTTGCCGGCACCACCGTAGCGGCGGTTGCCGTTGGAGGGCCAGCAGCACTAGCCCAGCCGACCGAGACAACGCCGGCCGTCTCTACCACGACGACACATTCGCCCACTCCGGACGCCACACAACTCGAGAAACCAGCAGACGCCAACACGATGGATCCGTGCGCGGTACCCAGCACCACCGGCTCTACCACCACGACCACGTCAACAGTGCTACCAACGTGTGAGCAAACCACTTCGGCGGCGCCCGTCACGACGGCACCGCCTGCCATCGTGATACCCGAGACGGTTTCGACACCGTCAACTACCACGGGCCCGTCCTCGACGAGCATCGAGTCGAGTCCACCTGCGACCGCAAGCCCAGAAGCGGCACCTGTTGCGCCGGGCAAGAAGGAACCTTGGGTGGAGTGGGCACCTACCGAGAATCCCAACTCCACGATCGTGCCAGGCAAGATGCGCTCGGACCGTCAAGAATTGCCTGAGGGCTTCACGAAGGAGGACGCCGACAGGGCCGAGATCGCCGAGGCGAAACTTCTAGCGGCATCACGCTCGCGCACAGCCCGCAGTGCTGGTGCCACCAACGTGCTCGCCGCAGCAGCTCCCACGGATTGCATGATCTATTTCCCTGCGTGGCAGTACCAAGTCTGCGGCCAGATCCGTGTCAAGTACGACTCTCTCGGCGGGCCGAACAGCTTTCTGCTGTTGCCCACCAGCGGCAACATCACCAACCCCGACGGACTCGGGCAACGAGTCACGTTTGTCAACGGACCGATCTATTGGCATCCCAACGCCGGAGCGCATCCAGTCGTCAATCATTTCATGATGAAGTGGGGTCAACACGGCTGGGAGGCCGGATGGCTGGGCTACCCGACCAGCGACGAGATTGTCCTCCAGAACGGTCGGCGCCAAGAGTTCCAATCGGGCGCCGCGATCTACTGGAGTCCAGTATCCCTTGGCATCGTCGGGGGCGCGATTCGTGACAGATACAACGCTCTCAACGCCGAAACAGGACCCTTGGGTTACCCGAGCAGCGACGAGACCTGGGTGACCAAGTACAACGGCCGCTATAACAATTTTCTTAACGGCACCATTACGTGGTCCGGACAGACGGGTGCCCGAGTGTTGTATACCGCGATCCGTGATCGGTGGGCAGCGCTAGGAAGAGAAGATGGAAGTCTCGGTTTTCCTCTGGCTGATGAACAAATCACTCCCGACGGAGTGGGACGTTACGCCCGATTTGAAAATGGCGTTCCGATTTACTGGACACCATTGACCGGCGCCTGGGATTTGTCGCAGCTCACCTTGCCGGTGTGGGCCGCAACAAACTACGAGTCCGGAGTTTTGGGATATCCAACAGGTCCTCCAACCAGCACCTCGGAGATGGTGGATTCCCAGAAGTTCCAAAATGGAGCGTTAGCAACTTACCAAGATGGCACAGCGAGCGTTTTTCACTACTAAGGATGAAACCAATTGAAGAATATAATCATGGTAGCGATATCAGTTCTTGGAATGATGGTCCTAGTCCCCGGCACTTCAGAGGCGGCACCAGAGGGTTCATATGTGATCGTCGATCGTGGGGAAGATTCTTGCGGCATGGCGTCGGTGATGAGGAGGGGGTACTTCATCGAGACGGAGCCGGAAGGTAGTGGATTCGGGCGGGATAAGATCGAGTACAAGCACTTCATTACAAACCGTCAAATGTGGAAATGGCTACTCAGGGCGCCAGGATGTGGCCAGCCTATGGCTGGGGCGGGGACGAAATATCGATACGACGGCTATGTTGATAACTTCAGTTGCGATCGCGTGAGCGCCACCTGTCGGACCATCGACTCGATGCCGATCCGTCTTGAGCTAGATCAACGTCAACTGGATCTTCCTCCGAACACTCCGAGCACGGATCTCGTATTCGGTGTCATCACGATGTACTGCAACAAATCCGACACAAGCGGAACGCCACTGGTCCAATGCCCGCCATGGGTCAGTCGTGCAATTCCGGCGGCATAATGTTAATGCTGGGCCCTGGATTCGTAGGGCCCAGCATTAACATTCATTTCGATTAGAGCTCCGATTTCATATTTCCGCAGTTGATCTTCACTGTAGTTCGACGAGTTTATTCCGGTAATAAACTCTGGCGAAATCTGTTGGACTTCGGTAATTTCTTCCGTCTCAGGAACGGGAATCTCCCGCGAATGCGTCTCACTGCTAATTTCGTATTTCCTCAAACTCATCCTGACGATCAATAGCTTCGTGATGATTCCGGTTGTTATCGGGGCGTCTATCGGGGTATCCAGGCCAGGGGTACCCTCCGCTATTACCCCAGTTAGGGTGATTCTTTCGGGTACGGGAAGGTCCGAAACGAAAAATATCTTTAGAGGACCGTCCTCCAGCACTGCGGGGGCGCTCGAATCAGCACGCCCCTTCGGGGCGGTCGAAGCGCCTGCGGAATCCCGAATCTGCCTCCAGTTGGTCCACGGTCGCGCGACTGTCCCAGAGAATACGGACTTACTCTCCGCACGAAAAAGTCTAGTCATTTCTTCGGAATATGACAGAATCAAAGATGTTGATTCGCCAATTTTTGGAAGGTTTCCGGAATCGGCAATTTGCCACCCTCGTCGAAATACTCTAACTTTACTTTCGTCTGTGTTCGAATGTTTGCCGACCTCTTCTGGCATTGCTGCATCCCGCCTTCGGGGTGTATTGCAAATCCTTGCCTGAACTTCCCAAATCATAGGCTTCAAGTCATGAGATGCCAGGAAATTTCCAAAAGTCGGCATCATCGGTCGGTACGGCGCTGCTGCTGCAGCTATAGTGACACGTACTCACGGGTCTTCCTGTTCGTAGGCGTCCGGTCACCACGCTTACCTGTCCTGCGCAACGCTCGGGTCGTGTTTCGTGGGGGGAGAGGCTCGGCTGGCTCGTCCAACTCGGCCACTGGTCTTGGCAGTCGAGGCGCAAACGATACAGGGCCCTCGTCGTGATTCCGGCGCAGAACTCAACGAACGCAGCGAGATACCGCGAGGTGATCGCAACGCCACTACTTCAGGTGCCGGTATAACGTTGTCCGCCCAACCCCGAGTATTTCCGCGATCTCGAGCTGACTCATGCCACTGTCCCGCATCTTCCTGGCCTGCCGGACCTTGTTCGGCGTCATCTTCGGGGGCCGGCCGCCTGTGCGACCGCGGGCACGGGCTGCGGCCAGGCCGACCTGGGTGCGTTCGCGGGTGAGGTTGCGTTCGTATTTGAAACATAGAGCGAGGTGGACGGCCGGAACCGGCCGACCTGCGGCGATGATGATGCAAAACTCATGTCACAAACCAATGATTCATAAATTGCGGTGTCGGTGAGTTATGGAACACTGTTGCCTCGTGAGCGAACTTTTGGGCTATGCGAGGGTCTCGACTACCGATCAGCATCTCGACGCGCAGAGCGACGCTCTGCGCGTCGCCGGGTGCTCGAGGATCTGGACGGAGACTGCGAGCGGGGCGACGACCGCCCGACCGGAATTGACCGACCTGTTCTCACATCTGCGCGACGGCGACACCCTGGTGGTGTGGCGACTCGACCGGCTCGGCCGGTCCCTGCCGCATCTGCTGCAGACCGTCGAAGACCTCGAGCGGCGCGGGGTCGGCTTCAAGTCGTTGACCGAAGCGATCGATACCACCACTTCCGTTGGGAGGCTGATCTTTTCGATCTTCGGGGCGATCGCCGAGTTCGAGCGCAACCTCATCCGGGAACGCACCCGGGTCGGCCTGGCGGCGGCTCGGGCTCGTGGCCGCACCGGGGGGCGGCCGCCGAAGATGACTCCCAACAAGATCCGGCAGGCGAAGAAGATGCGCGACAGCGGGATGGCGCAGGCCGAGATCGCGGAGATCCTCGGGGTCGGCCGCACCACGCTGTACCGACATTTGAAATGAGCAGTGACACAATCGGGCTGGTCCGTATCGAAGAATCAGATATCGGCAAACATGCACACCGTCGATTCGGCACTGCGCAAACGGCACTGCGCAAACGGCACTGCGTTGCCGACAGATGAGCCGATGTGTCATCGGGTGCTGGAACCGGGCGGCCGGAACGATCTGTCCGTCACTCGCTGCAGGAAAGTGGAGATGCCGACGATCGCCCGACGGTGTGTGCCGGAACCGATCAGGCCCTGCTCGTCGTAACAGGTCACGTCGAAATGCAGGGTTCGGCCCTGCACCTCGGTCACGGTGATCTCTGCGGTCACGGTGACTCCAACAGGTGTCGCCGCGAGGTGGCTCATGTCGACGTGGGTGCCGACCGTGGCCTGCCCTCGGCGTAGAAGGCGGGTCGGTCGAACCGGTGCGCCGCCTGCGTCGCGGCGATCAGGGAGGCGCTGTTATCGGGGACGGGCAGGGGCTCGGCGGTGGCCTGCATGTACTGGATACGCTCGCGCATCTGGGCATTCGCGATCTGCTCTGCGCTGCGCCCGGGATCGAGGCCGATCGTGAAGGCGAAGTGGGGGCCAGTTGCGCAGCGAGTTGCCCCGGTTCATCGGTTCGAGGCGGCCTCGAGCTGGAGATCGAACTCGGCCAGGACACGGCGCGTTCGTCATCATCGGGCAGCACCGACAGCGGCGACAGGTTCCGCATTTCTCGACTGGTGTCGTCGCCCGTCTCGACGATCGTGCGGATGTCGTCGATATCGCTTCTCGGACGATTCTGTCCCAGCGATTCAGAGGCCCGTCGAGAGCTGTTGCTGCGCGCCCGTGGTTCGGCCGCCGCGAGTCGATGTGTCGTAGGGGTCGGATACGTTCTCCCGCGACGTAGCTACACGGAAGGACGACTATGACGGCAGAAGTCTGGGAGAAGCTGCAGGCTGCAATCCCTATGCTGGTGCTCTTCGAATTCGACGGTGACGCTGGACATATCCAGAAATGGAAGTTCCTCAGGCTGCGCGACAGCGGTTCCGGCTCCGAGGTCGTGATCTATGAGAACGACAAGATGATCGAGATCAAGGTCAGCGCCCCGACGGATACGGTCGCCGCGCAGCAATTGCTGACCGTGCTGCAGAGCCAGACCGTATGGGTGCCGGACCACGACAAGCAACGCTTCGTCACCGGCTGGAACCCGATGCGCGCCGAAGACAGTTACATCCAGGAAGTGTCCGCCTCGGTCGTCGCGGTCATGCGCGACGGGCTGAGAATGGATCTGCGACGTACGCGCTACACCGCCGGCGACGAAACCGGCTACGACACCGGACCATGGGCGCTTCGTGACCTGTTGACCGCCGAACAACCCACCAAGCGTGGCGCGCCCGACCGATGCGCCGACTGGACGGATTTCGCCGAGCGACTGGAATGGGTGCTGAGGACGATGCCCGGCTACGACATCGTGACCCTCAAGGCCACTGCGGTGAAGGACCTCGGCTCGATCCAATTCCATCAGGACAACGACAGATTGATGGCGAGCATGATCATGTCGGATACCGGTTCCGGTGACCTGGACCTTCGGCTGCGGGCACTCGGCTGGCGGGTAACAGAAGGACCGGGAGCCCCCTACGTGCAATGGCTGTACGGCCCGTTCTTTTCAGCAGCCGGTTTCGCCGACCGACGCCTCGACCGAATTCCACAGCTCACAGTCGACACCTTCCGTACAGTGCACGGCGTCAACGGCCCACAAGACCTTGCCGTCAGCGGCTATGAGGAGACCGTTGTCCACGGCGACCAGGCCTATATCAGTAGAGAACTCGGCATACCCTGTCTTTCCTATACTCCAACTTCCCGGTGAGAGTCCTGACGCAGCCGCCACGGTGTAGGCACAGACGTAGCCGGAGTCGGCGGCGACCAGGTCATCGACCGGCATCAACCCAGGTCGCACGCTCATCTCGCCCTGCCACCGGTCTGTCCACCGTCGCCGATACCTTCATCGCACGCCACACTGAAGCGTGGCGAATCCTCGTGTACAGGAAGGTCAGTCGACGCCGCGCATCGCCCGGCACGACCGAATATCGGACGCCAGGATCGCGCGGGCCCCGATCTCGGCGAGCCGATCCATCACCGCATTGTGGCCCTTGCGCGGCACCATCGCCCGCACCGCCACCGACGACTCGTCCGCCAACGGCGACAACGTCGGAGACTCCAGGCCCGGAGTCACCTGCACCGCCGCATCCAGCAGCGTCTTCGGGCAGTCGTAGTCGAGCATCACATACTGCTGCGCGAACACCACACCCTCGATCCGCGCGACCATCTGATTACGGGCCGCATCGTTGCGGTCCGCGCCCTCCCGCTCGATCAGCACCCCCTCCGAATCACACAACGAATCCCCGAATGCGACGAGATCGTGCTGACGCAACGTGCGACCCGACCCGACCACATCGGCGATCGCATCGGCGACACCGAGCTGAATCGAAATCTCCACCGCACCGTCGAGCCGGATCACCGTCGCCTCGAGGCCCCGCGCCGCCAGATCCTTCCGCACCAGATTCGGGTACGACGTCGCGATCCGCAGCCCCGCCACATCCTCGACCGTCCACTCCCGGCCCTTCGGCGCGGCATACCGGAACGAAGACCGACCGAACCCCAGCGACAACCGCTCGGTCACCGGCGCACCGGAATCACCGGCCAGATCCCGGCCGGTGATCCCCAGATCCAACTCACCGGACCCGACATAGATGGCGATGTCCTTGGGACGCAAGAAGAAGAACTCGACCTCGTTGACCGGATCGAGAACCGTCAGATCCCGCGAATCGGTACGACGCCGATATCCGGCCTCACTGAGGATCTCGGCGGCGGATTCGGACAGGGAACCCTTGTTGGGGACGGCAACGCGAAGCATACGAACTGCGACCTCTCTGAGGAACTAACGACAACGACGGGCGGGACTCGAGCACACAGACCGGGATCGATCGACGATCACAGATGCTTGTAGACGTCCTCGAGCGTCAGACCGCGACCGACCATCAGCACCTGCACCCAGTACAGAAGCTGCGAGATCTCCTCGGACAACTCCTCGTCGCTCTGATACTCGGCGGCGATCCACACCTCACCGGCCTCCTCGAGCACCTTCTTGCCCTGCGCATGGACACCGGCTTCCAAGGCGGCAACGGTGCCGGAACCCTCGGGGCGGGTCACAGCACGCTCGGACAGCTCGGCGAACAGGGATTCGAAGGTCTTCACGAGAACCCATTGTTTCACGCCGCACCCGATCCGCTGCGCGCGGCGTCCCCCGTCAGAATTCGAGCACCCGCCGACTGTCGAAACGCCGCGGCCGCCCGGTGATCGGATCGTCGAACTCGACGGAACGTGCCAACAACCGCAACGGATCGGTGAAATCGTCGGGTTCGCGGCGCCGGAACCGCGGATAAAAATTGTCCCCGACGATCGGCGCCCCCAACGAACTCAAGTGCAGCCGCAACTGGTGGGTGCGCCCGGTACGCGGACACAACCGGTACCGGGCCACGTCCCCCCGCCGCTCCACCACATCGATGTGGGTTTCCGAATTCGGTTCCCCCGGCACCTCCACCGCAGTGAGCTCACCGTGCCGCTTACGGATGCGGCTGCGCACCACCCGCGGGAACGCCACCTCGGGTCGATCCGCGGCGATCGCCTCGTACACCTTCCGCACCCGCTGCCGCTCGAACAACTCCTGATACGGCCGCCGCAACACCGGATCGGTGGTGCACAACAACACCCCGGCAGTCATCCGATCCAGGCGATGCACCGGCACCAGATCCGGCAGACCCAAATCACGACGCAACCGCACCACCACCGATTCCCGAATGTGCGCGCCCCGCGGGATCGTCGCCAGAAAATGCGGCTTGTCGACCACGACCAGACCCGCCTCGTGATGCAGCACCGCCACCGGGAACGGAACCGGCACCTCCGGCGGTGGTTCCCGGTAGAAGTACACGAACCGCATCGGCTGATATCGGGTGTCGGTGTCGACGGCACGGCCATGCTCGTCGACCAACTCCCCCGCCGCGATACGCGTGGACCAGTCCTCACCCGGATGGTCGGCCTGCAGGAACTCGACGACGGTGCGCGCGGCTCCGCCGGCGGGCATCCGCACCCGATCCGGGCCGAGTCCGTCGGCGCGGATCGGCAGCGGCGCGGCACACACCATCAGGAACCGACCGGATCGGGCACACAGTCCTCGCACACCAAGGTCTGCGCCCGCCCGTTCACATCCGGATGGTTGCGGTACCGCGACGTCGGTGCCGCACACAACGAACACCGACCGAGCGTCACCGCGTCCGAAGAGAACTCGACGTTCATGCGACCGTCGAACACATACAGCGAACCCTCCCACAGGCCGCCGTCCCCGAACGTCTCCCCGTATCGGACGATGCCACCATCGAGCTGGTACACCTCGTCGAACCCGCGGTTGCGCATCAACGCCGACAACACCTCGCAACGCACCCCGCCGGTGCAGTAGGTCACCACCGGTTTCGACTTCAGATGGTCGTAGCGGCCACTGTCGAGTTCGGCGACGAAATCGCGGGTCGTCGCCACCTCCGGCACGATCGCATCCCGGAACCGGCCGATCTGCGCCTCGAAACTGTTCCGTCCGTCGAAGAACACCACGTCGTCGCCACGATCGGACATCAACGCGTGCAACGCCAGCGGCGACAGATGTTCCCCGCCACCGACCACACCGTGCTCGTCGACCTTCACCTCGTCCGGCACCCCGAAGGTGACGATCTCGCGGCGCACTTTCACCGACAACCGCGGAAAATCCGTGCCGGTCCCGTCCGCCCACTTCACATCGGCATCCTTGAACGCCGCATAGCCGCGCAGACCCCGCACATACTTCTTCACATCGGCGATGTCACCACCGACCGTGCCGTTTATGCCGTGCCCGGAAATCAAGATGCGCCCCGTCAGATTGTGCGCCGACGCGAGCGTGTGCTGCCACAACCGGATCGCCTCCGGATCGGGCAGCGGCGTGAACTTGTAGAACAGTACGATCTTCGGGACGGTCACGACACTCCCCCGACACCGGCGTGCAGTTCCCGCAACTCATCGACCGTCACCCCGTCGAGGGTCGACCGGAACACCCGCCGCGGCGACCCCGGCACCGTCGTCAACGACGGCACCACCAGCACCGCGCACCCCGCCGCGTCCGCCGCGGCCGCACCTGTCGGGGAATCCTCCACCGCCAGACAGTGCGCCGGGTCCAGCCCGAGCAGTTCCGCAGCCCGCAGATAGGGCGCCGGATCCGGCTTCCCGGCCGGCACCTCGTCCCCGCACACCGTGTGATCGAAATGCGCCCGGCCCAGGGTGTCGAGCGCCACCTCACACAACCGGCGGCCGGTGTTCGTCACCAACGCCTGCCCCAACCCCGCCGCCCGCACCGCACCCAACGCTGCGCGGGCACCGGGCTGCCACGGCAACCCCTGCGCGAACAACTCCTCCATGTAGGCGTTCACCCAGTCCTCGGCGGCGGTCTGCTCGTCCGGCGTCGGCACCAACCCCAAACCGTCGAAGGTCCGCCACACCGACAGATCCAACGGGCCACCGATCATCGCGATCCGGGTCTCCTCGGACATCGGCCCACCCAGACGCACCGACAACGCGCCCATCCCGACATCCCACAACTGCTCCGACTCGAGCAACGTGCCGTCCATGTCCCACAACACCGCCCGCAGCACACCGGCGCGCGCGGCGCCGAGTCGGGCGTCGATCACCTCAGACATTGAAATACTTGGCCTCCGGGTGATGCAGCACGAACGCATCGGTGGACTGCTCGGGATGCAACTGCAACTCCTCCGACAATTCCACCCCGATCCGGGCAGGCTCGAGCAACTCGACGAGCTTGATGCGATCCTCGAGATCCGGGCACGCCCCGTACCCGAACGCGAACCGCGCCCCCCGATACCCGAGCTTGAAGAACTCCGCCACATCCTCCGGATCGTCGTCCGCGGCAGTCCCACCCCCGGCGAACGCCAACTCCTGCCGCACCCGCCGATGCCAATACTCGGCCAACGCCTCCGTCAACTGCACCCCCAGACCGTGCACCTCCAGATAGTCACGGTAGGAGTTCTCGGCGAACAACTCGTTCGCGAAATCCGCGATCGGCTGCCCCATCGTCACCAACTGGAACGGCCACACATCGACCTGCCCGGTGCGCTGCGCCTCCTCCCGCGACCGCACGAAATCGGCGATACACAAAAACCGGGTCCGCTGCTGCCGCGGGAACGTGAACCGGTACCGCTCCGGCGCATCCGGACGCGGCTCGGTGAGCACCACCACATCATCGCCCTCGGACACCGCCGGGAAATACCCGTACACGACCGCGGCGTGCGCCAAAATTCCCTCGGTCGACAACCGGTCCAGCCAATACCGCAACCGCGGCCGGCCGTCCGACTCCACCAACTCCTCGTAGGACGGTCCGTCGCCGCCGCGCTGCCCACGCAACCCCCACTGCCCCAGGAACAGGGCCCGCTCGTCGACCAACCCGGCGTAGTCGGCGAGGGAAATACCCTTGACGACGCGGCTACCCCAGAACGGCGGCGCCGGCACCGGCAGATCCGCCGCGACATCACTGCGCGCGGGAACCTCCACCGGTGTCTCCGCCGCCCGACGCTTCTCCGCGATGCGCTTGCTCCGTTCGTGCCGGGCCTTACGTTCGGCGGCCTTCTCCCGCGCCGCAATCGCCTCCGGGCTGTCCGGTGCCGGCCCCTCCCCCCGCTTGACCGCCATGATCCGGTCCATCAACGACAAACCCTCGAACGCATCCCGCGCGTACGACACCTCACCCTCGTAGATGTCGGCCAGATCATCCTCGACATACCCGCGGGTCAACGCCGCACCACCCAACAACACCGGGAACTGCTCGGCGACCCCCCGCGCATTGAGCTCCTCGAGGTTGTCCTTCATCACCACCGTCGACTTCACCAACAGCCCCGACATGCCGATCACATCGGCACGCTTGTCGACCGCGGCATCGAGGATCGTTGCGATCGGCTGCTTGATACCGAGGTTGACCACCTCGTAGCCGTTGTTCGACAAGATGATGTCGACCAGGTTCTTGCCGATGTCGTGCACATCGCCCTTCACGGTCGCCAACACGATGCGACCCTTACCGTCGGCGCCGGTCGACTCCATATGCGGCTCGAGACACGCCACCGCCGCCTTCATCACCTCCGCCGACTGCAACACGAACGGCAACTGCATCTGCCCCGACCCGAACAGCTCACCGACCGTCTTCATCCCCGACAGCAACGTGTCGTTGATGATCGACAACGGCGGCACCTCGGTCATCGCCGCAACCAGATCATCTTCCAACCCGTTGCGTTCCCCATCGACGATGCGCCGCTCGAGCCGCTCGAACAACGGCAACGCCGCCAACTCCTGCGCGCGGGACTCCCGGGCCGACGCCGCCGACACCCCCTCGAACAACTCCATCAACTTCTGCAACGGGTCGTACCCGTCGCGCCGCCGGTCGTACACAAGATCCAGCGCGACCTCCCGATGCTCGTCCGGGATCCGCGCCATCGGCAGAATCTTCGACGCATGCACGATCGCGGTATCCATCCCCGCCTCGACACACTCGTGCAGAAACACCGAGTTCAGCACCTGCCGGGCCGCCGGATTCAACCCGAACGACACATTCGACACACCGAGGGTGAAATGCACCCGCGGATAGCGTCGGTGAATCTCCCGGATCGCCTCGATCGTCTCGACACCGTCGCGGCGCACCTCCTCCTGCCCGGTGGAGATCGGGAACGTCAGAGCATCGACAATGATGTCGTCCTGCGCGAGCCCCCAATTCTCGGTCAGGTCCGTGATCAGCCGCTCGGCGATCCGCACCTTGTGTTCGGCCGTACGAGCCTGCCCTTCCTCGTCGATCGTCAACGCCACCACCGCGGCGCCGTGCTCGACGACATGCTCCATGATCTGCTGGAACCGCGAACCCGGGCCGTCCCCATCCTCGTAGTTCACCGAGTTCACGGCACTGCGGCCACCCAGATGCTCGAGACCGGCCTTGATCACGGCAGGTTCCGTCGAGTCGATCATGATCGGCAGCGTCGACGCCGTCGCGAACCGCGACGCCAACTCCGCCATGTCCGCCGCACCGTCCCGGCCGACATAGTCGACGTTCAAATCCAGCATGTTCGCGCCGTCACGAATCTGATCCTTCGCGATATCGAGGCACTTGTCGTAGTCCGCCGACAGCATCGCCTCACGGAACGCCTTCGACCCATTCGAATTGGTGCGCTCCCCGACCGTCAGAATCGACGATTCCTGCTCGAACGGCACCGCCGCATACAACGACGACACCCCCGGCTCCGACACCGGCCGACGCACCGCCGGCTCCAACTCGCGCACCGCCTCGGCAACACGGCGGATATGCTCAGGCGTCGTACCGCAACAACCACCGACCAGCGACAACCCGTACTCGGAGACGAACCCGGACAACGCCTCGGCCAGTTCCTCCGGCGACAACGGATACTCGGCACCGTTCGCCCCCAACACCGGCAGACCCGCATTGGGCATCACCGACACCGGAACCTCCGAATGCTGCGACAAATACCGCAGATGCTCGGTCATCTCCGCCGGGCCGGTCGCACAATTCAACCCGATCAGATCGATGCCGAGCGGAGCCAACGCATTGAGTGCAGCCCCGATCTCGGAACCCAACAACATCGTGCCCGTCGTCTCGACCGTCACGTGCGTGATGATCGGCACCCGCCGACCGGCCCGCTCCATCGCCCGGCGGCTACCGACGATCGCCGCCTTCGCCTGCAACAGGTCCTGACAGGTTTCGACCAAAATCGCATCGGCACCACCGTCGATCATGCCGAGCGCAGACTCGACATAGGCATCACGCAGCACCCCGAACGGTGCATGCCCCAACGTCGGCAGCTTCGTTCCCGGACCCATCGACCCCAACACGAACCGCGGCATGCCATCGGCGCCCGGCCCCATCTCATCGGCCACCTCACGAGCGAGACGCACACCCCGCTCGGACAGGTCCCGGATCCGGTCGGCGATGTCGTAGTCGGCGAGATTGGGCAGATTGCAGCCGAAGGTATTCGTCGAGACGGCATCCGCACCGGCCTCGAAGTACGCGCGATGGATGGCACGAATCACATCGGGCCGAGAATCGTTGAGAATCTCATTGCACCCCTCCAGGCCACGGAAGTCGTCGAGCGACAGATCCGCAGCCTGCAACATGGTGCCCATCGCCCCGTCTCCGACGACAACGCGCCGCGACAGCGCATCGAGCAAGGCAGAGTGAAATGGGGTGGACATGGGCACCAGCCTAATGGGCGCCCGATCACGTCCTGGCCGTAGGCTGGACAGGTGAACGAAAGCCAACCCACCGACGACACCGGACCGGACGTCCCCGTCCTGCGCGACCCCGTGCTCGTCGCCGCGTTCGAAGGCTGGAACGACGCCGCCGACGCAGCCAGCGGCGCCGTCGAACACCTCGAACTGATCTGGGATGCCGAACCGTTCGCCGAACTCGACTCCGAAGAGTTCTACGACTACCAGGTCAACCGGCCCCAGGTGCGCCTCGTCGACGGAGTCACCCGCGAAATCGACTGGCCGGCCACCCGCCTGTCCGTGTGCTCACCGCCCGGCAGCGACCGCGACGTCGTACTCCTCCGCGGCATCGAACCGAACATGCGCTGGCGCAGCTTCTGCGACGCCATCCTCGAACTCATCGACGAAATCGGCGCCCACACCGTCGTCATCCTCGGCGCCCTCCTCGCCGACACCCCCCACACCCGCCCCGTCCCCGTCACCGGCACCGCCTACAGCACCGACGCCGCCAAAAAATTCAATCTCGAAAACTCCCGCTACGAAGGCCCCACCGGCATCACCGGAGTCCTCCAAGACGCCTGCGTGCGGGCAGGCATCCCCGCCGTGTCGTTCTGGGCCGCCGTCCCCCACTACGTGTCCCAACCACCGAACCCCAAAGCAACCGTCGCACTGCTGCGCCGCGTCGAAGACGTCCTCGACATCGAAGTTCCCCTCGGTGAACTCCCCACCCTCGCCGAGGAATGGGAACGGACCGTCACCGAAATGACCGAAGACGACGACGACATCACCGAATACGTGCGCACCCTCGAAGAACGCGACAACGCCGAATCCGACCTCGACGACACCATCTCCACCATCGACGGCGACGCCATCGCCGCCGAATTCGAGAAATACCTGCGGCGGAGAGGCCCCGGCGGCCTGTCCCAGTGAGCGACACCCGCCCGGCACTGCAGCGCGCGGCACTGTACATCGGCGGATTCCTCGGCCCCTTCGGCGGCGGCGTCGTCACCGCGATGCTCCCCGAGATCGGCGCCGACACCGGCGCCGACACCGGCGATGCCGCGCTCACCATCACCGCGTACCTCGGCCCCTTCGCCCTGGCCATGCTCGTCTCCGGCACCCTCGGCGCCCGCTGGGGACGCATGCGCACCGTCCGCACCGCCTACGCCGTATACGCACTCGCGGCACTGGCCGCCGCGCTCGCCCCCACCATGACACTGCTGCTCGGCACCCGAGTCCTGCAAGGCGTCGCCAATGCCTTCACCACCCCACTGCTGCTCGCGGCGCTCGCCGTGATCACCCCGAAAGACCACCTCGGTCGCGCACTCGGCCTGTTCGGGGCGATGCAGGCCGCCGGCCAGACCATCGCCCCGCTCGTCGGTGGTCTCGCCGCCGAAGTCGGCTGGCGCTGGGCGTTCGTGGTCCTCGCCGCGGCCGCCACCGTCCTCGCCGTCATCGGCCTCCCCTCCGGCATCGGCGGACCACCCGACACCACTCCGGCCCGACTGCGCGACGCCCTCCGCCCCCGCATCCTGCGCATCGGCCTCGTCGCACTGCTCGGGTGGGGTGCCCTCGGCGGACTGAGCTTCCTGCTCGCGTTCCGCGCCGAAGACTTCTTCGGGCTGTCCCCCGCCCAACGCGGCGCCCTGCTCACCGGATTCGGCATCGCCGGGATCCTCAGCGCGCGGCGCGTCGGACGGCTCGTGGACCGGATCGGCGCGACCGCGACGGTCCTGACCGGAGCACTCACCGGCGCAGCGCTCGTGATCGCCGCCGGTGTCGCGCCGCTGCTGTGGATCGTCGCCATCGCCTGGTTCTTCGCGGGTGTCGCGCGCAATGTGTACTTGTCGGTGTCAACGCGGCGGCGCTCGGTGGCGACGGCAGAAACCGTGGTGGCGCGGTGTCGGTGGTGCAGGCATTCCGGTTCGGCGGTGGTGCAGCCGCCCCGATGACGCTGACTCCGTTGTACGCGGTCGCACCGGCCGCGAGTTTCGTGCTGCCCGCGCTGCTACTGGCAGTCGTCGCGCCTATCGCAATGCCCAAGGACACCGCGCCGCCGAAAGATCAGGCGACGCCCTGACCGCGTGCCCTGACAGCACCGACCTGGCCGATGTGAGGTATTCCTGATCCCCGCGTAACTCCGGTGCCGCCGATCCGTCACCGGTGCGCCCGACTCTCGACACATGACACCGACACCGCCCACCCCGGACACCCCGCGCAGGCGGCTGCTCGTCGTCGGAAACGGCATGGCCGGCGCACGCACCGTCGAGGAGATCCTCACGCGCGGCGGTCGCGAGCAGTTCGACATCACCATGATCGGCGACGAACCGTACGGCAACTACAACCGCATCATGCTCTCGCATGTCCTCGCCGGCGAAACAGGCGTCGACGACGACGAACTCGTTCTCAACCCGATGAGCTGGTACCGCGAGAACGGCGTCACCCTCTACGCCGGCGACCGCGCGGTGCACCTGGACCGCTTCGCCAAGACCGTCACCTGCGAGTCCGGCCGCGACGTCGCCTACGACCTGCTGATCGTCGCGACCGGATCCAACACCTTCTTCCCGAACATGGACGGCCTGCGCGAAACCGACGGCCGCCTCGGCCGCGGCATCTTCGGATTCCGCACCATCGCCGACACCAACGGCATGCTGCAGATGGCCGACGCCCACGACGACGTGTCCGCCATCGTCATCGGCGGTGGCCTCCTCGGCCTCGAAGCCGCCTACGGTCTGCGCACCCAAGGACTCGACGTCACCGTCGTGCACTCCCCCGAACACCTGATGAACCAGCAACTCGACGAACGCGGCGGCCGCGTATTGCGCACCGAAATCGAGAAGCGCGGCATCACGGTCCGCACCGGCACCCGCACCACCGCGGTCCTGCGCGACGACCACGGCAGCGTGACCGGCGTGCGCTTCGCCGACGGGACGACCAGCGACACCGACATGGTCGTCGTTGCCGCCGGCATCCGACCCAACACCGAATTCGCCCGCAGCGGCGGCCTCATCGCCGAACGAGGCATCGTCGTCGACGACCAGATGCGCTGCGAAGGCGAATCCAGCATCTACGCCGTCGGCGAATGCGCGCAACACCGCGGTGAGGTGTACGGCCTGGTCGCACCGGTATGGGAACAGGCCGTCGTCCTCGCCGACCATCTCACCGGCACGAACCCCGATGCCGCCTACCGCGGTTCCCGCACCACCACCAAATTGAAGGTCGCCGGGATCGACGTCGCCGCCATGGGCGTCAAAGGCCCCGAACTCGAAGACGACGAGTTCGTTCAGTTCTACGATCCACGCAGCGGCGTGTACAAGGCCGTCGTCGTGCGCGACGGCATCCTGATCGGCGCGATGCTGCTCGGCGACATCGGCAAGGCATCCATGCTCGCGCAAGCCTTCGACGGCACGATCGACCTCCCCGACGATCGCGCGGCCCTGCTGTTCGACATCGGAGAACCCCAAGGGCCGGACGTCGCCGCGGACCTCCCCGACGACACCCAGGTGTGCAACTGCAACGGCGTCACCAAGGGAGACCTCGTCGCCTGCGTCCACAGCGGCGCGGCGACCCTCAGCGAAGTGTGCGCGAAGACCCGCGCCGGCAAAGGCTGCGGATCCTGCAAAGGCCTGGTCGCCGACATCGTCGCCTGCGCCGCCGGCGGCGACCTCGCCGACGACCCCGCCGCGAACTGGTACGTGTCGTGCATTCCGCTGAGCAAACCCGACCTGATCACCGCGATCCGCGCGCGGGACCTGCGTTCGGTGTCGCAGGTGTTCGCGGCGCTCGCCCCCGCCGGGGACGACGCGACCGCGAAGATGGCACTCGCGTCGCTGCTGCGGGTGGTGTGGGGGCCCGACTGGATCGACGAACGCGGCGCACTGTTCATCAACGACCGTGTCCACGCGAACATTCAGCGTGACGGCACCTTCTCGGTGGTCCCGCAGATGAAGGGTGGTGTGACCACCCCCGATCAGCTGCGCCGCATCGCCGACGTCGCCGACCGCTACTCGGTGCCGCTGGTCAAGGTCACCGGCGGCCAACGCATCGACCTGCTCGGTATCCGCAAGGAAGACCTCCCGAACGTGTGGGCGGACCTCGGCATGCCGTCCGGCTACGCCTACGGCAAATCCGTGCGTACTGTGAAGACCTGCGTCGGTAGCGACTACTGCCGCTTCGGGCTCGGCGACTCCACGTCGCTCGGGATCGCGATCGAGGAACGCTTCCAGGGTCTCGAGACCCCGGCGAAGCTGAAGTTCGCGGTCGCCGGATGCCCGCGCAACTGTTCCGAAGCACTGTGCAAGGACTTTGGGGTCGTCGCCGTCGGGGACGGCCGCTGGGAAATCTACGTCGGTGGTGCCGCCGGCGCGCACATCCGCAAGGGCGATCTGCTGGCCACTGTGGACACCGGCGAGGATGTTCTCGCCGTCGCCGGACGGTTCATCCAGTACTACCGCGAGAACGCCAAATGGCTCGAACGTACCTACGACTTCGTACCGCGCCTCGGTATCGATCGCCTGCGGGCGCTGCTGCTTCACGACGAGGAGGACATCGTGACCGGACTGGACGAACGAATGGCCGGCGCGGTCGCGGGCTACCGCGACCCCTGGCTCGAACGGACCGCACCGAAATCACCGGCGCAGTTCGTTCCGGCACTGCCGTTGCTGCCGCTGCCGCAGGTCCCGGTCCGATGACCGCCGTGCACGAACCGCAGACCGTGACCCTGAATGTCGGCCCGATCACCGATCTCACTGTCGGTGAAGGTCGCACATACGTGATCGACGGCCGGCAGATCGCCGTGTACCTGCTGTCCGACGGCACCATCCGCGCCACCGACGCCCAATGTCCGCACAAGGCAGGTCCGCTCGCGGACGGCCAGATCGACAACGGAGTCGTGGTGTGCCCGCTGCACCAGTACGCGTTCTCGTTCGAGACCGGCACGTGCACGACGGCCGGGATCGCTTCCGTCCGAACCTATCCGGCGCAGGTGTGCGACGGCCGGATTCACCTGACTCTCGGGTAATGCCGTACGGCGGACGCGGTGGCTAGGGTGAGCCCACACATCGGACGAAGGGAATGCCCATGAGCCACCCCGTCATTGTCGAACGGGAATCGATCATTCCTGCTGCGGTCGCCGAGGTGTGGGCGCGGGTGACGGACCCGGCCGGAATCAACCACGAGTTGAACCCGATCCTCACGATGTGTACCCCGCGGAAGGCCCGCGGCCTGACGATCGATCGGGTTCCGATCGGCGAACCGCTCGGCCGTGCCGCCCTGTTGTTGTTCGGCGTCCTGCCCGTCGAGTACGACGCGCTCACCATCGCCGAGGTCGAACCGGGCCGACGCTTCCATGAGAAATCCACCATGGCGACGATGCGTCGGTGGGAACACGAACGCACACTCACACCCGAAGGTACGGCGCGCACCCGTGTGCACGATCGGTTGACGATGGAACTCCGCGCTCCGCTCGCCCGGCTCCCCCACAGCGACGGGTTGGCGCGGCAGATCGTCACCAGACTCTTCGACCATCGTCACCGACGCCTCGCACTGCACTTCTCGAGCGGCAAACTTTCGCCCTAAGTGCTGGTGAGGGGTTGTGGGACTAGGTTTTGCTGTTTGGTGATGGGTGCCTGAGTGGTCATTGTTCTGTTTTTCTAGGCATTCCGTCACGTCCGGAATATCACTAGGGGTGTGTGGTGCGTCGTGCCGCCGATCCGGGGCACCGCCATGTGTTTCCCTCGCCAACTCCCAGACTTCCCCTGCGCAGCGAACCTCGGGCTTTCGCTCTCCTCCCCCGCGCCCGGGTAAACACCCCCGTCCGCGACGATCGCTCCCTCGGTGCGGAGCTGCGATGGGTTCGCGAACAGACACTCCCCGAGCACACGAGGAGTACCGTTGCTGCCGCTGTGTCGAGCGCTCGACAGTCACTCCCCTCCGAGCTCAGGGACGTCGCATGTCGGACTGTGAACCGGAGGTTGCGCTGGGCCGGACTCACTACACGTGGCCGAGCCGGTGAGCGCAATGCCCGGGTTGCAGCATCGGATTCGCAGTCTGCTCTACAAGTTCGTCGAGACCGGCGCCGAAACCGGCGTGCAGGTCGCCGTCTACCACCGCGGTGCTCTCGTCGTCGACGCCGTCGCAGGTGTCGCCGACAGCAAGACCGGACGCGCGGTGACCTCCGAGACGCCGTTCTTCAGCTTCTCCGCCGGCAAATCCATGACGGCACTTATCGCTCATCTGCTCGTGCGGACCGGCGCCGTCGACTACGACACACCGATCGTCGACCTCTGGCCGGAGTTCGGTGCCCGCGGCAAGGAGGCCACAACCCTTCGCCATGTGCTCACCCATTCCGCCGGGGTGCCGGCGATGCCTCGCGACATCGGCCCCACCGACTTACCCGATTGGTCGCGGGTCTGCGCCGCCGTCGCCGCTGCCGAACCACGATGGCGCCCAGGGACCGCGACGGGATATCACTCGTACACCTTCGGCTTCCTTGTCGGCGAGATCGCGCGCCGCGCCACGGGCCACACGATGCGGCAACTCCTCCACGAGTGGATCGCCGCACCGCTGAGTCTCGAACGCGAGTTGTACTTCGGTGTGCCCCGGACCGACCTGGACCGGCTGGCACGGCTGGAGGATTCCACACCGCGTCCACTCCCCCAACTCGACGACGCAGTTCTCGCACCCTGGGAAATGCAACCGACCGCGGCCATGGGCAACGGCCCCGAGATCCTGGAAGCGGACATCCCGTCGGTGGGGACCTTCACCGCACGCGGAATCGCCGCAGTGTACGCCGCGGTTCTCGACGGCCGGCTTGTCGGTTCACGCCAACTCGACGCGATGACGGCGCCGGCTTTCGAAGGCACCGACCAGGTCTTCGGCAACCATGCGCGACTGGCCCTGGGCTGTGTGCTCGGACGCCTCGGTGCGCGACCGGACGAGACACTCGGCACCTTCGGCTGGGTCGGTGGCGGCGGCAGCTACGTCTATGCCGACACCTCCAACGGCACGGCCTTCGCCATGACCAAGACCCTCATCACCCCACATTTCGGCACGGCCCAACGACTCGCCGACGTGACCGCAGCCGCTATTGCCCGGCGTTCCTGAGTCTCGACATCGAGACGTCACTGTGCTTCACCCCGGCGGACACGAAGCACGTTCGACGACATCGAGGCCATCGCCGCCTCGATGGCCGCGGCCCTGCCCACCACCACCACCAATGTCTACGACCTGTTGGTCGGTCCCTTCTACGACACCGGCGGCCTGACCCGGTGGTGGGGCATCAGCCGCCAAGCGGTGAACAAGGCTGTGGCCGCCGACTCCGTGATCGCCTGCCGTCTCACCGACGACGGCCAGTGGGTCTACCCCACCTGGCAGTTCACGGACGCGAGGACCGTGCATCCGCACCTGATCACCCTGTGGAGGACCCTGCGCGGTGCCGCCGACCCGTGGACCTGCGCGGTGTGGCTGCGCAGCCCGCAGCCCGAACTCGGTGATCGCAGCGCATCCGATTGGATCGCCGACGGTCATCCCCTCGACCCGGCCCTGGCGCTGGCCCGCGCCGACGCGCAGCGGTGGGCCGCGTGAGCAGAGACTCCGTCGCTCTTGGTCCACCAGCCCGGCCGCTGGCGGGCTTTCCCGGCTGTGAGCTCACCGCGGCGCAGCCGCTGCTGCGCGGGCACCGCACCGCGAACGGTCCCTGGTGGTTCTCCTCCGGCGGCGGCGGCCGGTTCGATCTGACTCCGCCGCGGGGCACCTGCTACCTCGCGTTCGACGAGCGCACCGCGATCCGGGAGACCGTCGGCGAGGCACTGGCCGCGGCCGGGCAATGCGGTACCCCGTCGTCGATCGACGCCTCGATCCGATCGCCTCGACGATCAGAGGACTCTCCACAGAGGTCCCGGGGTTCCGGTAGTAACCGCCGAAAAAATCAACGGATATGGCGTAGTCGAAGTCGATCGCCGGTGAGGCCCTGGCCGGTCTGCGGTGGTGGCCGGTTGCTGGTTGGCTTGTCTCTCAACGCTGTCGGTTGGTGTGGGAGGTCGGTTTCGTGGCGACTCGGGTGTTCGCAGATGAGGAGTTGGCGCGGCTGCGGGAATTCCCGGAGATCGGCCGCGAGGAGCTGTTCCGGTTCTTCACGCTCTCACCGGCGGATCTGGCGTTCGTCGATCCCGGTCGCGGTCGTGGTCCGGCTGATCGGCTCGGTATCGCGATCGCGTTGTGCACGTTGCCGTGGCTGGGGTTCGTGCCTGATCGGGTGGTGACCGCCCCGCCGGTGGCGGTGGCCAGGTTGGCCGAGCAGCTGCGTGTCGATGGTACCGAGATCCGTTCCTACGGCCGCCGTGCCCAAACCCGCACCGGCCATCTGCGCCTGGTCGCGCAGTACCTGGGGTGGCGGGCGGCCGGGGCGCTCGAACTCAAGGAACTCGACGAGTTCCTGCTCGCACGGGCGATGGAGCACGATTCGCCGACCCTGTTGTTCCGGTTGGGGTGTGAGTATCTGATCTCGGCGCGGGTGATCCGCCCGGGCTGCGCGACGGCGACCAACTCGCGGTCACCCGCCTCGACCGGCTGGGCCGCTCAGTGCTGCACCTGATCGGCCTCGGCGCCGAACTCCGCGAGAAGGGTGTGGGATTGAGGGTGCTCGAACAGGGCATCGACACCGCCACCGCCGAGGGCAGGGCAATGTTCGGGATGCTCTCGGTGCTCGCCGAACTGCAACGCGAATTGATCGTGGCCAACACCCGCGATGGACTCGCAGCCGCCCGCGCCCGCGGACGGAAGGGTGGTCGGCCAGCGAAGCTCACCGCAGAGCAGGCCGAGCACGCCCAACGCCTCTACGATGCCGGCGCGCACACCGTCGCCCAGATCGCCGGGCTGCTCGGGGTGAACCGGACCCCCCTCTACGGGCACCTGAAGAAGACCGACACCGTATCCGCCGGGCCCGAGACCACAGTCGCCACCGATCCCGGCACGGCCGGGATGGAACACCCAACCCCAGCGCGGAAGACGTCGCGCGCCTTCCCGAACTGCGGACACGAGCCGACCACCCGATCCGAGGCCGCTCACCAACGCGCCGACCTCGAGGTCCCCTGGCTTCATCGAGATCCAGACGATCCTCGGAAGATCGTCAGCCGAAACCACTGCTGCAGTTGCCAACCCACACCGGCGTTCGACGTCGCCTGCACAGTGTGCCGGGAGGGGTCCATCCTCGCCGACGTCCTCGCCGACGAAGCCAACACCGGCCACCTGCCCGCATCGGTACTGCAGTGGCTCACCGACGCCGGATGGCGTACCCAGCCGGGGCTTCTCTGTCCGGACCATGCTTGACCTGACCCGCTGACCGGTCGCTACGCGAACTTCGTTGTTTTGTGCGCCATTACTACCGGGACCCCGGATCACGGCGGGCATCGACGGCCAGCCGTGTCGCGCGGTCACGAAGTTCCGGGGGGGTATTTCGAGGTAGCCATGATCAGCCAGGGAATCCTTCCGGGAATGCTTGGCTCACCCTCTATCAAACCCGGGACACTTCAGTTGCCTTCCGTTGTCATACGCGATGTTCGATCGCGGCGTCGATGACCTGTTCGAGTTGTTGGCCGATGCGGTCGAGCGCGCGGGTGCCGCGCTCGGCACGGCACATGGCCACGCTGCCCTCAACCGCAGCGACGATCAGGGTCGCGATGCGGTCGGCCTCGCCATGATCGGCGCCGTGGTCACGCAGTGACGCTGCCAGCAGTTCGGTCCATCGAGCGAACGCGCCGGCAGCCGCTTCGAGCAGGGTTTCTTCGGTGTCGGGAACGTCCTCCACCGACACCGCCAGCACAGGGCAACCCGCTCGGAAATCGGTGTCCACCACGATTTTCCGCCACATCGCCAGGAAGGCCCGAAGTGCTGGGACCGGCCCGCTGTCGAGTTCACGGGCCAGCAATGCCGCGGTCAGATCACCGGCGAAGGTGACAGCCTCGGTGGCGAGCTGGGTCTTGCCGCCCGGGAAGTAGTGGTAGGTCGAGCCCAGCGGGGTGTGAGCGTGTTTGGCCAGTTCGCGCACGCTCGTGGCGTTGAGACCGCGGCGCCGAATCATATCGGCCGCCCCCGCCACGAGCTTCTGGCGAGAGTCCCGGGGTTCGGCCACCACGCACCTCCTTGTCTATAACAGTCGTCATATAGTAGCATGCAGCGATTATAACGACTGCTATAGACAGTCTATTGCGATCGAGGAGGACGGCCATGCCGATGATCCAGCTGACCCTGCCCGCCGGGTTCTGAGTGTCCAGGCCCGAGGCGACCTGGCGAAATCCCTGCCGAAAGCTCTGCTGAAGTGGGAAGGGGCACCTGATACCGCGTTCTTCCGGGCGCAGGCGTGGTGTCGTGTCGAGGAGGTCACCGACGGCGGCTTCGCGGCATTGGAAGACGATCTGCCGCGGTTCCGCGTGGACGTCACCGTCCCCGAGGGCGGGCTCTCGCCACGGCGCAAGGCCGGGCTGGTCGCCGACGTCACCGAGCTGGTACTCACCGCTGCCGGGCTCACCGAGGCCGAGGGCCTGCGGGTATGGGTGCTGGTGCACGAGCAGCCCGAAGGCACCTGGGGCGCGGCCGGCAACATCGTGAAGTTCCAGGAACTGGCCGCGCTCGCACAAGGACAACGCGGCGATGCGTGAACTGCAGTTCGTCCGCACCGGCCACCTGCAGTGGCGCGAGCGGCCCGCACCGGTTCTACGCGAGAGCCGTGACGCGATCGTGCGGCCCTTCGTCGCGGGACGCTGCGACGGCGACACCATGCCGATCCACCGGCACGTGTCCCGTGCTATGCAGGTCGGTCTCCGAACCGGATTGATCGATCCGGTCGTGGCCAGCATCTGCGGTCCGGTCCCGTTCCAGGGCCCCTTCGGCATCGGACACGAATGTGTCGCCGAGGTGATCGAAGTCGGCGAAGACGTCACCAACCTGCGCCGCGGCGACGTTGTCGTGATCCCCTGGGCAGTGTCATGCGGCGATTGTCACCAATGCCGCCTGGGCCTCACGGCGAAATGCTCCACCACCCGCACATCCACCCTGGCAGCCTTCGGATTCGGCACTGCCAGCGGCCCCTGGGGCGGGATGGTCGCGGATCTGCTGCGGATCCCCTTCGCCGACCACATGCTCGTCCCGGTCCCCACCGGCCTGGATCCACTCCGAGTCGCCGCCGCCAGCGACAACCTCAGCGACGCCTGGCGATGCGTGGTTCCCGGCCTGCAAGCCCGACCCGGCGGCAAAGTCCTCATCCTCGGTGGCGCGGCGCAGAGCATCGGCCTCTACGCGGCCGGCTTGGCGGTTGCGCACGGCGCCGAGGTCGTCGACTACATCGACCACCGGCGCGAACGCCTCGACATCGCCGAGAAACTCGGCGCCCGAGCGCATCCCACACCATCGAAACGAAAGTTGCGGCCCGGCGACCTTCCGCGCCGCGACTACGACCTCGCGGTGGAAGCCACCTCCACATCCGCCGGCGTCGACGCCGCGCTGCGTTCCCTGGCGCCGGGCGGCATGTGTCGGCCCGTCGGCTACTACCTCCCGACCGGCACCAAGGTCCCGCTCATGCATATGTACGCCAACGACGCCACCCTCGAGATCGGCGTCTCCCACGTCCGCCCGATCCTGCCCGAGGTTCTCGACTTCGTCGTCCGACACGACTTCCCCGCCGAACACGTCACGACCGTCACCGCCGACTGGGACAACGCACCCGAGGCATACGCGACCCACACCACCAAACTGGTCCTGCACCGCGCGCCACTGCACACCGCCGCCGACAACACGCCGGCCACCCGATGACCCCTTTCCCGCCACCGAGGCCGCCACCGGCTCCTGTTGCCCCGGATAACGGGCTGTTATCCGGGGTAAGCCGGAAACGGGGGAACAATGGCCGCGAAAGTGACCCGGCCACGCACCGCCCCGACACGCACCCTGCGCACCGCCGCCGAAGCATTCCTCGACACCATCGCCTCGGCGAACACCCGCCGCTCCTACGGCATCGCGATCGTCAAGACCGTCGACCAACTCGACGGCCGCGGCCCCGATGGGCTCATCGGGCACAGCCGCGCCCTGGACTCGGTCACCGACGCCGAAGTCGGCGCCGCGCTGGAGACCCTGTGGGGCGAGGCGGCGGTGAACACCTGGAACGCGCGCCGCGCCACAGTCGGCGAATGGCTGAGCTGGTGCGCCGAGCAGGGCTGGACCGCACCGACGCTCCCAGTCTCGGCCGCGCGCTCGACCGCCGGACTCCGACACCCCAGTCCGGTCGCGCACCGCGATCGACCGTCTCATCGCCCGCCGCGATGTTCACGTGCGGGAGAAGACGCTGTGGCGGATGCTGTATGAAACCTGTGCCCGCACCGAAGAACTGCTCGGGCTCAACATCGAAGACCTCGACCTCGCGGGCCGCACCGCGGCGGTGAAGTCCAAAGGCGCCAAACCCCGCACCCGCCGCCGCGGCGCCACCCACCACGAACACGTCCTCGAAAACGTGTACTGGGACGCCGGCACCGCCCGCCTGCTACCGCGACTGATCCGCCACCGCACCCGCGGCCCCGTGTTCGTGACCCACCGCCGCCCGGGCCCCGGCAAGTACCTCGCCGACCGCGACGTCTGCCCCGACACCGGCTTGGCCCGGCTGTCCTACGACCAGGCCCGCGACCCATCGACGCCGCCACCGCCGTCGATGGGTCCGGAACCGGCTGGGACTTGCACGAACTGCGCCACGCTGTCGGAACCGGGCACGGCACGACTTTCGGCCGAAATCGCATGCAACGCGATGCAGCGCTTCCGCGGCGAGCCACCGATGCGGCACGCTGGTGTCGGTACCCGGTATCCGCCGGTTGCCGACACAAGATGTCGAAGAAGCGGAGGATCGGATGAGCATCGAAGGCAAGGTCGTCCTCGTCACCGGCGGCGGCCAAGGCATCGGGCGCGGTATCGCGTTGCGTCTCGCCGCGGACGGCGCAGACGTCGCGGTCGTGGACATCAACACAGACAAGGCTGATGCGGTCGTCGCGGAGATCGAGGCGTTGGGTCGGAAGGCAACAACGATCGTGGCGGACGTCTCCGATCGGGATCAGGTGTTCGCGATGGTGGACAGCGCGGCCACCTCGCTCGGCGGATTCGACGTCATCGTCAACAACGCCGGGATCGCGCAGGTCGATCCGATCGCGGCAGCGACTCCCGAGGACGTGAACCGAATTTTCTCGATCAACGTCAACGGCGTTCTGTGGGGAATTCAAGCCGCTGCCGCGAAGTTCCAGGAACTCGGCCACGGCGGGAAGATCATCAACGCCTCGTCCATCGCCGGTCACGAGGGATTCGCGATGCTCGGGGTGTATTCAGCAACGAAATTTGCCGTCCGGGCACTGACACAGGCGGCAGCGAAGGAGTACGCGAGTTCGGGGATCACCGTCAACGCCTACTGCCCCGGGGTGGTCGGCACCGACATGTGGGTCACGATCGACGAGCGGTTCGCCGAACTCACAGGTGCACCGAAGGGCGCGACGTACGAAAAGTTCGTCGACGGTATCGCATTGGGTCGCGCGCAGACCCCCACCGATGTGGCGGCGTTCGTGTCGTATCTCGCGGGCCCCGACTCCGACTACATGACCGGGCAGGCCGGGTTGATCGACGGCGGGCTCGTCTACCGCTGAGTTCGTGACCGGACATGCCCGATCAATGGTGGGCATGTCCGGTTGGGCTCCGCCAGCTGTTCGCCAGAACCGGTTGGCGGGCGCTGTCGGTCAACGCCGGGGCTCGACACGCAGGATTCCCGTCATCGTGCCTTGATAGTGCACCTGCCCCGGCGCGATGGTGCCGACCATCTGCAGGGTGTCCCAGAGCGGGCCCGAACCGATGTCGTGCTGCGCCTCGACCTCGCCCGTGGTTGCGTCGACGACCGTGTACCGAAAGCTGTCGGCGATTCCGGAGGGGCCGCCTGCGACGGCCGGTTCGCGGGTGATCGTATAGATCCGGTCGTCGGCAACCGACAGCCGCGGCACCGCCGCCGAGCGGACCGAACTGGTCCACGTTCTTGTGCAGCCGGCGCCACCGGGATCGACGTCGATGCGGGTCATCCCGCCGGTCATCGGCGCGGTCGGCGGTTCGCTCGGCCCGGCATGCGCCGGCAGTGCCGGATACGGGTAGCCGTAGGTGCCGGCGACGAAGATGCTGTTCCCGGATGCGATCGGAGAATTTTCGGTTCCGTCGATCGCGGGAATCGTGCACACGTCGTCGCCGGTGGCGGTGTCATAGACGATCACGTTCTCGATCGGGACCGCGTTGTCGGTGATCGCCAGGTACTCGGAGCCCGACCGCGGACCGAAGAACGTCGGGCTGGCTCCGCTTCCCCAACTGAGCTGACCGGGTTTGCGGGCGGGGCCACGATCGTAAGGCCGGCGCCACACGACCTGTGGCGCGCCGGTTTCGTCGACGTCGAACAGATACTGTGCGTGATCGGTCGTGACCGCCACGCCCATCGGGGACGTCGAGATGCTGTTGGTGACGGCTTCGCCGGGGGCCGGAACCATCGATCGGGCCTCGCCGGTGCCGGGATCGACGTAGCCGACGGCAGCGCGGTCCGTGGCGAACCAGACGCGGCCCTGCCGGTCCGGCATCAGCGCCGCGACATGATCGCAGCCCCCTCCCCCACAGTGCCCCGACACCGCGCCGGCGATGTCCGTGCGGGAGTCGACGAACAACTGCCATGCACCGTTCGGGCCGCCACGGTCGTGGCCGATACGGAGAAGCTCGCCGCTTCCGTCCACGGTGACTATCCGGTCATTGCCGTCGAGATAGGCGTACACACCGCCGAGGAGGCTTCCGGTGGCCAAGGGCAGCGATGCGATCGAGCTTCCGGTCGCGGGGTCGAGCAGATGCACGGTGGGGACGCGACCGGCGATCGTCGTGCACAGCGCCTGGGGGATGCCGTCGGAACCCTGCAGGATCGTCGGGCATGCCGCGGCCAGGACGGTGTGCCGAATGTCGACCGCGCCGGTTCCTGGACCGGATAGTGGTGTGGTGTCCGTGGATTCGGCGTCACCGTGCATCGTCGCGGTGCCCGTCGGGCCGAGGAATCGGTTTTCCGGAGGCACGGGGCCGAAGGGCTCGGCGGTCACCGGTCCCGCACCGATCACCAGGACGACTGCCGCCGCGAGCACCAGCGGAACGGATCGGGTCGACAGCAGGGTCATGGAATGGTCTCCAGGATGAAAGGGGCCGGGTCCGTGGTGGAAACTTCTGACAATATATAGTTTCCGTACCGTCCGGAGTATGGCCTCGGACGGCACGGAAACGGGCGAGTTCCGGGCCTATTCCGTCGGCAGCGAACGCAACGACGTCACGGTCGCATCGACCGCACGCGCTGCCTCCGCGCCCTTCTTGACGAAATGCCGTGTGAAGTATTCGATGTGCTCGTCGTGCTCGTGGAAGTGGTGCGGGGTGAGCACGACGGAGAAGACCGGGACGCCCGTGTCGAGCTGAACCCGCATCAGGCCGTCGATGACGGCGGTCGCCACGAAATCGTGACGGTAGATGCCGCCGTCCACCACCAGGCCGGCCGCCACGATTCCGTCGTACCGACCGGTCTGCGCGAGCCGGCGGGCGTGCAGCGGGATCTCGAAAGCAACGGGAACCTCGAAGAATTCCAGGGATTCCCGGGAATGGCCCAGCACGACCATTTCGTCGGCGAAGCCCTCCCTGGCCTGATCGACGATGGTGCGATGCCACGTGGCCTGGATGAACGCGTATCGACCGAGACTGTCACTCATGTCATGACGCTATCGCATCGGGTATTCGCTTCGCGCCGCCCACTGCGCTCCCCTGTCGGTGTCGCCTGCGGCACACGGACGTCGCCCCTCGATTCTGCAATTCAAGGTGTTCCGTTATGGACAGAGATAGTACTGTGGTGGTTGTGACTGCTGCGGATGATTCCGGTGCGCCTGTCGAGACCGCGGGACCTCGACCCGAACGCCACATCGACATCTATCGACGCGCCGTGGCGAGCCTCGAAGCGTGCCTGCCCCTCGGCTGGTCCGTGACCGCCGACCGCGCGCGCTCCCCCGAAGCACCCAAACGCATCCTCGTCACCGCGCCCGACGGCGACTCGGTCTCCTACGCGGTCATCACCTCCCGCGGTGTACTCAGCGGCGACATCGCACGGATCTCGACCGAACTCACCGAATCCGACCGCGGTTTCGTGTGCGCGCACTACCTGTCGGATCCGGTGCGCCGCCAACTCGACCAGCACGGCATCTCCTACGCCGACGCCACCGGCAACCTCACGCTCGTCGCGGCCCGGCCGGCGATCTGGGTACGCAATCGCGGGGCCGACGCGGACCCGTGGCGCGGGCCGGGCAGACCGTCCGGAGTGCTGACCGGTGAGCCGTCCGAACGGGTGGTGCGGGCGCTCGCCGACCACGTGGGCGACGTGTCCGTCCCCGAACTCATCACGCTGTCCGGCGCATCCACCGGCGCCACCTACCGGGTCGTCGAAGTCCTCACCGAACGAGAACTGATCCGCAGGATCCCCCGCGGCCCCATCACCTCCGTGCAATGGGAACCGATGCTCCGCGGCTGGGCTATCGACCGGAAACCCTGTGCCACACGTAGTTTCGCTGCCCCCGACGGACTCGACGCGGTGCGGGCCCGCCTCGCCGAGCGCGTCGACCTCGGGTACGCGCTGACCGGACTCGGCGCCACCGACTACGCCGCGACCGATGTCCTCGAACTGTACGCGGACGATCCCGACGAGTTCGCCGCCGAACTGGGATTGCGCCCGGTCGACCGCGCCGCGGATGTCGTCGTCGCCATTCCGTGGACACCGGTGGTGTTCGACCGCATGGACCGGCGCGGCGGACTGCGCTTCGTCGCACCCACGCACGTGTATGCGGATCTGCTCGCCGGGCCGTTCCGCAACGCGGACGCTGCCGACCATCTGCGGTCCCGGATGGAGGCGGACGAGTCCTGGTGGCGGCGACCGCTGGGACGCACTGTGTGACGGTTCCCGGTCAGAGCCCGAGTTCGGTGACGGCGTTGCCGACCAGGCCGGCGTGATTGCGGCTGTAGACGGCGACCATCCGCTCGTCGGCGTGCCCGGTCTGCGTCATGATCGTCTGGGTGGTGGCTCCGTTGCGGACCGCCTGGGTGACGAACCCGGCGCGCAGGCTGTGTCCGCCGAGGGTCGCGACGAGTTCCGGGCTGAACCCGGCCTGCCGGGCCCGGCGCTGGATCATCGAATGCACCGACTGCCCCGTCAGCGCACCGGAGCCGATCGAGCCGCTGCGGTGCACCGGCCGGAACAGAACCCGCGCCGGGTCGTGTGCGTTCAGCGACAGTCCCCGGCAGTGATGATCCCCGAGGTCATCGGCCGTGTCGGCGAGGAACGACACGGCGGCCACCCGGCCGCCGTCGTCCCACGCGTCGAGGACCTCGCGCCAACGACGGTAGGCGCACACCGGGCAGGTCTGCGGGTCACGCCCGTACGGCAGCGTCACGACACGGCCGTGGGCATCGCGGTCCGTCTTGGACTGCCGGATCGTCACGTACAGGCCGTCCGCGCGATGCGCGACCACGTCGGATACCACGAGTCCGCACAGTTCGGACCGCCGTAGCGCACCGGCCAGTCCCATGAGCAGCAGCGCCGAATCCCGGCGTTCGGCGGCACGGTCGGCGAACCCCGCTGCCGCACCGCGCATGGTTCCCACGACCGCCCGGACGTCGTCGGTCAACAGCGGGGTGCGCCGGGCGGTGCGGGTCGAGCGGGTCCGCCGGATTCCTCGCAGAATGTCGCGAACGGTGTCGTTCCGGCCCGGGGCGGGCAAGCCGGCGAGCGCGTGGACCTTGTTGATCGTCGCGACCCACCGCGCCAGGGTCGCCGGCGCGTACGCCCAGCGTCCGTCGGGTCGAAGCTCCTCCGACTTCTCGGTGAGGTACCAGCCGAGCAGTTCCGGTGAGGACGGCAGCGGAGTGTTCCCGGACGCGTCGCACCAGCGGACGAACTTGCCCCAGTCCGCGGTGTGCGCCGCGCGGGTGTTGTCGGAGGATGCCTTGTCCCGCAGTCTGCGCATCGCATCGGCTGCACCGTCCGGAAGTGTCGGAGCGGAAGGCTCCAGGCCACCGGCCACAATGTCGATTTCTTTCGTCACTGTGACGCTCCTTGGTCGGTGTGGACGGCGGCCGGCGCGGCCGGTTCCTCGCACCGTATCGGCAACCGCACGGCACTCTGACATGCGAGGATGAACCGGCGTGTCAACGAGGATCGATCCCATCGTCCAGGAGACGGCTCATGACCATCCGCGCGATCACCGATTCGGCACCGACCGGCGCCGCCCGGGTCTACAGCGAGCCGTACGAAACACCGGACGGCACCACGATCATCACGGTGACCACCTTCCGGCGTGGATGGTTCCCCCGAGCCGATGCGACACCGGTTCCGAAACCGCTCGGGGTGTTCGTCGTCCGTGACGGCGAGGTCCGCTGGGAGGCGGCGGTCGACGCGACGCGCATCGCGTTGCTGGGTGAGCTGATCGGGCTGGTGGCCGCCACGATCGGAACTCTCGCGATTCTGCGGCGGCCACCGTGGCCCGACCTGCACCTGTTCCGTTGACACCCGGTCGCGCACTGCGCGACGGTCCCCTACCCAGTTTTCGGGGTCACCTCCGCGTCTGATCGTCATAAGAGGAAATTATGACGATCAGCACCATTTCATGGTGCTATGCGCATGTCATGATGCTTTGATGGACGTTCTCGAGTCGATCCGTCTGCGATCCCGAGAAGGCGATCTCGACACTGCTTCTACCTGCGGTTTTATGACTCACTATTATTTTGTTTCGTTTCATTACGTGTTACGTTTCTATTCATGTAATCTTATTGATACCGCGATCGAGTCCGAGAGGCCGAAAATGAACGAGAACGACAGCGCCGACGCGTCCACGCCGCGCGTCGGCAGGCCGCGTAAATACGCCTCCCCCGCCGATCGGGTGCGTGCTCACCGCGAACGCGAACGGCAGCGCAAAGAATCGGCGCAGCTCGCCGAGCTGACTCACCCAGCAGACCCGAGCGAAGGCGCCGCCAACCTCAGCGCGGCGGTGTCGTCGCTACGCACACTGACCGCGGCGAGCCTCGAGCAGTACACGGCGGTTGCGGCGCAGATCACCGCCGCCATCGACAAACTCACCGACCCCGCGGCACTCGAGGCGCAGCTGACCAAGGCGTCGACCGAACTCGCGAAAGTCAAGGCCGACGCGGACGCGAAGATCATGCGTCTGCGCGAACAACTGGCTCAGGCCACCGAGGACCGAGAGAACGCCGACGCCGCGGTCGACGCGGTCGATGCGGAACTCGCCGAGGCCCGTGCAGCGCACAGCGAACGAATGCACCAACTGCAGGTCGCGCACGAGAACGAACTGGCCGGGCTGAAGGACCGCCACGTCGCAACCCTGGATCGGTGGCGCACACAACTCGACGACGCAGCGGCCGAGCACACCCGCGTGACCACCGACCTGCAGGAGACGATCGCCGCGCAGAAGCAGCACGTCACCGACGTCACCGCGGATCGAGACGCACTGCGCGCCGAACTCACACGCGCCCACACCGATCTGGCGCGAACACAGGCCGATCTGGCGCGAACGCAGGCCGACGTCGACCAGCGCACCGCCACCGCGACCCGGATTCGCACGGACCTCGACACCGAACGCACCCGGATCGCCGAGCTGCGAGACGCCCTCGAACATGCTCGCATCACCGCTGCTGCCGCGCAGGCCGCCGAATCCGCCGCCCGCAACCGCGGAGACGAGCTGCGTGCCGAATCCGCCGAACTACGTGCCGAAGTCACCGAACTGCGTTCCGAAGTCACCGGGCTACGTTCCGAGCTCGCGGGCGTCCGGGCAGCCCGGGCCCAGGACATCGCCGAAAGCACTCAGCGCACCGATCCGGAGAAGCAACCTCCGGCGCAATAGTCGGCGCGACCGGCCGAGCGGCACCCGGGCCCGGCTCCACGTCAGGCGGCGCAGACTCCGAAAACGGGGAACCGGTCGGTGGAGAGCGCAGACCGGAACTCGACACGAACCGGCGCGTCGGCACGGTCGGGAAACACACCCTCGATCTTCGAATAGACCCACGGCCCGTCGTCGAGTTCGACGATCGCGATCGTGAACGGCTCCTGCTCGCAGCGTCGCCCGTGCACGTCGTGGTACAGCACTTTCCAGGCCACGATGGAGCCCGCACCCGAACAACACACCGACTCGAGTTCCGTGCTTCCGCACGACGAGCATGTCGACGTCTGGGGTCCGAGAAGAGTGTCACAGTCCACGCAACGCAGGATTGTCAGGGCGGTGCGAGTCATGGAACCTGGTCCACCGGTGTCGAGGTAGGCGGCCATCGAGATCCTTTCCGCGATACGGAGAGTGTGCGAGTCGCAGCCGGATCGGCACGGCGTCGACTGCGTCTTCGTCATCGGGTGATGGCGGCATTGTCCGGTCCTTCACCTGTTTCGACGGTAGGTGTCCGCCTGCCCGAAACCATCGGGCGCTCAGCACACAGAATCCGGTGGATCTCTGGGCCGTCCGCACAGTGCACGCCTCGGCGTGCACGCCGCGGCCTGCCGATCACCGGGGCGGTGCGGGATTCTCGGCCGGCGAGGCCAGCACGGCGGAACCGAGCCAGTGGCACAGTGCCAGGGCATTCTCGAGGTCGAGCCGTCGTTCGCGCACGCTGCGGCCGAGTAGCTCCTCGGCCTTGTGGATCCGGTAGCCGACGGAGTTTCGGTGCATGTGCAGTTGGGTTGCGGTGGCGGTGAAACTGCCCCCGCTCGAAAGGAACTCGTACAGGGTGTGGCGGAGCTGCGCGGCCGTCGGCTCGTCTGCCGCAAGCGGTCCCAGGATGTCTTCGACCCACGATTTGGCCGAGCCGAGGTCGTCGCACATCAACGCCACGGCACCGACCGAGGTGATCGGAACGCACCGCGGTCCCGGCATCTGTGAGGCCTGCGCTACCGATTTAGCCTGAGCGGCCTGCCGGTGGGTGCGGACGAACCCGCCGACCCCGTCCTGCGGGGCGCCGAGCGCAACGATGAACGGGCGCTCCCAGCCCGCGACGATCGATGGCAGCCCCGCGAGATCGACCTCATGGACCGCTCCGAGTGGAATCCATGCCCAGCTCGTGTGCTCGTCGGGCGGTTCGAACAACACGCGACTGCCCGCCCCGAAGTACTCCGCCAGGGTGGTCACCGCGTGTTCGAGTTCGGTCAGTGCGTTGTTGCCCGACGTCGTGTCCTCGGTCCAGATGATCACACCGAGGTGATACTGACCGAGCCGGTAGCCGAGTGTGGTTTCGACATCCGCAACCCCGATCGGGCGGCCCGCGAGGATGTCTTGGATCCGCGCCGACCGTGACGCGGTGCGGTGGTAGAGCCACGTGTCGCGTTCGGACTCGTATACCGCGAGCAGTCGCTGGGATGCCCCGTCGATCCCGGTGGACAGCTTCGTCAGAATCATGACGCCCGCCTCCATGACCGCTGGTGCGTCGTCGCTGAGCGTCGCGAGTGCCTCGAGGCACCACCGGAGGACGGTGTCCTGTGCGAGGCGATTGCTCCGATCCACCGCCGAGACCGGGAGCCCTTGCCGGGCGAGCATTCGGACGATACCGAGCGACGCTGCGGGGATCTCGACTTCGTCGAGGTCGTCGCGCAGGAACCGGGTGATCATGGCGACGCCGGTCGCGGCGGCCTCCTCGAGCATGTTCCGGGCCGAACCGTCGGCGGCCATCGTGGGGATCTCGGAGCTGAGCCGGGCGATCATGGATTGTGTGATCTCGGCATGATGGGTGACCGAGCGGTCGGCGACTGCGGCCACCAATGTGCGAGCGGCAGCACCGGGTTCGATACCACCGCCGACACCTGTGTGAGCCTCGCGTCCGGTCATCAGCGTCGTTTCGGAGGAGAACGTCGGATCATCGAGCCTACCGCGGCGGGGCACCCGATGATCGGACGGCAACCAGCGCCGGGCACGTCAACGACCGCGAGCCGCGGCGAGCCGCACGTGGGTGTTCGCCGATCCGTATCCGTCGTACCCGCCGCGACGTTCCAGAATTTCCACCTGGAAGCCGCCTGCCACCGGAAGGGTGTAGGCGTGCAGCAACTCTCCGGTGTCGTTGCGGTCGTAGAGCAGGTCGTGTGTGCGCAGGAGCGCGAGCAGGTCGGGGTCGAGGGCGAAACGCGCATCGAGATCCGCGTAGTAGTTGTCCGGTGGTGAGAGCAGTTCGAGGCCGTTCGCGCGGATACGCCGCACCGCGTCGACGACATCGCATGTCGCGAACGCCAACTGCGTGATGCCGTGCTGGTGTGTGCCGTCGGACACTGTCAGGGCGATCCGCACGTCGCCTCGGTCCGCGCGGAGTGCGCGGATGCGCAACCGACCCTCGGGTTGGATGTACTCCTCGGTGCTCACCGGGTGCAGACCGAAAAGGGTGCGGAAGAACGAGAGTTCTTCGTTGAACTGGTCGGCGGAGACCGCGACGTCGATGTGGTCGAGGCCGAGCCACCCGCCATCCTGCCCGCTCTCCACCGCTGCGCTGTCCACCGGAAGGAAGTCGGGGCGCCAGTCGTCGGTGTCCCCGGGTTCGGCGCTGACGAACACGTGCAGGCCGGACGGCGAGGTGATCCCCGGCAGATCGGCCTCCCCCGCACCGCGGGTCTTGTCGACGGCGGGCCACAGTAGTGCCGCGGCACGCTCGGCGACGTCGGCGACCGGTGGCGCGACCAACCCGAACGCGGTCGCGGCGGGTCCGGTGGCCGGTGCTTGGTTGAGCACCACATCGGCGGCGCCGTTGCGCCACCACACGACGGGTTTGGTGCGGTGCCTGCCCACGATGTGAAAACCCAGCCCGGTCAGCAGTGGCCGATAGGTTGATCCGGTGGGGTCGGTGAGTTCGACGAAGGCGACGTCGGTGCGTTGCGGCGCCGGCGGTGCGACGGTGACCTGCTGCCGGGCGGGTCCGGACAGGCGGGCACCGAGTTGGTCTTCGAGGAACACCAACGACCGGAACCCGTCACGGGCGGTGACGAACGGATCTGCTTCGCGCACGACGTCGCTGAAGATCTCGAGGGACAACGGTCCTCGATAGCCTGCCTCGAGTGCGGCCGCCACGACCCCGGCGACGTCGAGTGTTCCCTGGCCGGGGAAACACCGGAAGTGTCTGCTCCATTCGAGGACACCCATGTCGAGCAGGGGTGCGTCGGCTACCTGTAGGAAGCCGATCCGATCACCGGGGATGCCGGCGAGGGCCGAACCGTCGTCGCCGCGCGCGAGCATGTGGAAGGTGTCCACGGCGAGTGTGATCGCCGGGTGGCCGGTTCGGACCACCGCTGCCCAGGCCTGACCGACCCGGTCGACGTGTCTGCCCCAGGCCAACGCTTCGTAGGCCACCGTGATCCCGTGGGATGCGGCGAGTTCGCCGACCGCGTGCAGTTGCTCGGCCGACAGGTCGGGATCGTCGATGGCGTCGGGGAGCGTGTTGGAACAGGCGAGGATCGTGCCGGCGCCGAGTTCCGCCGCGACCTCGAGTTTGCGGTTCACCCGGTGCAGGACGGCGGCGAAGCGTGCGGGGTCGACACCTTCGACGTCCCGCACTGGTTGGAACAGGTCGATCGTCAGGCCCAGGTCCGCGCAGCGTCGGGCGATCTCCCGCGGCGGAATCGGCGACGCCACGAGATCGTTGTCGAAGATTTCGACGCCGTCGAACCCGGCCGCGGCGATCGCGGTGAGTTTCTCCTCGAGAATCCCGGACAGGGACACGGTCGCGATTCCACGGTGCATCAGCGGGTCAACTCCTCGAAGTGGCGGAGCATCCGGTCGGCGTCGGGGGTGTGTCCGGTGAAGTATTCGAATGCCCCGACCGCCTGGAATACGGCCATGCCGCCGCCGGGGACGACGCGGCATCCGCGGGAGCGGGCCAGAGCGATCAGTTCGGTCTCGAGCGGGAAGTACACGACGTCGGAGACCCACAGGTCGTCGCGGACGAGGTCGGCGGGGACGGGCAGTCCGGGGTGGCCGGTCATGCCGGTGGGGGTCGCGTTGACCAGGCCTCGTGCGTCGGCGAGTGCACCGGCGAGGTCGGCGGTCGCGGTGATGCGGTCGTCGCCGAAGCGTTTGGCGAGTCGGGTCGCGCAGTGCTGCGCCTTGTCGGTGTCGACGTCGACGATCGACACGTGTGCCGCGCCCTGGTCGAGCAGTGCGTAGGCGACGGCGGAGCCGGCGCCGCCCGCCCCGACGAGGACGGCACGGTCGGTGACGGCGTCGGGCAGGGCGCGGCGGAAGGCGCGTCCCCATCCGGACCAGTCGGTGTTGCGTCCGAGCACCTTCCCGTCGCGCAGGACGACGGTGTTGACGGCACCGAGGTCGTGGGCGTCGTCGGAGAGTTCGTCGAGCAGCGGTATCACGCGTTGTTTGAACGGGTGGGTGATGTTGAGTCCGCCGAAGCCGAGGGTCTGTGCCCAGTGGAGCACCTCGGGGAGGTCGTCGGCGTCGAATCCGATCTGGTCGGCGTCGATGAGGCGGTAGGTGAGGTTCAGGCCGGAGGCGAGGCCTTCGTGTTCCTGCATGGCGGGGGTGAGGGATCCGCCGATGCCGGCTCCGATGAGGCCGAGGGTGACGGAGGTGCGGTCGAGGCCGGTGGATGCGGGATCAGTGGGCATGGTGGAGTTCCTCGGTTCGGGCGGCGAGGCGGGCCAGGTGGATGACGGCGAAGGCGTATCCGGCGGGTCCACATCCGGCGATGACGGCGGTCGCGACGGGGGTGATGTACGAGGTGTGCCGGAAGGGTTCGCGGGCGTGGACGTTGGTGAGGTGCACTTCGACGATGGGTGCGGTCGTGGTGACGAGCGCGTCGTGCAGGGCGATCGAGGTGTGGGTGTAGGCGCCGGCGTTGACCACGAATCCGGCGGCGGTCTCCCGCACTTCGTGGATGAAGTCGATGAGCTCGCCTTCGTGGTTGGACTGGCGGAAGTCGATGTCGAAGCCGTGGTCGTCGGCGGTGCGGGTGCACAGGGTGTCGACGTCGGCGAGGGTGTCGGTGCCGTAGAGGGCGGGTTCGCGGCTGCCGAGCAGGTTGAGGTTGGGTCCGTTGACGACGGCGATGGTGGGTCGGCCGGTCATCGTGCGACCCCGGCCGGTGTGCGGGTGGTGCTCGTGGCGCGGTGGGCCAGGCCGACCTCGTGGGTGGGCACCTTGTGGGTGGCGTTCGGTCCGGTGAGCACGGCGATGGCGCAGATCACGACGGCGCCGAGCGCGAACAGCGCCACGCGGTACCAGTTGTCGGCGTTGCCGCCCATCAGTGCCCCGGCGATGGCGGGGGTGAATCCGGCGAGCGCGAACCCGAACTGGGTGCCGACGGCCATGCCGGACAGGCGGACGCTGGTCGGGAAGTACTCGGCGTAGGTGGCGGGCCAGACCGCGTTGGGCATGGAGTAGACGACGCCGGCGAGCAGGATTCCGGTGACGAGGACGAGCGCGACGTTGCCGATGGAGATCGACCACAGGAATACGGTCACCATCACGGCGGTCCCGGCCAGTCCGGTCAGGAAGACGGGTTTGCGGCCGATCCGGTCGGAGAGCCGCGCCCACAGCGGGATGGTGCCGACCGCGATGACGTTTGCGATGATCGCGAGCCACAGCATGGTGGTGGAGCTGATGCCGATGCCGTATTCGTCGGCGGTCGCGAAGTTCAGCGCGAACACCTGGAAGACGGTGTTGACCATGGCGATGAACGATGCGAAGAACACGCGCAGGACGCCGCGCCAGTGGTGGCGGAACAGCAGGGTCAGCGGTGCGGGCGGAACCTCGTCCTGATTCTTCTCGCTGCGGAACTCCGGGGTTTCCTCGAGGCTGCGGCGGATGATGAATCCGACGACCAGCAGCACCGCGCTGATCCAGAACGGGATGCGCCAGCCCCACGCGTGGAGTTGTTCGTCGGACAGCACGGCGATGATCGGCAGGAACACCAGCGGCGCGAGCACTTGACCGCCTTGGGTGCCGCTGAGGGTCCAGCTGGTGAAGAAGCCGCGCCGGTTGTCCGGGGCGTGCTCGAAGGACATCGAGTTGGCGCCGGCCTGTTCGCCTGCGGCCGACAGGCCCTGCAGGAGGCGGAGGGTGACGAGGAGCGCGGGCGCGAGCATCCCGACCTGGTCGTAGGTGGGCAGGCAGCCGATGAGGAAGGTCGCGACGCCCATCAGCAGGAGGGTGCCGATCAGGATCTGTTTGCGTCCGAAGCGGTCGCCGATGTGTCCCATGAGGAACGACCCGAACGGCCGGGCGACGTAGGCGACACCGAACGTCGCGAGGGAGGCGACGGTGGCGACGGCCTGGTTGCCTTCGGGGAAGAAGATGGTGGGGAAGACGAGCGCGGCGGCCGTGCCGTAGATCGCGAGGTCGTAGTACTCGAGTGCGCTGCCGCTCCAGGCGGCGATCGCCGCTTAGCGGGGCGTCCGCTGCCCGGTTGTCGTTTCTGTCATGGCACTGCTTCCGTCGGTCACGTCGGTGGGGTCGCATTCGACGGTAAAGGTGTCCGCAGTCACACGGCAATCGTTTGCCATTCTTTGCCATACTCGACGCATGGCTTCCGATCCGCCGCGTCCGCACCTCCGCAAACGCGCCACCATCACCGACGTGGCGCGGGCGTCCGGCGTCGCGGCGTCGACCGTCTCCCGGTCGTTCACGAACCCGAACCGCGTCAATTCCCGGACCCGCGAGCACGTGCTCGCGGTCGCCGCGGAACTCGGCTACTCGCCGAATCCGATGGCACGCGCGCTCGAGTCGGGGCGCACCAACACCCTCGCGCTGCTCGTGCCGGACATCACCAACCCCTATTTCGCCGGCGTGATCAAAGGCGCCGAACGCGCGGCCGCGACGGCCGGACGCACCCTGGTCCTCGGTGACACCCAGGAGAGCGCGGCCACCGAACAGCAGCTGGTGCAGCGACTCGGACCGGCGGTCGACGGGTTCGTGCTCAGCGCCTCCCGCATGCCCGACGACGACCTGCGGCGCGCCGCCGAACTGAACGCGATCACCCTGGTGAATCGAGCGGTACGCGGGTTCTCTTGTGCGGTAGCCGATTACGACTCCGGCACCCGCCAGATCATCGACCACCTCGCGTCCTTCGGCCACCGGTCCGTGATCTTTCTCGGTGGCCCTCCCGAATCGTGGTCCGGTGCCCGCCGCTGGCTGGGCCTGCACGCCGCGGCGCAGACGCGCGACATGGACGTGCGCCGCTTCGGTCCGTACTCCCCGACCATGAGCGGTGGCGGCGCCGCGGCCGACGCGGCGGTCGCCGCCGGAGCGAGCGCAGTCGTGTGCCACAACGACATGCTCGCGATCGGGGTACTGCAGCGACTCCGGGAACGGAACATCGCCGTCCCCGACCGCGTGAGTGTGGTCGGTTTCGACAACATCTTCGGCTCCGACCTGTGCACACCAACCCTGACCACCCTCGCCGAACGCACCGAGGATGCGGGCGCCCGGGCCATCGAGATGCTCGGGCGGCAGGTCTACGAAGGGGTCGCCGAGGCGTCCGCGAGTGTGCTGCCGACCCACCTGGTGGTGCGCGGATCGACCGGCGCACCGTCGACCTGACCACGTCCCATCGAACGGAGACTGCTGTTGAACGCACCACTGCCGCCCGGGGTGCAGGCGATGGCCGAGCGCGGCGCGCGGTGGGCCGCGTGGGTCGACGATCTGCCCCGCCTGGCATCGCAGATCGTCGGCGAATGGCGGCTCACCGCGGACGGTGAGCCGACCCACGGCACCTGTTCGCTGGTCCTACCGGTTCGGGACACCTCCGGCCGGCCGGTCGTCCTCAAACTCGGATTCCCCGACGACGAATCCGCACACGAGCATCTGGCCCTGCAGCACTGGCACGGTGACGGAGCCGCGCGCCTCGTCCGGGCCGACCCCGCGCGCCGCGCGCTGCTGCTCGAGCGGCTCGGACCCGAGG
>NZ_JBAQXC010000346.1:0-37860 GCF_049299235.1 Rhodococcus sp. (in: high G+C Gram-positive bacteria) | reverse complement strand
CTGTCCAGGCGGTAGTCGGTCCGTCGTGTCGGCCGTTCGCGGCAGTTGAGGTTGAGGCCGCCGACGCTTTCACCGTGCGTCAGCAGCCCGCCGAGGGTGTGATCCTGTCGAATGACGACGGGCCGATACTCCGGCTTGCCGTCGAGTACAACTGCACCCTCGACGGGCGTGACCGATACCTCGCGGTAGAGAGTTCCAAGGTGCACGTGTTCGTCGAGCCGGATGGGCGCGAGCCGCTGTTCCGGTATGAGTACGAACGGTCGATCTCGGCAAGGCTCCCGGCAGCCCACATCCAGTTCCATGGCACGCACCCCGAGCTTGAGAAGGCCATGGGCGAGTGCGGAGACAGCACGCCGCGGGCAAAACGGCGGAGGCGCGGCAAGGATCCGATTCGTCTCAGCGCACTGCACTTTCCGGTTGGAGGGTCGAGGTTCCGCCCGACCCTTGAGGACGTCATGGAGATGCTCATCGAGGAGTTCGGCGTCATACCCGCAGGTTCGGTGAAGGCCGCTCGCGACGCACTCGCGAAGTCGCGAGAAGCCTGGCGGCGGACGCAGGTGGCCACCGTTGTCCGGGACGCCCCTTCCGAAGCCGTTCGGGCCCTGGTGGACCTCGGCTATCGGGTTGATCCGCCCAAGGAAGGGCCGACGCCCGACAAGCCCGCCAAGCTGCGCGCGTTGTAGGTTGAGGCTGGCCACAGGTGGATCCGCCGGGCATTTCCCGCGTCAGCGGTTGTCGAAGAGCTTGTCGGCCACTCGCTTGCCCAGGACCTTCTCGACGGGGTGCCGGTCGATCTGATCGAGGGTCAGGCACCTTTCGGGCCGAGCCAGTCGCGCGATGTCCGCCGGGTCGGGTCTGGGTACTTCAAGTGCGGTCTGGCGTGCCTCGTCTGCGTCGATCTCTTCGTGAAGCCAGAGACTCTCCCCGGCCTCTGCCAGCCAGTGATCTTCGGTGGCGAACCAATTCGCCACGAGCACAACGCTGTTCGGAATCAGCGTCCAGACCTACTGTCGGTCGATCGCGGATCTTGCACCCGGTCGGGTGGCCCCGAGCCACGAAAGTTCGCCGTCTGCGGTACGCGTCAGTCGCCAGAACTCCCAGCCGGTGTTGCCATTGTTGATCCTGTCTCGCTGCGTCGAAACCGCAATAGCCCGTCCTGGCGCACTATCGCACCCGGTGGTGCGGACGGGTCGGGTGCGCCACAGAACGACCAGTGCAGCCCGACCGGGACTGTGCTGCTCCTCGGTATATGGGGGATAGTTCGACGACATCCCCTGGTCAGCGGGGGTTTCCTGGTTTCCTTCCTCAGTATCCAGGCCCTCTGCGGGAATGAGGTCAGTCGTGTCGGACAGGTTCTTGTCGCTCCAGACGATCTGCCGTCGGCGAAGGCTTGCGGAGTCGAACTCCGTCAACGCGGTCAGATCACCTGCGACCGCGAGTTCCAACGGTGTCTGCGCGCCTGAGGTACTCGCCGGGCCGAGTCGGGTCTGTTTGATCAGGTCGTACGCCGTCGAGGAGTGCGTTCGCCTCTGTGAGCCGGAGAAGTGGTCGAGACTTGGGATTCTCGTTCATACCCATTAGCCCTCGGGAACTTCGACAGTTTCGAGTACGGGTAGGACAACCACTTGCATCGGCCAGTACGAGTGGCGTCGAGTTGGGGCCTCAGCGAGGGCGTGTCGTGCTGAGTCGAGGTCGTTGGCTCGCAGCCGTCACACCTGAAGGGCGAGACGCGGAATTGCTCGGTGATCTAGTGGGCTCGAACCGGTTCACCCTGGTGGACCCGCTCGCGCAGCGGCCGAGTTCACACGCCCGGCGTGCCCACACTTGCGCGTAAACCGACGTAATCCACCGCGATCTGCAGCCAACGAAAACTGCAGTTCAGGGTCAATTTTCGACTTCCATGCTGGGGTTCACAAAGGGTTCAAATCCCTCCGCCACCGCCACGAGTCCCCCACCTGTTCACTCAGGTGGGGGGCTTTTTTGTGCATCCTCATCACGTTCGGGGGGCTCACGCCGGCGCTGCCCACATTCGGTTCCATGGCGCGCACGCCGAGCTCGAGAAGGCCATGGGCGAGTGTGGAGCCCGCACAGGTCCGAATTCAGGCGAGGCGTCTGGAGGAAGTTCCCCTCACGGAGGTAGTCGCAGCGGTACGTTTTCCTCGCGACGAGAGGAGTTGCGATGACTCGGGGCGACACACGTCGGAACGGGATGTTCCGCACCAAATCGGTCGAGCAGTCCATTCGTGACACCGACGAACCGGATTCGAAGCTGCGCAAGGACCTCACCGCCTGGGATCTGATCGTGTTCGGTGTCGCCGTCGTCATCGGTGCGGGCATCTTCACGTTGACGGCCCGCACCGCCGGCAACGTCGCGGGCCCGGCGGTGTCACTTGCCTTCGTGTTCGCCGCGATCGCCTGTGCCCTCGCGGCCCTGTGCTACGCCGAGTTCGCGTCCACCGTGCCGGTCGCGGGCAGCGCCTACACCTACTCGTTCGCGACGTTCGGTGAGTTCGTCGCGTGGATCATCGGCTGGGATCTCATCCTCGAGTTCGCGCTGGCCGCGGCGGTCGTCGCGAAGGGTTGGTCGTTGTATCTCGGTGAGGTGATGGGCGGGTTGTCGTCGTCGTTCATGCTCGGGTCGGTGAAAGTCGACTGGGGTGCCGTCCTCATCACCCTGGTGATCGGTGTGCTCATCGCGACCGGGACGAAACTGTCGTCGCGGGTGTCGCTGGTGATCACATCCATCAAGATCGCGGTTGTACTGTTCGTCGTGGTCCTCGGCGCGTTCTACATCAAGACCGAGAACTACACCCCGTTCATTCCGCCGTCGGAGACGGGCGACACCGGTGAGGGTCTGCATCAGTCGCTGTTCTCGTTCGTCACCGGCGCGGGCGGCAGCACGTTCGGCTGGTACGGCCTGCTCGCCGCGGCCAGCCTGGTGTTCTTCGCGTTCATCGGGTTCGACGTGGTCGCCACCACCGCGGAGGAGACCCGTAACCCGCAGAAGGCCGTGCCGATCGGCATCCTCGGCTCACTCGCCATCGTCACCGTCCTGTATGTCGCGGTCAGCTTCGTCCTCACCGGCATGGTGAACTACACCGACCTGGCCGGCGACGAATCGACACTGGCCACCGCGTTCGCGTTGAACGGCATGGATTGGGCGAAAAACCTCATCTCCTTCGGTGCTCTCGCCGGTCTGACCACTGTGGTCATGGTGCTCATGCTGGGTCAGACACGGGTGTTGTTCGCGATGGCCCGCGACGGGCTCATGCCGAAGCGCCTGTCGCACACAGGTAGTCACGGCACCCCGGTCCGCACGACCGTCGTGGTGACGGTCGTTGTCGCGGTACTCGCCGGCCTGATTCCGCTGGGCACCCTCGAAGAAATGGTGAACATCGGCACATTGTTCGCGTTCGTGCTGGTCTCGCTCGGGGTGATCGTGCTGCGGCGCACACGGCCCGATCTCGAGCGGGGATTCCGGGTGCCGCTCGTCCCGGTGGTTCCGATCCTCGCGGTGATCGCGTGTGTGTGGCTGATGGTCAACCTGTCGGTGGAGACGTGGCTGCGGTTCGTGGTGTGGATGGCGATCGGTGTCGTCGTGTACTTCGCCTACGGCCGACAGCATTCGGTGCTCGCACACCGGGCCGGGGACGGAACGGCCGGGGACGGAACGGCCGGGGACGGAATGTCGACACCCTCGCGTCGATCCTGAAGGTCGGCCGGTTCCGGCAGCCCCGCAATCGCAGCCCTACAGTTGGCGGATGGCCGATACCGGAACACAGACGACCACCCCGGGCGCGGGTGGTGTTCACGCATCCGACGGGCGGCTCGTTGCCGGTGTGGTCGACGTATTCGTGTACGTCGTCGTGCTGAATCTCTTCGTGCAGTACCTGCCCGAGGTGATCAGCGAGACGTTCACCTTGTCGTTGCTCACCGCGGTGCTGTTGAAGGTGGTGCTGGAAGTGGTGGTCGCGGTGAAGGACCGGGCGAAGGCCCGGGTACGACGGGCGGACACGCCGATCGGTAAGGCCGCGGCCGCGATGCTGCTGTGGCTGGTGCTGGTGGGCAGCAAATTCGTGGTGCTCGAGACGGTGGCCCTGGTGTTCGGCTCCAGGGTGAGTCTGGGCGGGTTCTGGTCGGTCACCGCGTTGATCCTGGTGCTGCTGGTATCGCGGGCTCTGGTGCGCCGCCTGCTCCGGATGGCAGCGTAGCCACCCCAGAGTATTGAAGCTTCAACTACTGTCGGGGCATGCGCAAAATCTGGTGGTCTCTGGCCGCGATCGTCGTCGTCGCGCTGCTCGGCTTCTTCGTCGCCCCGTGGGTGTACGGGACGTTCATCGCCGAAGACGACGCACCCGCCGCCTCGGTGTCCACCTCGGGCGCGCAGGCCGCGACCGGTGATCTCACCGGTTCGTGGACGATCGCCTCCGGATCGGAGGTCAATCGGACCGCCGCCGGCTATACCGTCCACGAGATCCTCCGCGGCGCCGACGTCACCGTCGTCGGCAGCACCGACCAGGTCTCCGGCACCGCGACGATCGAGGGAGACAGTCTCGCCGCCGCCGAGGTGACCGTGCAGGTAGCCGGGATCACCACCGACAGTTCGCAGCGCGACGGCCAGTTCCGGGGCCGGGTCATGGCGGCGGACACCTATCCGACGGCGATCTTCGTCCTCGCCGGCCCGGTGGACCTGTCCGCGGTGCCTGCCGACGGCACGACCACGACGCTGCCGGTCACCGGGACGCTCACGCTCAGGGACCGGTCACTGCCGGTGACCGTCGACGTCGAAGTGTTGCGTTCGGGGACAGATCTGGTGGCGTCGGGCAGCGTCCCGGTGATCTGGTCTGATTTCGGAATCGAAGCCCCAAGCCTCGGGTTCGTCACCGTCGACGACCGCGGCAGCGTCGATTTCCTCGTCAGCTTCGCGAAGAACTGACCGTCGCCGACCGCCGACGATCCGGCGCCCAACCGGGCGGCCCGAACACGTAGCCGAGCTTGTGGCGCCACGACGATGCGGACCGCCAGTCCCGCGCGATCGCCCGGTATTCGTGGGTTTGCAGATCCCAGATGTTGTAGGTGCCGACCGGCGTGGTGAGTCCGTAGGTGGGCCGGTGGGTTTCGGCTCGGAACGTGCCGAACATGCGGTCCCACACGATGAACATGCCCGCGTAGTTACGGTCCAGGTATTCGGGATCGCACCCGTGGTGCACCCGGTGATGCGACGGGGTGTTGAACACGAACTCGATCGGTCGGGGGAGCGTACCGATCCGCTCGGTGTGGACGAAGAACTGAAAGACCAGGTTGACAGAGAACCCGACGAACACCATCCACGGGGGAATGCCGATCAGCGGCAACGGAATCCACATGATGATCTCGCCGCTGTTGTTCCACTTCTGGCGCAGCGCAGTCGCGAAGTTGAAGTACTCACTCGAATGATGTGCCTGGTGGGTGGCCCACACCACCCGGACCCGGTGTGCGATGCGGTGATACCAGTAGAACAGCACGTCGACGCCGACCAACAGGATCACCCACGTGTACCAGGCGTCGGCGGGCAGATGCCACGGCGCGGCATACACCCAGATCACCGCGTAGCCGACGAGCGCGAGGATCTTCCATGCCGCGCTGGTCGCAACGGAGACCAGTCCCATCGAGATGCTCGCGCGCGCGTCGCGGGCCTCGTAGCCACCGCGCGGCGGGTGGCTTCTGCCATCCGCGTCGGGTTCGACATGCTCGAGAGTGCGGGCAGCGGTCCATTCGAGGATCAGGAACAGCAGGAACGCGGGGATCGCCAGCGCCACCGGATCCTGGAGCGGCTCGAGCAGCGATCCCCACGAATGGAGCACGGTCTCCCACATGTCGTCCTCCGGTTTCGCGCGGGCAGGCAACCAATCTATCGAAATGTGTCCGAGGTCACTTCGGGCGGTTCCGGGACCGCGGCTGCGCGTCTACGGCCTGGCATACTTTCCCTCCGGTCCGATAGGAAATCGAGCGGCCGAGGCGAACGGCGAAGGGGACGGCAGTGCACATCACCGCGAGGGTGGACTACGCCGTCCGCACATTGCTCGAGTTGGCGGCCGCGGGCGACGCTCCCGCCAAGGCCGAGGGATTGGCGAAGTCGCAGCAGATTCCGCACAAGTTCCTCGAAGCGGTGCTGGCCGATCTGCGGCGCGGGGGCCTCGTGCACAGTCGCCGCGGACCGGAAGGCGGCTACTGGCTGGCGCGTCCGGCGGGGGAGATCTCCATCGCGGACATCATCCGCACCGTCGAAGGTCCGCTGGCGTCGGTGCGGGGGGAGCGGCCCGAGGACGTCGCGTACACGGGCCCGGCGCGGCGGTTGCGGGATGTCTGGATTGCGGTCCGGGTGAATCTGCGCGCGGTCCTCGAGGAAGTCACCCTCGCCGACGTCGTCGACGACAACCTGCCCGCGTTCGTTACCGATCTCATCGCCGATCCGGAGGCGTGGACGCGACGCGAGGTGTGACCTGCGCCATTGCGGCGCGACGGCTGTGTGCAACGCCATGAAAATGCACATTCGTGCAAAGTTGCCGGACTCTGCAAGTTCGGTACCGTGGAGGACATGACTGCCGAACCCGGACTGCGCGATCGCAAGAAGGCCGCCACCAGAGCCGCCCTCGTTGCGGCCGCAGCCCACCTCTCCCGCGAACGGGGAATCGAAGCTGTCACCGCCGAAGCCATCGCCGCCGAAGCGGGCGTCTCGACACGCACGTTCCACAATTACTTCGCGAGCAAGGAAGAGGCGGTCCTCGAATACCTCGAGGGGCTGCTGCGGAAGTGGCTCGACCGGCTGCGTGACCGGCCGGCCGGCGAACACGTGTGGGATTCGATCGAGGCGGCAGCACTCGAGGTCGCCGCCGAAATCGACTACTTCGACGAACTGTGCGCGATGTGCGAACTCGTCGAGCAGAGTCCCGCGCTCATCTCGCGCGGTATCGAAATCCACACGCGGACCGGTCCGATGATGGTCGAGGCGATCGCCGCCCGAGCCGGCTGCGACGCCGACACCGACATCTACCCGGCGCTGCTCAACTACTGCGCGGTGGCCGCGATCCGCGCCGCCATCGACCTGTGGCGGTCCGGAAACTCCGGCGCGCAGTCCCCCGAAGAACTCATCCGAGCCGCATTCGACCGGCTGCGGCAAGGCATCTCGTAGCCGGCCCCCCGCCTGCGACACATCCGACAAGAAAGGCGCCCTGTGGCCACCTACCTATATCGGATCGGCAGATTCGCCTACCGGCGGAAAGGCACGGTCCTGTCCCTGTGGATCGCGATCCTCGTCCTGTTCGGCGTAGGCGCAGCGACCCTGTCCGGACCCACCGCCGACTCGTTCTCCATCCCCGGCACACCGGCCCAGCAGACGCAGGATCTGATGGCCGAACGCTTCCCCGGCGCCGAAGACCCGACAAGTGCGCTCAGCGCGCGCTACGTGTTCGCCGCCCCCGAGGGTGAAACCCTCGACGAACCGCAGAACCTGGCGGCGATGAACGACGTGCTCGCCGCCGTCCGTGGAATCGACCAGGTCGCGGCGGCCGCGAAGGTCGATCCCGCCGCCGCGACCCCCGAACAGCAACAGGGCGTTCTCGTCGATCCCGTCACCGCCGACGCCGGCCTGGTCGAGCAGATGAAGGCCGCCGCGCAGCAGCAGGGCGGCACCGAGGAATCCGCGCTCGCGGACGCCGCCGCGCTGTCCCCGCTCAGCGAGGACCGCACCGTCGGGTTCGTCACCGTCCCGTTCGACGGCGCCTTCGGTGACGTCGACGACGCGCTCCTCGGGCAGATCACGTCCGCCGCCGACATCGGTCGCGACCTCGGACTGGACGTGCAGGTCAGCGGTTCCGCCGCGGCGGAAACCGAAATGCCGGGCGGTGTCACCGAACTCATCGGTATCGGTGTGGCCGCGGTCGTCCTGGCGCTCACGTTCGGCTCGCTCGTCGCCGCCGGTCTGCCGCTGATCACCGCGATCGTCGGCGTCGGCGTCGGCAGCCTCGGCATCACCGTCGCCACCGGATTCGCCGACCTGAGTTCGATGACTCCGACGCTGGCCGTCATGATCGGCTTGGCCGTCGCCATCGACTACTCACTGTTCATCGTCTCCCGGTTCCGGCACGAAATCAGCGTCACCGAAGACCGCGCCGACGCCGCCGGACGCGCCGTCGGCACCGCGGGTTCCGCCGTGGTGTTCGCCGGACTGACGGTGATCATCGCGCTGGTCGCGCTCAGCGTCGTCGGCATCCCGTTCCTGTCCGCGATGGGCTACGCCGCGGCATTCACCGTGTTCGTCGCCGTCCTCATCGCACTCACCCTGCTGCCCGCCATCCTCGGCCTGTTCGGTGACAAGGCGTTCGCGGGACGCATCCCCGGAGTGAAAGCGAGCGACCCGGAAGCGGAACCGGAGAAGCCGGGACCTGCCCACCGCTACATCGGGTGGGTCACCCGCAAGCCGCTGATTCCGCTCGTCGCCGGCGTCCTGATCCTCGGTGTCGCCGCGGTCCCGGCGCTGAACCTGCAGCTCGCGCTGCCCACCGAAGCCACCGGCGACCCGCAGACCAGCTCCCGCCAGGCCTACGACCTCATCGACGACGCGTTCGGTCCCGGCCGCAACGGCCCGCTGCTCGTCGTCGCCGACGCCCGCGACGCCGACATGTCGGCCCCCGCGGCATTCGACGAGGTCGTGCAGGACCTGTACCGGCACGACGAGGTCGTCAACGCGCAGATCGTCGGTGTCAACGAGGCAGGCGACACCGCGCAGATCATGGTCACCCCCAGATCCGGGCCCAGCGAGGCCGCCACGATGGATCTCGTCGCCGACCTGCGCGCCGGCGAAGCGGATCTGAATGCCCGCACCGGCATCTCGTACGGCATCACCGGGCAGACCGCCCTCGAAGGCGACATCTCCGACACCCTTCAGAGCGCGCTCGTGCCCTACCTCGCGGTCGTCGTCGGTCTCGCGTTCATCCTGCTGATGCTCGTCTTCCGGTCGATTCTGGTGCCGCTCACCGCGACTCTCGGCTTCCTGCTCAGCGTGATCGCGACGTTCGGTGTGACCGTCGCGATCTTCCAGGAAGGCTGGGGCGGGCTGATCGCCAACCCGCAACCGCTGGTCAGTTTCATGCCGATCTTCCTGATCGGCGTGGTATTCGGCCTGGCCATGGACTACCAGGTGTTCCTGGTCACCCGGATGCGCGAGGACTACGTGCACGGCGCGACCGCGAAGGACGCCGTCCAATCCGGATTCCGGCACGGCGCGCGGGTGGTGAGCGCCGCGGCGATCATCATGATCTCGGTGTTCGCGGCATTCGTCGCCGAACCCAACGCGTTCATCAAGTCCATCGGATTCGCACTGGCCGCCGCGGTGTTCTTCGACGCGTTCGTGGTGCGCATGGTCATCATCCCGGCCGTGATGGCGTTGCTCGGCGACAAAGCCTGGTGGTTGCCGAAGTGGCTGGACCGCATCCTGCCGAATGTCGACGTCGAGGGCGAGAAACTCACCCGCGAATTGAAAGCGGCATCCGAACGGGACACGGTCGACGCGTGAACGATCGCGGCGTGAGGTGCCGGTCCAGGTAGGTTGATCTCCATGTTGGTCAGGCTCTTGCGGCGATACCTCGCGCCTCACAGTGGTGCACTGGTTGCAGTGGTCGTGCTGCAACTGGTGTCCACCGCCGGCATGCTGATCCTGCCCAGTCTCAACGCGGCGATCATCGACAACGGAGTATCCCGCGGCGACGTCGGCTACATCATGCGCACCGGTGGGATCATGTTGGTCATCTCGGCGTTCGAGGTGGCCGCGGCGATCGGCGCCGTGTACTTCGCGGCGCGGACCGCGATGGCCGTGGGACGCGACATCAGATTGTCGCTGGTCCGCCGGGTCGGGCAGTTCTCCGCACGCGAGTACGGCAAGTTCGGGGCCGCATCGCTGATCACCCGCAACACCAACGATGTGCAGCAGATCCAGATGCTCGTCATGATGACGTGCAGCATCGTCGTCACCGCCCCCATCATGGGCGTGGGGGCCATCGTCATGGCGTTGCGGGAGGATCGCGGCACGTCGGTGGTCGTGGCCGTCTCGGTGCCCGTTCTCATCCTCACGATCCTCGGCCTGATGGCCATGATGCTGCCATCGTTCCGCGTCATGCAGGTCAAGATCGACAGTGTGAACCGGGTGCTGCGCGAGCAGATCACCGGCATCCGGGTGGTGCGCGCCTTCGTCCGTGACGATTCCGAACGCGCCCGGTTCGACGAGGCGAACACCGACCTGACCGCGACGGCACTGCGCGTCGGCCGGGTCAACGCGATGCTGTATCCCGCGGTGATGCTCATCGCGAACGCGAGCACCGTGGCCGTGGTGTGGTTCGGCGGACATCGCATCGACATCGGCGCGATGGGAGTCGGCTCGCTCACCGCGTTGGTCACCTACGTCAGCCAGATCCTCATGGCGGTGCTCATGGCCTCGTTCGTCGCGCTCATGGCCCCGCGCGCGGCGGTCTGCGCCGAACGCATCCTCGAGGTCCTCGACACCGAGCCGTCGGTGGCGCGCGCGGAGAACGCCGTATCGACGCTGTCCCACCCGATCGACGTCGAACTGCGGGGCGCCGGATTCTCCTATCCCGGGGCCGACGCGCCCGTGCTGCGCGGCATCACGTTCCGCGCGGAGCCGGGCACCACCACCGCGATCATCGGCGGCACCGGGTCCGGCAAGACCACCCTGATGCGCCTGATTCCGCGGCTCATCGATGTCACCGCGGGTTCGATCCAGGTCGGTGGTGTCGACGTGCGGAATTTGGACCCGGCGGTGCTGCGGCACGAGATCGGCGTCGTGCCGCAGAAGGCCTACCTGTTCTCCGGCACGATCGCCGAGAACCTGCGCTACGGGCGCCCCGACGCCACCGACGACGAACTGTGGCGTGCCCTCGAGATCGCGCAGGGTGCGGACTTCGTCGCGGCGCTGCCCGACCGGCTCGAGACGGAGGTCTCGCAGGGTGGCACCACGGTGTCCGGTGGGCAACGCCAGCGCCTCGCCATCGCCCGCGCATTGGTGCGCCGGCCGTCGATCTACCTGTTCGACGACGCGTTTTCCGCGCTCGACCCCGCAACCGATGCCCGGCTCAGGGAGGCGCTCGTGCCCGAGACCCGAGACGCGTGCGTCCTGATCGTCGCCCAGCGAGTGTCGACCGTGCAGGAGGCCGATCGGATCATCGTGCTCGACGACGGAACGATCGTCGGGTCCGGCACCCACCTCGATCTGCTGTCGAGTTGCCCCGAGTACGCCGAGATCGTCGAATCCCAGCGAATGGTGGCCGTATGAGCACCCCGGAACCGCCATCGCCGCCGGCGCAGCCGCAGCAGGGGCTCAAGTCGATCACCCGGATCCTCGGGCTGCTGCGCCCGCAGCGTTTCATCGTCTACGGCGTGCTGGTCATGGTGCTGTTCGGTGTCGTGGCGCAGGCGGTTGCTCCGCTGCTGCTCGGGCGCGCCACGAACATCATCTTCGACGGCGTCGTCGGCTTGCAGTTGCCTGCCGGACTCACCCAGGACCAGGCCGTCGCGCAGTTGCGCAGCCAGGGCAACGACCAGTTCGCCGACATGGTGTCCGGGACGGCGGCGGTGCCCGGCGTCGGCATCGACTTCGGTGCGCTCGGGCAACTCCTGTTCGTCGTCCTGGCGCTGTACCTGGTGTCCTCGGCGTTGATCTGGGTGGCCGCGTACGGACTCAACGAAATCGTGCAGCGGGTGGTGCGGGATCTGCGTTCGCGGGTCGAACGCAAGATTCACAACCTGCCGTTGCGCTACTTCGACACGCACTCGCGTGGCGATCTGCTCAGCCGCGTCAGCAACGACATCGACAATGTGTCGACCGGGATGCAGGAATCGATCAGCCAGCTCGTGCTGGCCGTGCTCACGCTCATCGGCCTCGTGGTGATGATGCTGTGGATTTCGCCGCTCCTCGCGTTGGTGGCGCTGTTCATGGTGCCCGCGTCCGTCATCGCGACGGCCCTGGTGGCGCGACGGTCCCGCAAGCATTTCGCGTCGCAGTGGGCGGCCACCGGCACGCTCAACGGCCAGATCGAAGAGACGTTCACCGGACACGAACTCGTCACCGCGTACGGACGCACCGCGGACGTCGAACGCCGGTTCACCGAGACCAACGACGAATTGTTCCACTCCGCGTATCGCGCCCAGTTCGTGTCCGGCACGGTGATGCCGCTGGTGACCTTCCTCGGGAACCTCAGCTACGTGGGCGTTGCCGTGCTCGGTGGCCTGCGGGTGGCGTCGGGCACCATCACCCTCGGTGAGGTGCAGGCACTGATCCAGTATTCGCGTCAACTGTCGCAACCGCTCGCCCAGATCGGTGCGATGGTGAATCTGCTGCAATCGGCCGCCGCGTCCGCGGAACGGGTGTTCGCGCTCCTCGACGAGCCGGAACAGGAGCCGGAATCGCCGGCGCCGACGTTGCCGTGGGGTCGGCACGGCAGCGTCGAATTCGACGACGTGACGTTCTCGTACGAACCGGACCGCCCGCTCATCGAACATTTGTCGTTGCGTGCCGAACCCGGTCAGATGGTGGCGATCGTCGGGCCGACCGGAGCAGGCAAGACCACGCTCATCAATCTGATCCTGCGGTTCTACGAGCTGAACTCCGGGCGCATCCTCGTCGACGGGGTCGACATCGCGTCGATGTCGCGGGCGGAACTGAGGTCGCGGATCGGCATCGTGCTGCAGGACACCTGGCTGTTCGGTGGCACCATCCGGGAGAACATCGCCTACGGCAATCCGCACGCCACCGAGAATCAGATCCTGTCGGCGGCTCGCATGAGCTATGTCGACCGGTTCGTGCGCGCACTGCCCGACGGGTACGACACGGTCATCGACGAAGAGTCGGGCAGCCTCAGTGCCGGTGAACGTCAGCTCATCACGATCGCGCGGGCCTTCGTGGCCAAGCCGTCGATCCTGATTCTCGACGAGGCCACCAGTTCGGTCGATACTCGCACCGAACTGCTCGTGCAGCAGGCGACTGCGCGATTGCGGGACGATCGAACAAGTTTTGTTATTGCACACCGACTTTCGACGATCCGTGATGCGGACCGGATCGTGGTGATGGAGGACGGGCGCATCGTCGAGCAGGGTACGCACGAAGACCTGCTGCACGCCGGGGGCACCTACACCCGGTTGTACGACGCGCAGTTCCGCGCGCTGGTGGATTGATACTCGGGTTGTGCGCCTGCCGAGCGCGGTCGGCCGTCACCGTCGTCTGGTCAGGGTCTTCGGGTGGCGCGGAGTACGGTGTCGTGCAGCACCTCGTCGCGGCCGTGACCGGTCGCTGTTCGGGTCCGCGATTCCGCGACGACGATGTCCCACCGGCCCGGCTTCAGTGACGCGGCGAGATCGTCTGCTGTGACCCGTGATTCGGGCGCCGACCGATCGCCGGGATGTGCATGTCCGGCATGGTCGTGGCCGACGGTGACACAGTCGTGACCCACGACCAGCAGCGTTCCGCCCGGTGCGACCGCATCGGCCAAACGCCGCAAGAGATCCTCCCTCGGTCCCGGTGCGTGTACGTAGTGCGAGGTCACCAGGTCATAGTCGGAGCGCGGAGAATTCCACGTCGTCAGATCTGCGCGCACCCAGTCGATCCGGTGCGCAACGTCGGCACCGGCCGATTCACCGAGTGCACGCGCCCGGCCGAGAGCCTCCTCGGCGATGTCGACCGCGGTCACGGTCCAGCCGTGCCCGGCGAGCCACAGGGCGTCGCCGCCCTCGCCGCAACCGGCATCCAGCGCCCGGCCGGGCCGCAGGTCTGCGACTTCGGCGACGAGTTGCGGATTCGGGTGACGGTGGGTCGTGGACCGGTGCCGGTAGCGGTCCTCCCAGAACTGTCTGTCGAAATCCTCGGCCACGGCCACCATCCTTTCGTTCGCTGATCCGACCATGCGGGACACCGCACTGGAGTGCAAACTTGTTTGCCAGATCGGCAAACTGGCCCGTGCCCGGGCGAGGTCAGGCGTCGGTCCGGCGCAGCACCTCGCGGGCGGTGCGCCGCACCACCTCGGTGAGCGCGTCGAGAACGGGTGATTCCAGACGCCAGCGCTGCCAGAACAGCGGCACGTCGAGTGGCGCATCCGGGGCGAGCCGAACCAGATCGGTATCGCTGTTGCTCGTGAGGTCGAGCATGGGTTCGGGCAGCATGCCCCAGCCGAGCCCGAGGTTCGCGGCGTCGACGAATTCCCGCGCGCCCGGCACGTAGTTGCGGGGTGGATCGAATCGGCTGCGGGTGTGCCTGCGCAGAAAGCGGTTCTGCAGATCGTCCTTGCGGTCGAAGGTCAGCATGGGTGCTTCCCGCAGCGCGGCTGTGGTCATGCCGACGGGAAACCAGTGTGCGGCGAAGTCGACACTTGCCATTGCGTGATAGCGCATGGCTCCGAGGTTTTCGGAGGTACAGCCCTGGACTGGATCGGGTACCGACGTGACCGCCGCCATCGCGGTGCCGTCCCGGAGCAGCGCCGTCGAATGGAATTCGTCCTCACGCAGGAGTTCGAACAGCGCACGGTGGTGCTGCGGCATCCGCGCCAGCGCCCGCAGCATCCAGGTCGACATCGAGTCGGCATTGACCACGAGCGGCACGGTCACAGTACTGCCGGCGCTCGGGTGGAGACCGAGTGCCTCGGCGGTGTCCTTCTCCAGCCGAGCCACCTGGCGGGCCAGTCGCATGATCGCCTCACCCGCGCCGGTCGCGGTCACCGGGCGGGTGCGGCGCACCAGCACCTGCCCGACATGTTGCTCGAGAGCCTTGATGCGCTGGCTCACGGCGGACGGGGTGATCCGCAGGATCGCCGCGGCTCCGTCGAAGGTTCCTTCGTCCAGTACGGCGGCGAATGTGCGCAGGTGAGCGAAGTCCAGATCCATAGTAAGAAACTCTAATGTTACATAAGGAAATTCAACTGTTCTTATCTCGTGACGGTTTCTACCGTTGGCGCCGTGAACCTCGTCATCACCGGCTTCCTCACCGGGCTCTCCCTGATCGTCGCGATCGGTGCGCAGAACGCGTTCGTTCTGCGCCTGGCCATCGCCCGACGCCACGTACTGCCGGTGATCGCCGTGTGCGCGGTATCCGATGCGGTGCTCATCGCAGCGGGTATCGCCGGCATCGCGACGGTCCTCGACCGGGCTCCCGGCGCACTCGAGTTGATCCGCTGGGGCGGTGTGATCTTCCTGGTCGCCTACGGCCTGCTGGCCGCCCGGCGAGCCCTGCGGCCGTCCGCGATGAGTGCGGCGCCGGGCGGGGCGATCACCATCGGGGCGGCCGTCGCGACCTGCCTGGCGTTGACCTGGCTCAACCCGCACGTCTACCTCGACACCGTCCTCATGCTCGGGTCCGTCGCCAACACCCACGGCAATCCCGGCAAATGGTGGTTCGGTGTCGGTGCTGTCGCGGCGAGCCTGGTGTGGTTCGGGGCGCTCGGTTATGGGGCGCGCTACCTGCGGCCGTGGTTCGCGCGGCCCGGTTCCTGGCGAATCCTCGACGGCGCTGTCGCGGTCCTCATGGTGAGCCTGGGCGTCGGACTCGCGGTCGGCAACTGACCGTCACCGTCACCGTCACCGTCACCGTCACCGGCACGTCACGTCGGCCGGGCGGCGACGTCGGTGGGTTCGAGATGGGTGAACACGACCGTTCCGGGCAGGGCCGCGCGCACATCCGCCTCGACGCGATCGAGTAGGTCGTGCCCCGCCCGCACCGTCCAGTCGCCGGGCACCCGCACCGTGAGGTACACGAAACGCTGCCTGCCCGACGCGCGGGTGCGGGGCGGCAGGATCGTCACCGAGTCGTCGCTGCGATACGCATCGAGCACCTGCTGCACCTGTATCAGATCGTCGGCGGGCAGTGCCGCATCGAGTAGCCCGACGACCGATTCGCGGACCAGGCCGTAGCCGATCCGCAGAATGTTCAGGCCGACGAGCAACGCCACGATCGGATCGAGCACCTGCCAGCCGAACAGCGCGACCAGGCCGATCCCGACCAGCACCCCCACCGACGTCCACACGTCGGTGAGCAGATGTTTCCCGTCGGCGACGAGGGTGACCGAGCGGTGCTGCCGCCCGACCCTCAGAAGCAGCAACCCGACCGCGAGATTGAGGATCGACGAGCCCGCCGACAGGAACAGGCCCAACCCCACCTCGGTCAGTGGCTGCGGTGTCAGCAGGCGTTGCATCGACGTGACCACGATGGCTGCGGCCGCCGCGAAGATCATCGCGCCCTCCACGGCGGCAGACAGATACTCGGCCTTCCCGTGCCCGAAGTCGTGGTTCTCGTCCGGAGGTTTCGCGGCGGCACGCAACGCAAAGACACCCACGACCGCCGCCACCAGGTTGACACCCGATTCGAGTGCGTCGGACAGCAGGCCCACCGACCCGGTGATCCACGCTGCCACCGCCTTCAACGCCATCGTGGTCAGCGCGGTCGCGACGGACAGCAGCATGCACCGCATCAGCAGGCGGTGCTGCCCGGGTTCGGTCACGGCGTACTGCTCAGTGCTCGACGAGCACGAAACGCCGACCGGTGATCTCGGACGCGGCGATCTCCACGAAGTTGAACTTCGGTGACGCCACCCACGGGATCGGACCGTGTTCCTCCACGGCACGAATTTCGTTGAAATGAGTCAGAATTCGTGCCCGTCCGTGTATCACCACGCTCCACGCGGTGGCGTCGCCGACGAGATCGGCTTCGAATGCGACGTCCGCGTGCACCGCCAACTCCGACAGTTTGCTGCCTTCCCCCGACCGGAAGAACACCTTTCGGTCGCCGACGACATAGTTCACCGGGAAGACGTCGGGACGGCCGTCCGCGATCACCACCAACCGGCCCACCGCGGTGGTGCGCAGCAACTCCCAGCACTCGTCCGCACCGAGCACGGTGACTGCCCCGGACGCATCCGACGGTTCGCTCATGGCTCCTCCGATCGATCGACATACCCACCGAACTTCACATCCAGCACATCACGAACGTCACGGACGTGCAGTGGATCGGACCGCGCGCCGGACGAATCGCCGATAGCGTGGGTTTCCATGACCGATGTTGCCGAACAGCCGTGGCACACCCGGACGACTGCCGACGCCGCCGCCGCCCTCGCGGTCGATCCCGCGATCGGACTGTCCACCGACGAGGTCGACCGGCGGCGCGCCGAACACGGACCCAACCTGCTCGCCGAGGCACCGCGGGTTCCGGTGTGGCGCAAGGTCGCCACACTGCTCGCCGATCGGATGACGCTCGTGCTGGTGATCGCCGCCGTGGTCAGCGCGGTCGTCTCCCACGAATGGGAGACACCCGTCGTCATCTTCGCGGTCATCACGCTGAACACCGTCCTCAACTATGTGCAGGAGGCCCGCGCCGAGAACAGCCTGCAGGCGCTTCAGCAGATGTCCGTCTCCACCGCGCGGGTTCGCAGGGACGGCCGGGAAATGGAATTGCCGCGTGCCGACCTGGTCCCCGGAGACGTGGTGCTGCTCGAGGCCGGGGATGCGGTCCCCGCCGACGGCAGGCTCGTCACCGCCGTGCGACTACAGGTCGCCGAGGCCGCACTCACCGGGGAATCGCATCCCGTCGACAAGGACATCGACTGCGTCGACGACCCGGATGCGCCGGTCGGGGACCGCACCGACATGCTGTTCATGAACACGCAGGTCACTCGCGGGCGTGCCGAGATGATCGTCGCCGCCACCGGGATGCACACCGAGATGGGTGCGATCGCCGCACTGCTCGGCACCGCTGGGGTCGAACAGACTCCGCTGCAACGTCGTATCGGCCAACTCGCCGGGATGCTGACCATCGTCGCGCTGGTCACCGTCACTCTCGTGTTCGTGTTGGGACTCCTGCGCGGACAGTCCTGGTCGGATCTGCTGCTGACCGCGGTGTCCCTCGCGGTCGCCACCATCCCGGAAGGCCTCACCGCAGTCGTCGCGTTCACCCTCGCCATGGGGGCGTCGCGGCTCGCGGCGCGCGGTGCGATCGTCAAGCAACTGTCTGCGGTGGAAACCCTCGGCAGCACCACCCACATCGCCACCGACAAGACGGGCACGCTCACCCTCAACGAGATGACCGTGCAGCGACTCCTCGTGCGCGGCCGCAATTTCCGGGTGACCGGAAGCGGCTACGGCACGGACGGCAAGATCCTCACCGGCGACGGCCTGCCCGCACCCGACATGACCGAGGCCCTGCTGGGGATGGCGTTGTGCAACGACGCAGGAGTCAGCGACGGCACGCTCGTCGGGGACCCCACCGAAGGCGCCCTGGTGGTGCTCGCGGAGAAGGGGGGTATCGACGTGGTCGGGGCGCGCGAGACGTTGCCGCGGCTCGCGGAGGTGCCGTTCGACTCGGCCTACAAGTACATGGCGACATTCCACGGGTTGACCTCGGGCGGTTACCGGGTTTTCGTGAAGGGCGCTCCCGGTGTGCTGCTCGACCGGGCCACCACGATGCTCGGTGCGGACGGTCCCGTCCCGATCGGCGACGCAGATCACGCCCGGATCCGCTCCGCAGTCGACGACCTCGCAGGGGAGGGCCTGCGCACCCTCATGATCGCGGGACGCGACCTGGGTGCGGTGCCCCGAGGCGATGCGGATGCCCTGCAGCGATGCGTGTCCGATCTGACGGTGTACGCGATCGTCGGGATCGTCGACCCACCACGACCGGAAGCCAGGCACGCGATCGAGGTCGCGCGCGAGGCCGGGATCGCCGTCCACATGATCACCGGTGACCACCTGGTGACGGCGTCGGCGATCGCGCAGCAGTTGGGCATCACCGGCAGCGCGGCGAGCGGCGCCGACCTCGACGGCCTCGACGACGACGAACTCCGGAACCGGGCGGCGGAGTTCGGTGTGCTGGCGCGGGTCGCGCCGGAACACAAGATTCGCGTGGTCGAAGCATTGCAGCGCGGCGGCGAGATCGTCGCGATGACCGGGGACGGCGTCAACGACGCACCCGCTCTGGAACAGGCCGATATCGGTGTGGCGATGGGAATCACCGGCACCGATGTGTCCAAGGGCGCCGCGAACATGATCCTCACCGACGACAACTTCGCGACGATCGTCGCCGCCGTGGCCGAGGGTCGCGGCATCTACGACAACATCGTCAAGTTCGTGAAGTTCCAGCTCACCACCGCGTGGGGGTTCGTGCTGATCTTCCTCGCCGCCGGTGTGCTGGGGCTGGCCGGGGGCGCGCCGTTCACGGCGCTGCAGATCCTGTGGGTGAACATCATCATGGACGGCCCGCCCGCGCTGTCCCTCGGCGTCGACCCCGCCGAACCCGGCACGATGAAACGCCCGCCGCGGCCGGCCCGCGAGGCGTTGCTGAACAGGACCAGACTCCGCCGGATACTGGGGCTGGGCGTCGTGATGGCGACGGGCACGATCGCGGTGCTGCACTACGCGCCGGAGCTGTTTCCGGACAGCGCAGGCGACCCGCTGTTCGCGACGACCCTCGCGTTCACGACGTTCGTGTTCTTCCAGATCTTCAACCTGTTCAACGTGCGGTCGAACCTGGGCTCGGTGTTCTCGCTGCAGACGTTCACCAACCACACCATCTGGATTGCGATCGTCGTCGTGATCGTGCTGCAGGTCTGTGTGGTGCAGGCCGGTGCGCTGCAAGGACTGTTCGACACCACATCGCTGACCGCGCAGCAGTGGGCTCTGGCGGTCGCCGTCGGGTCGATCGTGTTGTGGGTCGACGAAACAGGTAAGGCCGTGGCGCGAGCGGTGTCGCGTCGTTCTGCGTGAGGAATGATTCGGCGGATGCCCTCACCCGGAACCACCGATGGTTTCCGGTGTGTCGATGGTGCCGAAGTATCCGGAATCGACGTGGGGGAAGCACGTCGAGGACACGGTCACGGACAGGTCGCCGCTGTCGTTGACCGATGCGGAAAACCCGAATCCGTCGGGAACTTGTGCGCCCGCCCACAGTGTGTCGCCGATCATGCGTTCGTCGACCGGCCAGTCCCGCGATTCCCAATAGTCGACGATGAGGCCGAGATAACGCTTCGCGGCGCCCCCGGGCATGCCGCTGACCTGGTACCGGGCGCCGACGTTCGCGGGCATGTCCTCGATGAGGTTCCCGTCGTAGCAGGGCCCGACATGACCGGTGCCGATTTTGCCGGTCGAGTTCCGGGAGTAATTCTGCGTCAGTGACGTGCCATCGGGCAGGGCGCCGACGAGATCCTCGAGGTAGCCCACCGTTCGGTGCAGGGCTTCGGCTTGCGTGAGGTTCTCGTCGACGATGTTGCCTCGATGCACAGTGCACGCCGATAGTGCCACTGCCACTGCCACACACAGCAGCACCGCAGCCGGTCGGCGCGTCACAGCGGCAACCCCGCGATGATTCTGCCCATCGACGCGAGGGACGGATTGTCGTCGTTCCAATACTCGCTGTGGGATCCGAGATCGACCCCGACGTGTCCGAGGACGGGGAGGCGCACGGATTCTCCGGGATTGCCCTCGAACACCTGGGCCCCGAAATCTTCCCCCGCAGGGTTCGCGCCGTGCGCAGCAGAATGCAGGTCCAAGGGCCGGAGGATGCTCGGGATCGCGGGCACCGGGTCGGCGGCCGCTGCCGTCGCATACACGTGATCGTGCATGTCGGACGTGGTGACCGAATCGAGGGCGAGCGCGTCGGCGTGGAGAACCCCGACGCCGGGGCTGCCCACGAACACCAGTGCGTCGGCGTCGAGCGACCCGCCGCTGCGGGCAGCATGACCGACGACCGTGGTGCCGTAACTGTGTGCGACGATCACGTTGCGTGACGGCGGCCCGTCGTGCGAGGCGCGCAGACCGTCCTGGAAACTGTCGAGGCGCGGTGCTCCCGCGTCGGCGAAACGTTCTTGGCCGGCCTCGGGAACGATGGTTTGCGGGGCGTTGTAGCCGTACCAGGTCACCACGGATGTCCTCGTCGAATTGTCGGCGTCCTCCGCCGCGGACAGCATTCGTTCGGATCGGTCGATGTCTCTGCCCATTTCGCTGAGCCGGGACCCGGTCCCGGGGACGAACGTGACGACGTTCTGCGCGGTGTCCGGGTTGTTCGACGCGATCGCGGCCCTGCCGTCGCCGTCCAGGGACAGCAGGAATCTCGGAAGCCCGTCGCGATCAACTTGTTCCGCAATCGTTTCCAACCCGGATACGGATTCCTTCGCGGCATCGTGTTCGGCTGCCCACCGCTCGTACTCGAAGAAACCCGGTCCGCCGGCGTCGTCGAGGGCGACCCGCTCCCGCGGAGTATTCTCTCCGCGAGCCCAATCCGGGTGGCGGAACTCGATCTGCGCGAGGTGCGCGGCGGCCCGTTCCTGCAGTTCCGGCAGATGCGCGCGATTGTAATGATCGCGGTCCACCACGGGCAGTCCGTCCCGGTTTCCGATCGTCGGGTCGTAGGCGAACAGGGCGTCCTTCTCCGCGGGCGTCAGCGATTCCCAGAACGCATTGAGTTCGCGTGGGTCGTCCGGGAGGAACGCGTTGCCGTCGAGGATCGCGGTGACGCCACCACCGAGACGTCCTCCGGACGGTGTGGCGACGAGAATATCGAGGTCCGTCAACGCTTTCCGCAGCGCAGTGGCGGCGGACTCGTCGAGGTCCCCGGCCGTGTCGAGCACCGCGACGAGTCGTGCCTCGATCGCGCGGGCCTGCTCGTCGAGTTGCGCCTGGAACAGGAGGTCGGCGATGGTCCCGGTCGTGAACACCGGTGCGGTGACAGTGCCGTCGTCGGCGACCGCGAACCCCGTCATGATCGCGGCGTCGGCGATCTCGATGGCTCGTGTGCGGACGTCTCCGAGAGCAGTTGCGGCTTCGGACAACGCATCTACCGACGCATTCACCGCGGTGGTGAGATGCGTCGCGGTGACTCTCTCGGTCGTGAGCCGCACCACCGCGGCGGATGCGGTGTCACCGGACCAGCTTTCGAGCAGATCGCCGGTCCTCGCGGACGCCGCTCGGACCGTCGCGTCCACCGCCCGGCTCAGATCGGTGACCTGCGCCGCGGCCACGGCGAGGGAGGCCGGTTGCCACGCGCGCAGCCGTGTGAGTCCGACGCGCATCTATGCTCTGCCCGACAATCCGGCGAGCAGAGTGCGGAATTCGGTTTCGACGATGTCGTAGTCACGGGCACTCGAGGCCGCAGCCTCCGAGACGGTCGTGAAGTTCCCTGAGATCAGGGCGAACGCGCGGGCGATCGCCCAGCCGGTTTCCGCGGCCGCGGGGCCGACAGCGGATTCGGGCATCCCGGTCGCGGCGCAGGCCGTCGCGGTGACTGGATCGAGGTCGCCGACGACGATCGCGGCATCGAACAGCGTCGTGGACAATGCATCGAGCACGTCGACGTCGACGCGCAACATCGGTTCCCCCATGCGGTTCCCCCCGAGGTGGTGTCCTGCCCGGCCCCCGCCGGACATCGAGCGCACTGTACCGCACCCCGGCCGGTCGACATCCAGTCGGCGGTGAGCTGGCACAATCGTCGGGTGAACGCCCCACACAGCACCGATCAGGCCGCGCCAACCCCACCCGACCCGTTCTTCACCGTCGGTGCCCGGCTGGACAACGGCCTGGGCCGCACCGGGACCATCCACACCCCGCACGGCGACATCCGCACACCGGCGTTCGTCGGTGTCGGCACCAAGGCGACGGTCAAGGCGGTGCTGCCCGAGTCGATGAAGGACCTCGGGGCTCAGGCGTTGCTCGCCAACGCCTATCACCTGTATCTGCAGCCGGGATCGGACATCGTCGACGAGGCAGGCGGGCTCGGCACCTTCATGAACTGGGACGGCCCCACGTTCACCGACAGCGGCGGATTCCAGGTGATGTCGCTCGGCGTCGGATTCAAGAAGGTGCTCACGATGGACGCGGTCGGAGTGCAGTCCGACGACGTCATCGCGAAGGGTAAGGAACGGCTCGCGCACGTCGACGACGACGGCGTCACCTTCAAGTCGCATCTGGACGGCTCGCGGCATCGGTTCACCCCCGAGGTGTCGATGCGGATTCAGCATCAACTCGGCGCCGACATCATGTTCGCGTTCGACGAACTGACCACGCTGATGAACACGCGGCGCTACCAGGAGGAGTCGCTCGCACGGACCCAGGCGTGGGCGGTGCGCTGCATCGCCGAGCACGAGAAGCTCACCGCCGAACGCGCACACCGTCCGTACCAGGCGCTGTTCGGGGTGGTGCAGGGCGCGCAATACGAGGATCTGCGACGGGAGGCGTGCCGCGGCCTCGAATCCGTCGTCGGCGAGTCCGGCCGCGGATTCGACGGATACGGAATCGGCGGGGCGCTGGAGAAGCAGAACCTCGGCACGATCGTGCGCTGGTGCACGGAGGAGCTGCCTGCGCACAAGCCGCGGCACATGCTCGGCATCAGCGAACCCGACGACATGTTCGTCGCGATCGAACACGGCGCCGACACGTTCGACTGTGTCAATCCGTCACGGGTTGCGCGCAATGCGGCGATCTACCATCCGGACGGCCGATTCAACATCAACACCAGTCGGTTCCGCCGGGACTTCACCCCCATCGACGAGAACTGCGACTGCTACACGTGCGCGAACTACACCCGCGCCTACATCCACCACCTGTTCAAGGCGAAGGAAATGCTCGCATCGACGTTGTGCACGATCCACAACGAACGGTTCACCGTTCGCCTCGTCGACGATATCCGCGCGTCGATCGAGGGCGGCTACTTCGCCGAGCACAAAGCAGCCACCCTCGGGCGGTTCTACTCGGGTTCCGCTCGACCGTAGTCAGGCCGCGTAACTCGGTTCGTGCTTCTTCACATGCGCGATCGCGCGGTACGTGACAGGCATGACGACGATCTCCACCAGCGTCTTCCACAGGAACCCGACGATCACGTAGTTGGCGAAGTCCGACCAGGTGGAGATACCGATCGCGCCCGCGGCGATCGCGCAGAAGATCAGGGTGTCGGCGAACTCACCGACCACGGTGGATCCGATCAGCCGGACCCACAGGTGCTTCTCCTTCGTGCGCTCTTTGATCCACACCAGCACGTAGGAGTTCAGCAACTGGCCGACGAGATAGCCGGCGAGACCGGCCAGCAGGATGCGCGGTACGACACCGAGAACCGCGTCGAACGCCGCCTGGTTCTCGTAGAACTCGGCGGGCGGCAGGAGACCGGTGATCCAGAAGCACAGCGCGGCCAATGCGACCGCGCCGAATCCGAACAGCACCGCGCGGCGGGTCGCGGCGAACCCGTACACCTCGCTCAGGAGATCGCCCAGGATGTAGGCCAGCGGGAAGAGGAAGAAGCCGCCGTCGGTGATGATCGGCAGGACCTGCAGTGAGCCGATCGCCACGTCGGCGTCGCCGAAGAACGCGACACCCTTCGTCGCGCAAATATTGGAGATGATGAGCACCGCCGTGAACAGCGCCACGATCCCCGGGTAGTAACTGCGGGCCACGTGGGCGAATGCCGCATGATCGGCTGCGGTCGCAGGTTCGTCGGCGGGAGATTTCGGGGTCGGTGCATGCTCTGTCACCCGGACATCCAAACATCCGTGGCGCAGCAACGCGAAGTGCGGACAAAATGCCGCAGGCCCCGTCCGGGCGGACGGGGCCTGCGACGGGGCGACGCGGATCAGGACTTGCGAACCTGGGTGCCGCCCGCGAAGACGTCGTGGAAGCCCTGCTTGGTGGGGCTTTTCTCGATGGTGACGGCGATGCCGATCGAGGCGGCGAAGGACGCGAAGCTGAACAGCCAGCCGAGGAACGGGATCCCGGTCAGCGCCTGAAGTCCGAGATAGGCATTGCGCTTAGCGGCTTCTTCGAGGGTGGGGAGACCACCGTTCGGGCCGGTCACCGACAGACCGAGGGCCTTCTTACCGACCGTCCAGCCCTTCGTTGACTCCATGTACGCCGCGTAGCCGAGCATCGCGAGACCGGTGAGGAACCCGAGCACCACGGTCAGGAACGTGCTGCCGGAGAAGGAGGCGATCATCGTGACGATCCCGAACGGAACGCCGATGATGAGCGCGTCGATGATGCGGGCGCCGAATCGGGGGAGCAACTCTCCCGGTTGCCCCGGCCCCGGGCCGAAGCCGGGCTGCGGTGCGCCGAATTGCGGTGACCCGAACTGGTCTGCGGACGGTGCGCCGAACTGCTGACCGGGCTGAGACGGTGCACCGAACTGCTGGGTCGGCTGACTACCGAACGGGGACGGCGCACCGTACTGCGGTCCGGGCTGTGGCGCCGAGTTCTGTGGCGCCGAGTACTGGGGTGCAGCGGGCTGTCCGCCGTACTGGTTTCCGCCGTACTGGTTTCCGTCGGCAGTCGCCCCGTACTGTGGAGCCCCGTACTGTGGAGCGCCGTACTGCGGGGGGTTCTGCTGCGGGGGCTCGTAGCCCGACGTGATCGGGTTCGGAAAGTGCGTGGTGTAGTCCGCCGGCTGCCCGGCTCCCTGCTGACCACCGTATTGAGGTGCGGGGTGCTGAGGTGCCGGGTACTGAGGTGCGGGGTACGCCCCCGAATTGTGCGGATCGGACTGAGGCGGATATCCCCCGGTGGTCATGTGTCTCCCTTGTCGTCGGGCGTGCGGATGCTGCACGGTACATCGGCCGTGCAGCACTCGTCGATGTGGTGGATTTGTCCGCACGCTGCACGATCAGGGTGCCACAGGACCCCCGGTGGTCACCCGGTACGCGTATGTCGACGCGATGACCGATACGGGCACACTGACAAGCAGGCCGAGCCCGCACAGCAGCGCTCCGACGATGTTGATGCCCACCAACGCCAGCGCGAGCAACAGCAAAGTGCCGATGTTCGACGAGATGGCCTGGACGCTGGACTTGATCGCGGCGATCGCATCGAGGTTCCGGTCGATGACGAACGGTAGCGTCCACCAGGTCACGAACATGACGATCAGCCCGGGAATGATCAGCAGCACGAAGCCGATGACCGTGGCGAGCGCGACGAGCACACTCGCGAGAATCACGGCGGCGACGTTCGTGAACTGGAAGAAAGAACCGAACGCGGGCCTGTTGCCGTCGATCTCGTGCAGTGCGCCGCGAACGTACGCGGCCTGGATGAGATAGCCGACGACCGCGCTGACGACGGTGCCGATGGCTCGCCACAGGGTGAAGTCTTCGGTGGTGTCGAAGCCGCCGAAGATGATGTTTATCACACCTTGGATGACGAGGGCGACAACAATGAAGCCGATCCACATTCCGGCGTTCGCGCTGAACTTCGACCACCCGTACCTGATGGCGTCACCCACACTCAGCTGCGCCGGGACCGGAGAATAGCCGGGAGGCGGATAGTTCCCGGGCGGTGGGAAGTTACCCGGAGGCGGCGGGGGGTAGTTCCCGGGTGGTGGCGGGTAGTTGCCCTGCGGCGGGGGATAGCTCCCGGGTGGTGGTGGCGGGTATCCGCCCGGGGGATTCTTCGGATTCGGGTGGTCGGGATCGTTTCCGTGCCTGTACGGGTCCTGATTCGGGTCGAAACCGCCGGTCGTCATGGGCTCGTCCTCTCGGAGGCGGGCTGATGTGCAGACAGTTCCGCACACTACGTCCGATCCGGCGGTCGCGCAGGGAAGATCAATTCTGTCCGGTGGTCCAGGTTTTGTCAGTTCCGACGGGGACCGTCTCGAACACCCACGGTTGCCGAGGCAAGCGAGCCGGGTCCCAGCGGTCGAGTAGCAGGGGCATCGTCACCGGCTCGCCGGGTTCGGCCAGGTCCAGGGATACCGCGATCCGACCGAGAACATCGGCCGGAGCATGCCCGAGAGCGCGCTGATCGGCGAGGGTTACCGCGCCGTCACGCTTGGCCAGTCGCTTGCCCTCTTCGTTGAGAGCGAGTGCGACGTGCGCGTACACACGATCCGGAAGGCCCAGCAGCGCAGCCAGATAGGCCTGCCGAGGGGTAGAGGCGAGGAGGTCGTCGCCGCGCACGACCTGATCGACGCCCTGCGCCGCATCGTCGACGACGACCGCGAGATTGTAGGCAGGCGAGCCGTCGCCCCGGCGCAACACGAAGTCGTCGACGATCCCGGTGAAATCACCGTGCAGCACGTCGTGCACCGTGAAGAAGTCCGTTTCGGACCGCAACCTCACGGCCGGCGGACGACCCGGTGCCTTCGCGGCGCGTTCGGTGTCCGACAGTGCGCGGCACGTTCCCGGGTACGCGCCGGCCGGCGCGTGCGGTGCGGACGTCGCCTGCTGGATCTCCCGGCGAGTGCAGAAGCACTCGTAGGTCAGCCCGGCACGGGTGAGTCGGTCGATTGCTTCGTCGTACAGCCGACGTCGTCGCGACTGATGGACGACCTCGGTGTCCCAGTCGATGCCGAGCGCGGCCAGATCGGCAAGCTGACGGTGCTCGGCCCCGGGACGGACCCGGTCGAGGTCCTCGACGCGCACCAGGAATCGGCGGCCGGTGCTGCGGGCGAACAACCACGCGAGCACCGCAGTCCGCAGATTCCCCAGATGCAGGTCGCCGGAGGGGCTGGGCGCGAACCGTCCGGCACCCGCCCACTCGTCCTCGGCCACCGACTTCGACATCCCCGCACCCTATGCCGCCCGTGTGCCCTTTGGGCCCCTGGAGGGGCCCAAAGGGCACACCGGTCAATTCAGCAGGTTCACCGCGTTGGCGATGACCAGGCCGAGGATCACCACCGACAGGAGGGACTGCACTGCCATGGTGAACTTCGCCCATCGGGCCAGCGGCATCACGTCGGTGGGGCTGAACGCGGTCGCGTTCGTGAGTGCCAGGTACAGATAGTCGCCGAAGATCGGCCGCCAGCCCGGGGCGGCCAGTCCGGGATCGAGTTGTTGGGGAAATGCCAGGTCGGGATGAGCCCGCGGCCGCAGATGCCGGTTCACCGGACCACCACCGTCGAGTTCCCAGAACAGGAAGGCGAATGCCAGCACAGTTTGCGTCCACACCAGAGCGCCGGACACCAGCAGATCGGTCGCCACGGTTGTTTGGGGAGAACCGTTCAGTAGGTCCCACACGAGCCGCGCCGCACCCCACGCTGCTCCGGTGGCGATCGCGACGACCAGCGCGACGGACAGCGCCCGCACTCGGCGGCCCGGCCTGTCGATGCGGCCGGGATCGACCACGATCAAAGCGACGAGCACGCATCCCTCGATCGCAGGCAGCAACCAGTCGGTGCCAGGTGAGTAGCGCGACGGAAGCAGGAACGGCACAGCCATCGACACCAGCACACATGCCGACGCGGCCTCGCGTCGTTCCGCGCGTGGAGATCGTGAATCCTCGTTCATCGCGGAACCCCGTTCCGGGTGATGGGACGTGCACACTCGGGTGTCGACCGAATGAATGGTCCCATTACCCGTCGGTGAGAGCGAACTGAATCTGGGTGTGTAGTGCGTGAGTGAGGAATTCCGGCGGATACAGTGCCGGACTCGCGATCGCATCGACGGCGAGTCCGTTGACGGCAGCGAGCAGCAAAGCGGCCCGTGTCTCCGGCTCGGGGATGTCCATCCGGATGAGCACCGCGGACACACCCGTACGCATCGTGAACAGTATCGCGTGGCGGATCGCCCCGAGCGGCGGTGATGTGGCCGCGCGGACCGTGAAGGCGGCCATCACCTGTGCTTCGCGTGCTCGCTGCTCGTCGAGTGGCAGCAACTGACTCAGCGCGGCGAAAAGTGTTCGGGAGGGATCGATGTCGGGATCGATGCTACTCAGCCGACCCAGAACTCGATCGGCGAGCGCCCGGAAAGCAAATGCGAGCATCGCATCCTTTGTCGGAAAGTGATGCTGCACAGCGCCGATGGACACTCCGGCCTCGCTTGCGACCTCGCGCACACTCGCCGAGTCCAAGCCGCTGCGTGCCGCGACCTGGAGCAGGGCAGCGGCGAGTCGGGCGGGGTTCGTGGTGGCGTACGGGCGGGCGCGCATGGCTGCACCGTACCTGCATCAATCGGACATACAGCGGTATGGGTGTCACCACACGGATGATGCTCGGCGGGACGCCGACCAGGCACGACGGCGGAACGTGACGTTCAGGCCTGCCGGCCCAGGTAGGCAAGAACCCTGGTGGTGCGGTCGGCGTCCTCGGGCACGTCGACGACAGGGCCGCACACACCGTCCATGCGGATCGCTGCGCCCATTCCGGCCGCAGCCGATTCGACGAAGTCGAGGTCGGCCTCGGTGATCGTCTCGTCGAGTCCGGTGGCGCGCGCGATGTCCCAGCCGTGCACGATCAGGTCGAACGTGTAGAACGTGTCGACGGTCGCGGCGAGGGTGGTTCGGCCGAAATAGCCGTCGTATTCGAGATTTCCGCGTGCCGGGTCGTCGAGGATCTCTTGCATCGCATCGCGGGTCGCGATCCACGCCCCGACCGGGTCCGACTCGGGGAGTGGTCCGGTCGGCAGTTCGAGCCCGACCCTGGTGACGATGTCTCGCTGAGTGTCGACGATGTGCTGCACGATGTCGCGAGCGGTCCAGTCGTCGCACGGTGACGGTGCATTCCATCGATCGGTGGGTACGGCTCCGAGGGTGGCGGTGAGCTTGGCGGCGAGGTCGCGATAGTGATCGGCGGGGGACGGTTCGTTCGTCATGCCGCTGATTCTTTCCTGCCCGGTACGTCCTCGAGGTGGAAACCTCCGGACAGCGTCGCCCGATCCGGGCCGCGACGAACCTTCCGGTGGGAGGATGGACACTCACAGATACGGGCACCGACGAAGAGTAAGGACCCGATCCCATGAACAGACTCGTGCGCGCTGCGGCGCCTGCGGCGTTCGCTGCCGTCCTGGTACTGGCCGGCTGCGGCGACGGTGACACCGACACCGACACCGACACCGACAGCGGGGCATACGACCACGGAACCATGCACACGACCGAAAGCGCCCCCACCACACAGGCAGAGGCTGCGGGAGCAGCGCTCGCGGTCGCGGGATCGGAACTCGGCGACATCGTCGTCGACGGCCGTGGGATGACCGTCTACATCTACGACCTCGACACTCCCGGTTCCGGCACGAGCGCCTGTACCGGGCCGTGCCTCACCGAGTGGCCGCCGGTCACTGCCGACACGTCGTCGCCGCAGGTCGCGGGCGTCGGTGGGCAGATCGGGACGATTCCCGGTCCGGACGGCACCCAGCAGCTCACGGTCAACGGCTGGCCGCTCTACTTCTACGTCGACGACACCACTCCCGGCGAGGTCGACGGCCAAGGTGAGGGCGGCGTGTGGTGGGTGCTCGACAGCGCCGGGCAGAAGGTCACAACGGAGAACTGACTCCTGGCCTCGACTTCGCGACGCCCGGGATGCTCTACTCGATCTCCGCTTCGACGGCGATGTCGTGCGGAGATGGGGACGGGCTTGTATCGGAAGATCGAACTGACAGGCGACCGCGGCTTCGGGGCGATGACGTCGGACGCCGGGAACCGGACCGAATTGTCGGTGCCGGACGCCACCCGCTTCCGCTTCGTCATGGAGGCCTGCGAGGTCGGTCCACTGATCGTCAGCCGGGTGTCGATGACTCCGCACCGTGCGCTGGCGGGACCGGTCGAGGACGGTGAGCTGGTGAACCTGTGCCTGCTGCTCGCCGGTGAGCAACGGATCGATTCCGGTACGGCGCGAACCACGGTCTCCGTCGGGCAGATCGCGGTTCAGGTCGGCTGGAACCGGCACGAATCGCTCGATCCGGGCGGCTCCGATCTGGTTCTTCTTCGTCTCGACCGGCGCAGGCTGGAGGAACGGGGAGTCCGTTTCGGCACGGACGACGTCACGTTCGGTCCGTCCCGGCCGTCCCTGTCGACGCACGCGCTGACCGCGCTGGCGGTGACGGTGCTGCGTGAACAGGCCCGGCGCAACGCGGCCGCACCGAATCGAGGGGTGGAGAACGCGCTGGTCGAGCTGATCGTCGGGCTGCACCACGAATCGCTCGGACGGCGCGCGGATTCCCTCGAGTTCGCAGGTAGCGTCCATGCGCGGGCGATGGCGGTGTTGGATTCGCACTTCGCCGACTCGTCGCTGACCCCGGCGAAACTCGCCGAGCAGGTTCAGGTCCCACTGCGAACGCTGCAGCGGGCGTTCGCGGCCCACGGAACCACCATCGCGGCTCGTCTGCGGACGATGCGTGTCCGGCACGCGACGATGTTGTTGTCCGACCAGGAATGCAGGCACCTCACCGTCACCGAGATCGCGGGGGCGTCCGGGTTCGCCTCGAGTGCGGAGTTGCGTCGGGCCGTGCGTGCGGAACGCGGTGTCACCCCCGGCGAGCTGCGGCCGCGACCGTCGAGGAACCGTCCGGCTTGGTGATCCACATCGCGCCACCGGAGGTTCGTTTCGCGACACCCGAGTGGTGTGGTGCCCGGTCGGCGGGTACGCATTGGCGTGGGTCGGGATGTCCTGTTGGGTGCGGGTAGTCGAACTTCTCGCATGGGAAAGGCTTGTCACGTTGTTGGATTCGTTGTGGGATCTGTTCTGGTACACGCTGGTTGTCTTCGCGTTCGTCGCGTACCTGCTCATTCTGTTTCAGGTGCTCACGGACTTGTTCCGCGACCGTTCCACGTCGGCGGTCGTGAAGGTCGTCTGGATCATCTTCCTTGTCGTGCTGCCGTACCTGACGGCATTCGTCTATCTGGTGGTCCGCGGCCGCGGTATGGCTGCGCGGTCCACCGCTGCGCACGAGACGGCGCGGCACGCCGCGGACGATTACATCCGTAAGGTCGCTGGACGCACGCCGGCGGGAGAGATCGCCGAAGCGCAGTCGTTGTTCGACGCAGGGACGATCACCGGTGACGAGTTCATTCAGCTCAAGGCGAAGGCGTTGAGCTGATACTGCCGCATCGTCCGAGCCCGTACCGCGCGCAGCGGTGCGGGCTCGACTGTTGTGTGGTCTGCGACACGAATGCGCGGTTCGATGTCCCACCATTTACGAATAGGGCATATTGGTCATTCGTAGTGTGGTGATCGGGGACGCCAGAAGCCGACGAAGGGAACGCGCCCCGTGATCAACGCTCGAGTCTTCCGAACCGGTGTGCCGACTCCACGATCGGTAATCGACGCGATGCCCCGGCCGCGACTGTTCCGCATGCTCGACGAACAGCGGAGCCTGACAGTTGTGCAGGCGCCGAACGGATTCGGCAAGCGCACGCTGGTGGCGAGCTGGCTGCATCGCGGTGGCGCGGCCGAACGCACGGTGATCTGGCTCGATGGGGCCGACGCCACGCAGTCCGCGACGATCGAACTGTCCGGCGACGCACCGAGTCTGGTCGTCGTGGACGGAGTCGATCCGGCCGATGCGCCGTTCGCGGTGTCGGCAATTCTGGATCTGCTCGAGCGCAATCCCGCCGCCATCGCGGTCGTGACCGTGCATGGCGCCGTAGCCCTTCCGCCGGCGCTCACTTCCGGAAGTCTCGGTCACTGCGTGCTCGATGCGCAGCTACTGTGCTTCACCGTCGACGAGACGGAAGAATTGTTCCGCTCCCGAGGCTCGACCGTCGCGGTCGAACGGCGACCGGATTTGTGCAGTGAACTCAGCGGTGTGCCGCCGCTCGTGGCCGCGGCAGTCGCCATGCTGGGTTTTGCGCCGGTCGCGCCGGTCACGACCACGCGCCGATTGGTTCCCGCGCTGGACCGCGTGGTCTCCGACTACGTCGACCGTCGTTTGTCCGCACTCGACGATCCTTCTCGCCGGTTCGCGCTGAAAGTATCGGTGGCGACGGGATATACGGCCAGGGCGGCATGCGATCACGCTGGCGACGAGTCGGCCGAAATGCTACTCGAACAGCTCGACAGAGTGGGCCTCGTGCTGGGAACCTTCGACGGCGCCGAGCGCTATTGGTCGTGGCCGCCCGCGGTACGCGGAACGGTTCTCGCGATCGCTCGTGCCGACATGCCGGGGTATGTGGACGACGCATTGATGCGCCTCGCACGGGAACACAGGGATGCCGGCCGCCACGCGGCCGCTGCCTCCTACGCGGTCGACGCCGGATGGTGGGACGTGGCAGCGCAGACCCTCGACGAGCATTGGAGTGATCTGATCGTCGGCGAGTTCGAGCTGCTGGTGCGACTGCTGCGTGCCGTCCCGGACTCGGTGGCCGATGCGTACCCGGGCCTGGCCGCGGGGAAGGCGCTGTTCGTGAACTCGCTGGCGGGCAACCCCATGCTGGGCATCGATATTCCGTGTACACCCGATGAATTGGACTTCCTCGGTGCCCGTCCGGAAGCACCTGACGCCCTGCACGTCGGTACCGTCCAAGCAGTCGCGTTGAGGTTGGCGGGGAGTCTGCGCGAGGCGAGTGATCGGGCACAGTCGATGGTTCCGCTGGTGGAATCGATGCTTGTGCACCAACCGGATTCAGTCACGGCGCAGCTTCCTACCATTCGACTCCAATGGGCGATCGGCATGCAGCTCGCCGGGGATGTCGCGGAGTCCACCGTGCAGTTCGAGCAGGCACACCGCGACGCGCTCCCCACGGGGCACGACTTCGTGGTGCTGAATGCAGCGGGTAGCCTTGCGGCGAACTGGGCGCTCCTGGGCGATCTGGCGCGGGTCGACGAGTGGCTTGCCGCCGAATCCCACGTCGGCATCAACGCGGGCTACTGGGACGACATGATCAGGGTGGGCGGTCGGGTGGCGGCTGCACTGGCGTCCCTGGACCGGCTCGACCCGGCCGGTGCCGAGGTTGTCCTCGATCAACTCGGTGTGCCGACGGCGGGTGAGGAACTGTGGGGGATGATCGCCTACGTTCATGCCCAGTACGCGTTGACGACCGGTGATGCCTACGCAGGTTTGACCAGTCTGCACCGGATCGTCGACGGGCATCGAGGCTCGTTCCAGCACGGTGCGATCGCGCACATTTTGCTCACTGCGGCAGAAATCGACCTCAATCTTGTTCTCGGAAGGGGTAATACCGCTCGTGCCCTGGCCGAGGCCGATACCACCGGTCATCCCGTTGTCGTGGTATCCACGGCGAGAACGGAACTGCTCACCGGAAATCCCGAAGTTGCTCGTGCCGTACTCAATCGGATTTCGTGGCCGGACAGTGGATGGCTGCGTGCTCATCTCGAGGCGCTACTCATCGAGGCAGTCGCTTGTTCGGCGACAGATCGTGATATCGCGGTGCGCGCATGGAGCCGCGCCACGAAACTTGCCTCGGAACTGGGGAATCGGCGAGTTCTGACGACGGTGCCCGCCGAGGCGAGGCGGGCACTCTCGGACGCCGCCGGTGCCGTGCTGTTCGACGAGTCTGAGGATGAGGTGTTTCCCGATTCGGTGCGGGAGGTGGTGCTCACCGCCCGGGAACGGGAGATTCTGGTCCATCTCGACAATGGCGTCGCGCGAAAAGATCTGGCGAGCGTGTTGTTCGTCTCGAACAACACCATCAAGACGCAGTTGCGCAGGATCAACGTAAAGCTCGGAACCGGAAGTGCAGCAAGCGCTCTCGCTCGTGCGAGGGAGATTCGTCTGTTGTCGTGATCCGAGGTGGTGGCCCGCCGGTGACAGTCGATCAGGCTGCCGTCGGGATGTCCAGATCGTGTGCGGATGGGAATTCGTCGGACAAATCGACGTGCCGCAGGACGATTCCGGTGTCGTCGAGCAGGGCGTAGCGTCCCGGCATCAGACCGGTGAACAGGAATTCCCCGGATTCGGGAACGAGCACACGTCGTTCGATCAGGTGCTCACAGGAATCGGTTCCGGTCAGCAGGATTCGTGTCCCGGGCTGTGCTGTCCCGGCGATACGACCGGTCGCATGAGCGGTCGGACCAGCAGGCATCGGGCCGGTCGATGCGTCGTCGATCGGGTCGTGCGACCAGTTCGGTAGAGGGGCAGGTGGGGCACACACCGCGAACGGCTCGTGTGTCCACTCCACCCGGTCGATCACCGTTCGGCCCGCGCGCAGTTGTACCGTGATGGTCCGGGTACCCGAGTGCAGGTCGTTCACGGGGAGGACAACCCGGTGCTCCGCGCCTGTCTCGATTCGCCCGGCCTCGCATTCGAGCACCGACCGGACCGGCACGGGTGCGTCGGCGGGCGCTTGATCGGTGACGGTGACGACACGTGCGGACACGGACGATCCGGGCCCGCACCCGTCGGGAATCGAGTTCAGCGATACCGCACTGCCGGTGGTCACGGTCACGGTGTACTCACCGGTATGCGGGGGGCGGATCACCGCCACGTACTCGGAGATCCGAGGGTGCGACTCGATCTGTACCGCAGGAATGTTCGTGGATACCGGCTCCGCAGCGACGGGAATCGCGGCCGTCCACGCCAGCGCTCCTGTACACAGGATGGTCCCAACTCGGACAGATTTCGGTACCCGATTTTCGGTCACCGCTGCCTCCTTTCGCCGGATACGTGTTCGCGCACCGGACCATGAGTGTGCCGTCACGAAGATTGTCGCCACGCGAGCGAAGTCCGTTATGCCGCTTGTGGGGTGACGTTCGGGATGACATTCAGGGGTGAACCGAGGGGTGACGCCGAACTCTGCCGAGGCAGCGTTGCGCGGCGCAATGATCGTGTGCGTTCGTGAACGGCGGGTGCCGCATCGCAGCATGTTTCGGTGCCCCTCGATGCCGAGACGAAGATCAGTGGCTCGCGCCACCACCGAAATTCACATGCACGTACCGAATCACCGGGAATTCGGGTGACGCCACACAACGACCGTCAGTGCAATCGCGACGACCGTCGCGAACCACAATGCGTCCAGGCCGATCAGGTGGTGGGCGAGGGCGCCGAGGATCGCGCCGCCGACGAGGCCGCCCCACAGCCCGAGGTACGGCAGCCAGGTCCACCGCGGTCCGCCGAACAGTGCGGCGGCGAGTCGTTGACCGATCTTGACGAGCGCCCCGGTCATGTACGTCAACGCCACGCTGGTTTCGCCGTCACGACGAAACACATTGTTCTCGACGCCCATCGCCAGGGTCATCGCGACGATCGCCACCTCGGTCCAGTCGAACGTCGCGGAGACCGCACCGACGAACAGCAACACCGAAACCGTGCCGAGCACGGCGGATTTTCTGGTGCGACGGTCCGGGCCGGTGAGTTCGGCGACTACCCCGCCGAGTGCGACGCCGACGACGAACAAGACGACGATCCCCGCGACCAGTGCCGCCTGCGACCAACTGCCGCCGGCGACGCCGACGCTCAGCCTGGTCGAGTTGCCGCTCATGAACGAGACGAACACACCGCCGAGCGTGATGAAACCGAGGGCATCGACGAAACCGGCGAGCGAGGACAGGGCGATGGCCAGCCCTTGCAGTTGCCTTCCGTATCCGACCACGCCCGCATGGTAGTTACCGCACGCGGCACGTGGCAGGCAGCACGGATCGTGACCGCTCGGATGGGCGAGCCGGGCGGGTATGCGACAGTCCACTGACAGTGTCGAACCGCACGGAGGAGTTTCGAGTGACCATCCAGCACGGGTCGTTCCATGCCACCGCGGCCAGCGCGGTTGCCGCGGCACTGCTGGCCGTTGCCGGCTGCGGCTCGGGCGCCGGGCTGATGAACCCGGAGACCCCTGGGCCGGGGGGCATCGCTCAGGACCAGGTGTCGGCGGCACTCACCCAGCTCACCGAACTGCCGATCAAGGGCCGCGCCCCGAAGACCGGATACGACCGTGACCTGTTCGGTCAGGCGTGGAGCGACGATGTCGGCGTCGACGGTGGGCACAACGGCTGCGACACCCGCAACGACATCTTGCGCCGCGACCTCGTCGACGTCGAGTTCAAAGAAGGCACCCGCGATTGTGTCGTCGTCTCCGGTGTCCTGCACGACGTGTACACGGGCGTGACCATTGCGTTCACCCGTGGGCAGGGCACGTCCGAAGCCGTCCAGATCGACCACGTGGTCGCGCTGTCCGATGCGTGGCAGAAGGGTGCGCAGCAACTCGATCCCCGGACGAGGGCGGACTTCGCGAACGACCCGCGAAACCTGCAAGCCGTCGACGGCCCGACGAACCAAGCCAAGGGTGACGGTGATGCCGCGACCTGGTTGCCACCGAACCGTGCCTATCGCTGCACCTATGTGGCGCGCCAGGTTCAGGTCAAGGCCGCGTACGGGTTGTGGGTGACGCAGGCCGAGCACGACGCGATGTCGGAGATCCTGGCAGGCTGCGGCGGCGCCGAACCCGCCGCCACGCAGAGTCCGGTGCCGACGAGCGCGCCCGGATCGGTCACGCCGGACGGTGCGTCGGTCTACTACGAGAATTGCGCTGCGGTCCGCGCCGCGGGCGCCGCACCGCTGCACGCCGAACAGCCCGGCTATCGCGTGCAGATGGACGGTGACGGCGACGGCATCGCCTGCGAATAGCCGAATTGTGAATCAGGCGGCAACGGCTTCGGGTTGCGGGCGGGTCTGCACGCCCAGCAGGGTCAGGATCATCAAGAATGCGGCACCGCCGACGATGGCGATATCGGCGACATTGCCGACGAACCACTCGTTGTAGGCGATGAAGTCGACGACGTGGCCACGCGCGAATCCCGGCTCCCGCAGGAGGCGATCGCCGAGGTGACTCGCGGTGCCGCCGAGGAGAACGCCGACTCCGAGTGCCCAGGCGGGTGTCAGGGTCCGGACCGCCAGCACTGCGAGGGTGACGACGGCGAGCGCTGCCACCACGGTCAGCACCCACGTGTACTCCGCCGCGAGTCCGAACGCGGCGCCGGGGTTGTACACGAGTCGCCACTGCAGGTACTCGCCGACGACCGGCGTCGACTCACCCGGCGTCAACGTCGATTCTGCCCACCATTTCGTGAGTTGATCTGCGGCCACCACACCGGCGGCCAGCAGAAGTATCCACGGTAGGAATCGGGAGATCGACGGCATGACGTCATCGTTCCCGATTGTTCACCCGAATGCGACCACGGAGGACAGAAAAGGCCCTCGGCCTCGTGGTTTCCCACGAGGC
>NZ_JBAQXC010000345.1:0-2880 GCF_049299235.1 Rhodococcus sp. (in: high G+C Gram-positive bacteria) | reverse complement strand
CACCGTGGCTCGGCCCGGTGGTGGTGCTCGCCGCGCTGGCGCTGTCGGTGCTGTTCGTGCGGCACTGCGTCACACGTTTCGACGGGGTGAACGGCGACGTGCTCGGCGCAGCACTCGAAGGCACGGTCGCGGCCGTCGCGATTGCGCTCGGCGCCGCGACCTGACACGTGCCCCGACCACACCCGGTGACGGTCGCGACCGGGGCGTCGTCGACGTACCGGGTTTCGCCGTCCTACTGCGGTCCGCGCAGGGTGGTCATCCAACCGTGCGTATCGGCGAACGTACCCCGCTGAATGCCGGTGAGGGTGTCGCGCAGCGCCATCGTGACCTGGCCGGGCTCCCCGCCTGCCACGGTGAACTCGCCGCTCGCGTCCTTGACGCTGCCGACCGGGGTGATGACCGCGGCGGTACCACACGCGAACACCTCGGTGATCTCGCCGGATGCTGCCTTCTCACGCCACTCGTCGGTGCTGATCCGACGCTCCTCGACGGACAGCCCGGAGTCCGTCGCGAGGGTCAGCAGCGACTCTCGGGTGATGCCCGGCAGCAACGACCCGGAGAGTTCGGGGGTGACCAGCCGGGCGTCGGCACCGGACCCGTACACGAAGTACAGGTTCATGCCGCCCATCTCCTCGACGTACTTGCGTTCGATCGCGTCGAGCCACACCACCTGGTCGCAGCCCTGCTCGGCGGCATGGGCCTGCGCAACGAGCGACGCGGCATAATTGCCCGCGAACTTCGCGGCACCGGTGCCTCCCGGAGCGGCCCGCACGTATTCGCTGGACAGCCACACACTGACCGGCTTGACGCCACGCGGGAAGTACGCGCCTGCCGGGGACGCGATGAGCAGAAACTTGTATTCCTTCGAGGGGCGGACACCGAGAGCCGGTTCGGTGGCGAACATGAACGGGCGCAGATACAGCGACTCCTCACCACCGGCCGCGGGCACCCAGGAGTGGTCGACCTCGAGCAGTTCGACGATCGCGCGCCGGAACAGTTCCTCAGGCAGCGCCGGCATGGCGAGCCGCTCCGCGGACCGGTTGAGCCGTGCCGCATTCGCACCCACCCGGAACGACGAGATCGACCCGTCGGCCTGCCGATACGCCTTCAACCCCTCGAAGATGGCCTGGCCGTAATGCAGAACCATCGCCGCCGGGTCCAGTTGGATCGGACCGTATGGCTCGACCGTCGCGGTATGCCAGCCGGTGCCCTCGGTGTACGTGATCGTCACCATGTGGTCGGTGAAGAAATTCCCGAAGCCCGGATTCGACAGGACCTCCTGCCGACGCTCGGGAGTCGTCGGCGAAGGATGCGGGACGTGGGCGAATTCGAGGACACCGGTCATGAACGTCGATCCTAACGAACCCCGGGGCGCACCTACTTGGTGTGGTCCGCGACGAACGGGGGCGCGACCACTTCGGCCCGCAACGACCTGCCCCGGACATCGACAGCGATCAGGTCGCCGGCGACAAGGCCCGCGGCGGTGTCGATCAGTGCCAGCGCGATACCCACCTTGAGGGTCGGTGAGAACGTTCCGGACGTCGTCTCCCCCACCGGCGCCCCGTCATGCAGGACCGTCTGGCCCTGCCGCAAAACACCGCGGTCGAGGGCGCGCAGACCCCACAGCCGACGTGCGGGTCCGGTCTGCTTCTCCGCGAGCAGCGCGTTCCTGCCCCAGAACTCCGGCTTGTTCCAGCCGACGGCCCAGCCGCAGCGTGCCTGCAGCGGCGAGATCGTCGTCGACAGTTCGTGCCCGTGCAGGGGGTAGCCCATCTCGGTTCGGAGCGTGTCGCGGGCGCCGAGACCGGCGACCTGACCGCCGCCGGCCTGCACCGCGGTCACGAGGGCGCGGAACAGCGTCTCGGCGTCGGCCCAGCGCGGCAACAGCTCGAAACCGCGTTCGCCGCTGTAGCCGCTGCGGCACACGCGCACCGGCACACCGTTCCATTCGGCATCGACGAACGCCATGTACCCGATGTCGGTGGGCAGCCCCAGCCCGGCGAGGACGTCGACGGCCTTCGGTCCCTGCACCGCGAACACGGCGTGCTCCCGGTGCTGATCCGTCACCGTGACGCCGTCGGGCGCATCGGCGGCAAGCGCCGCGACGACCGCGGCGGTGTTCGCGGCGTTCGGAACGAGGAACAGTTCGTCGTCCGACACGTAGTAGGCAATGAGGTCGTCGGTGACTCCCCCGGATTCGGTGCAACACAGCGTGTACTGGGCCTTGCCCGGCCCGATCTTCGACAGGTCGTTGGTGAGCGTCGAGTTCACGAACCGCGCGGCGCCCGGACCCGCGACCAGTGCCTTGCCGAGGTGACTCACGTCGAACAGACCGACACTCTCCCGGACCGCGGTGTGTTCGGCGACCGTTCCCGCATAGGAGACCGGCATCTCCCACCCACCGAACGGAGCGAAGGTCGCACCGAGTTCGACGTGGACGGCGTGGATCGGGCCCTGCTGGAGTTGCTGGTCGCTCATGGCCCACGACGGTATCCCACTCGGCGGGACGGGACCGCCTCCACGGCACAGGTCCGGGCGATCACTAGCATCGACGCAACGACACCTATCGCATAGGAGATGCCCGTGAGTGCTATCGCTCCCACCCTCCCGGAACTCGTTCTCACCGGGTCCGTCTCGAAACGAGCCGATGTCCTCGTGATCGGACTCACGTCCGGAAGCGACGGCCCCGAGGCGCTGCTCGGCGACGGACTCGTCGACGAGTCCGTGCTCGCCGACCTGCTCGACACCGCGATCGCGGTGGGCGCCACCGGTAAGTCGGAGGAACTGATCCGGGTGCCCGCCCCGGCCGCGTTGGCCGTGACCAGCGTGCTGGCGGTCGGTCTCGGTGCGGCGGACCAGATCGACGCCGAGCAGGTGCGC
>NZ_JBAQXC010000344.1:0-1882 GCF_049299235.1 Rhodococcus sp. (in: high G+C Gram-positive bacteria) | reverse complement strand
TCTATAACACTGTTCGACGGAACTCTGCGGTCGGGATGCTCAGTCCCGACAGCTACGAGCGTTCACTTCGGGTGGAAGCCGCCTGAAGGATGTAACCCCCTTGTCCACCGTTCGGGGGGAACCTCAGACAGCTACGAGCGTTCACTTCGGGTGGAAGCCGCCTGAAGGATGTAACCCCCTTGTCCACCGTTCGGGGGGAACCTCAACTGGCAGGCGTGGGTCTCAAAATGTCCCTGCGCAAGCAGAATGACCGCCTTACCATTCCCGGGAGAAACACCGACGGAGACTGGATCGTCAAGTTCCCGGATCCCAGCTACCCCCAGCTTTCGGCCAACGAGTTCGCGACGATGGAACTTGCGCGTCGCGTAGGGATCGAGGTCCCAGAGCTTTCGCTCGTTCACCGCGACGAACTCCCCCCCTTACGGGACTCTGTCTGGGCGAACGGAGAAACGTATGCCTTCGCCATCGCACGTTTCGATCGGGGACCTGGAGGACAGCGAATCCACATCGAGGACTTCGCCCAGGTACGCGGCTTCTACGACGACCAAAAGTACGACGGCAAATTCGAGACCCTAGCTGCCCACGTCTACCGCCAGCATGACCTTCCGGCACTACGCGAATTCGTGCGGCGTCTGACCTTCAATCTCCTTGTCTGCAACGGCGACGCACACCTGAAGAACTGGTCACTGATCTACCGTGACGGACGCATCGCAACACTCAGCCCCGCTTATGATCTGGTATCCACAGGGCCGTACGCCGACGAACATGGCACCGACGCCTTCGCGCTTCGCCTCGCTGGCGAGAAGTCCCCAGGACGGATCAAGCGCAGTGCTTTCGACCGATTACAGAGAAAACTGGGCGTCGGCCAAGCGGATGTACTCGACATCGTCGATGACACCGTGGAGCGCTTCGTCACCGCGTGGAAAGACGGCGGTCGCGAAACCTATCCGCCCTTCATTATCGACTGGCTCGACGCTCACCTACCTGGAGCACTTGAACGACTTACACCATGAGTTACCGGCCGGGATTCGTCGAGCTCGGGTGCCGGCCGCTTCGCCGCGACACAGGACTTCGCACTGCGATTGCCGCGCGCTGGGTGGGTGCTCAGTCGCGGAGCATCTGGAGTTGCCACCTGATCCGATGCCATCGCTCGATGATGTCCGGGTCGTCGGGGTCATGGCCGGCGGCCTCCCACGCTGCTTGGTCCTCGGTGTCCATATCTGGTTGGACGCGCTGGGCGGGTCCCTGGTTCCCTCGGGTCTGCGCGATCGGGTTGTGCATGAGCGCATCGACCAGGAGTCAACGCAGTTGGTCGCGTCGCACCGACGACTGCGACCGCCACCGAAAACGGTTGTGACATGCAGTGATGACACGTCCCTGCCTGCTTGGAAAGACTCACCGCGGTGCTGTGCGAATCCGGCTCAGTGCAGCGTTCCGATCCAGTAGTGGGGCGTTCCGATCCAGTAGTGGGGCGTGCCGACCAGTTGCGCGGGCACACCGATCGGCGTCGCATCCTCGTCGAAGTAGGCGCGGTAGGCGAACAGGCCGCGCTCCGAGCGCTCGGTGTCCGGATCGATGCTGCCGAGCAGATAGATCCGCTGGTCGTCGTCGTCGAACTCCGCGAACACCGCCCGCACCCACGCCTCCGGCTCCGCCAGATCCACATGCCGGCGAGCACCGGAGGCGGTGTCACAGCTTACGACGGTCACCGTCACGACAGTCCCGGCGGCGGCCGGATCCCACCGCCCCGGCCCGTCCTCGAACCGAGAGGCAGTGATCGTGACCGTGAGGGTGACGTTCTCGCTCGCGCGCGCTTCGTCCACCCCGGGGGTCGTGACGGCGTCGACGGCGCCGGCGGTGAACGCGGGAAACCGGTGCGCTT
>NZ_JBAQXC010000343.1:0-3652 GCF_049299235.1 Rhodococcus sp. (in: high G+C Gram-positive bacteria) | reverse complement strand
GTTCCCGGGTCCACAAAGGCACACGGGTGGGCGGCGGTGGCGCGGATGGTCGCGGGCAGATGAATCGGACCGGTATCGCCGCTGTGCTCGCCGACCGTGCGACCGATCGTGGTGCGCGCCCGTGACCGGCGACCCGCGGCGCCACGGCCGGTGCGGTCCGCTGCCAGCAGTCGGGTGCGATAGGGATCGCCGGGTGCTGTCACGGTGGTGGGTGTCGGAGTGCCCGCGGATCCGGGGCCGGACGGTGTGGACTCCGGGCCCTCCGACGGGCTGCCACCACCCGGATCGTCATCCGGTCCGTCGGGTTCGGTCTCGTCGCCGCGGTCACCGAGAAGGTCGTCGAGGAGTTGCTCGTCCATACCGGGGGAGTCGAACGGATTGCGCCGGCGACGATGCGGCAGTGCGAGTTTCGCGGCGACCGCGATGTCGTCGCGGGTCACTTCGTCGCGACCGCACCACGCGGCGTGCGCGACCGCGGTCTTCGCGGTCACCAGGTCGGCACGCATCCCGTCGACGTCGAATGCCGCGCACACCTCGGCGATCGCGACGAGCGCGGCGTCGGTCAGCAGAACTCGCGGCAACCGGGCGCGGGCATCGGCGATCCGATCGGACAAGGCGGCCTCCGCGTCGGACCACTGCGCGACGAAGCCGGCAGGGTCGGCGTCGAACGCGAGTCGGCGCCGGACGATCTCCGCGCGCTGCTGCGGATCGCGGGGGGCCGCGACCTCGACGGTGAGCCCGAACCGGTCCAGCAGTTGGGGCCGCAACTCGCCCTCTTCGGGGTTCATCGTCCCCACCAGCACGAATCGCGCCGCGTGCGTCACCGAGACACCGTCGCGTTCGACCGTCGAGCGCCCCATCGCGGCCGCGTCGAGGAGTAGATCGACAAGGTGGTCGTGCAGCAGGTTCACCTCGTCGACGTACAGCACCCCGCGATGGGCGAGCGCGAGCAGGCCGGGTTCGTACTCGGCTGCCCCGTCGGCCAGGGCCTTGCCCAGATGCAGCGACCCGGTGACGCGGTCTTCGGTGGCCCCGACCGGTAGTTCGACGAGCCGGGCGGGGCGGATGTGCACCGGATCGTCGGCGGCATGCGGGCCGTCCGGGCAGGTCGGGTCGGGCATCGTGGGGTCGCAGCCGAAACGGCAGGTCCCGACGACCGTGACCTGCGGTAGCAGCGCCGCCTGCGCCCGGACCATCGTCGACTTGGCGGTGCCCTTCTCGCCGCGCACCAGCACTCCACCGATCGCGGGTGAGACGGCACACAGGGTCAGGGCCAGCGCCAGGTCGTCGGAGCCGACGACGGCGCTGAACGGATACACGTGCACTGGATCCTCCACAGGCTCCCGCTGGGACGTTCTTCTTCGGCTGCCGAATCGAGGCCGGTATTCGGACTTCCCGGTCGAGCGTCGTGCGATCGCCTTCCCGGACCGCCGGTCCAGTGGCTGCGCTGACGCGCATGATCGACGACTCCCGGGTCACCGCAGCGGGCCTGTGCCGGATTCACACCGGCTTCCCGATTATCCCCGTGAGGGGCACCTCGATTGTCTATGCCGGGGCGAGTCTAGCCGGAGCGGCTGGGCTAGGGTTCACCGACATGAAGTTCACCGACACGGCTGGCGCGATTACCGTCGTCGGCGTCGGCGCGGACGGCTGGGACAGTGTTGCCCCCGCGGGACGGGCACATATCCTGCGGGCCGAGGTGTTGCTCGGCGGACGGCGCCACCTCGAGCTGATGCCCGACACGTCTGCGCTGCGCGAGGCATGGCCGTCGCCGCTGCTACCCGGCCTCGACGATCTGCTCGATCGTCACACGGACCGCCGCATCGTCGTGCTCGCCTCGGGTGATCCCCTGGTGTCCGGGATCGGTGCGACGCTCGTCCGACGCCTCGGGCCGGACGCCGTGCACGTGATCCCGGCGGTGTCGTCCGTCGCGCTGGCCCGCGCCCGAATGGGCTGGGCCGCCGAGGATTGCGACACTGTCACGCTGGTCGGCCGCAACATCGGTGTGGTGCGCCGCTATCTGACCCGCGGGCGCAGGCTCGTCGTACTGACGTCGGGTGCGTCCGGTCCGGCCGAGGTCGCGCGGGTGCTCGTCGACGCCGACTTCGCCGACGCCCGGGTGGCCGTGCTCGAATGCCTCGGCGACCCGACCTCGGAGACCCGCCGAGACGGACACGCCCGTGATCTGGTCGACGTGACCGCCGCGGACCTGAACGTGCTGTGCATCGAATGTTCCGGTGCCGAGGGTCTTTCGACCACCCCGGGGCTGCCCGACGATTGTTTCGACCACGACGGGCAGCTCAGCAAGCGGCCGATTCGCGTCGCTGCGGTCTGTGCGCTTGCTCCGACGCCGGGACAGGTGCTGTGGGACGTCGGAGCGGGCGCAGGTTCAGTGGGCATCGAATGGGCCCGCACCGACCCGCGGTGCCGCACGATCGCCCTCGAACAGAACGACTCCCGCGCCGGCACGATCGAACGCAACGCCGCCCGGTTGGGTGTTCCGACCACTGTGCGGGTCGTGCGGGGCACCGCCCCGAGTGGGCTTGCCGGACTGGACACCCCCGATGCGATCTTTGTCGGTGGTGGTGGCAGCCGTCCGGGTGTTCTCGAAACCTGCTGGGATGCGTTGCGTCCCGGTGGCCGTCTCGTCGTGCATGCGGTGACGCTGGAAACCGAAGCGGTTCTGATCGAATGGTGGAAGCGCCACGGCGGTGAGCTGACGCGGCTGTCCGTCGAGCAGGCCTCCGCCATCGGTACCTTCACCGGATGGCAGGCGATGCGACCGGTGGTGCAATGGTGCGTCGTGAAAGGTGAAAAATGACAGTGCATTTCGTGGGGTCCGGTCCGGGTGCGGCGGACCTGTTGACGATGCGGGCGGTGGCGATGCTGCGTGCCGCTGAAGTGGTGCTGTATGCGGGAACGTACCTGGACGAGGAGGTGCTGTCGCAGTGCGCGGACGACGCCGAGTTGATCGACACCCAGCATCTCGATCTGGACGGGATCACCGCCCACCTCGTCGATGCGCACCGGCGAGGCCTCGACACGGTGCGGCTGTGTTCCGGTGACCCGTCGCTGTATTCGGCACTGACCGAGCAGGCTCGTCGCCTCGACGCCGCAGGCGTCCCGTGGGATGTCACGCCGGGTGTGCCTGCGTACGCCGCGGCCGCTGCCGCGCTCGGAACCGAACTGACGGTGCCCGAACTCGCGCAGACCATCGTGCTCACCCGCACCCAGGCGCGATCCACGGCGATGCCCGCGACCGAGTCGCTCGGGAAGGTCGCGGGGATCCGCGCGAGTCTCGTTCTGCACCTCGCGATCACCCGAACCCGCGTGCTGGCCGACGAATTGAGCGTCGAATACGGTGCCGACTGCCCGTGCGCGGTCGTGGCGTTCGCATCCAGACCGAACCAGGTCGTGCTGCGCGGCACGCTCGCCGACATCGCCGACCTCGTCGAGGAGGCCGGACTGAAGCACACCGCGGTCATCCTCGTCGGGCGCGCCCTCGGCATCCGTGAGCAGCCCGGCGTCGCATGTTCCCATCTCTACGACCCGGCCCGCGACCGGACGACGTGATCCGGCCCGCCGGCCATGAGCCAGTGACCCGGCCCGCCGGCCATGAGCGAGTGGCACGCTCGATCGAATAGATCGAGCG
>NZ_JBAQXC010000342.1:0-8948 GCF_049299235.1 Rhodococcus sp. (in: high G+C Gram-positive bacteria) | reverse complement strand
CCGGGATTACGAGACCCGACCCGATCATCATGAGGCGATGGTCCACGTCGCGATGATCGCCACGATGTCACGTCGGCTTGCCCGTTCTGCTTGACCCTCGACCCGGAGTTTTCAGATGCACTCTGAGCGAGACCGATCGGATGCGACGGCTCCTGCTCTCGGCCGTCGGCCACGACCTGCGCACGCCGCTCGCTGCCGTCAAGGCATCGGTGTCCAGCCTGCGCAGCACCGACATCGAGTTCTCGGCCGAGGACACCGCGGAACTTCTCGCGACCATCGAGGAATCCACCGATCAGCTCACCCGCCTGGTGTCGAATCTCCTCGACTCGTCCCGGCTCGCCGCCGGGGTGGTCACACCCGTCCACTCTCCCGTCTATCTCGACGAGGTCGTCCACGGCGCGCTCGCCGGATTGTCCGGTGGCGGGACCGATGTCGCCGGCGCCATCAGGCGCAGGGTCGCCGTCGACGTCGGCGACATCATGGTCGACGCCGACGCCGCACTCCTCGAGCGGGTCTTGGCGAACCTGCTGGACAACGCACTGAGGTACGCGCCGACCGGTCCGATCCGCGTCGAGGCGGATGTCACGAACCGGTCCGTCACGATCACTGTCGCCGATACCGGTCCAGGGCTCACGCACGCGGACGATGTTTTCACGACTTTTCCCCGGAGCGGCGACCGGCATACCACCGGCGGCGCCGGCCTCGGGCTGACCGTTGCCCGCGGGTTCGTCGAGGCGATGGGCGGTACCATCGCAACCACCGATACTCCCGGCGGCGGTACCACCGTGATCATCGAACTCGCCGCGCCCGCAAAGGAACACCCGTGACCCGCATCCTCGTCGTCGACGACGAACCGCAGATCCTGCGGGCGCTGCGCATCAACCTCACGGCCCGTGGCTACGACGTGGTCACCGCCGCCGACGGTGCCGGTGCTCTGCGCGCGGCCGCGCAAGCGCACCCCGACGTGATCGTGCTGGATCTGGGATTGCCCGACCTCGACGGCATCGAGGTACTGGCCGGTTTGAAGGGCTGGTGTACCGCCCCGGTGATCGTGCTGTCCGCGAGAACCGACTCGGCCGACAAGGTCGCCGCGCTCGATACCGGCGCCGACGACTACGTGACGAAGCCGTTCGGGATGGAGGAGTTCCTCGCGCGTATCCGCGCGGCCGTCCGCCGCGGAGCAGCGGCACCGGACTCGACCGAACCTGTCGTCACGACAGACGATTTCGTCGTCGATCTGGTGGCGAAGAAGGTCACTCGCGACGGCACGCCGGTACATCTGACACCCACCGAATGGGGGATGCTCGAGATGCTGGTCCGAGACCGCGGCAAACTCGTGGGGCAGCGTGCACTGCTGGCCGAGCTGTGGGGCCCGGCCTATGTCGACCAAACACACTACCTGCGTGTGTATCTCGCTCAACTCCGCCACAAACTCGAACCCGACCCCACCCGTCCGCGCCACCTGATCACCGAGCCTGGGCGCGGATACCGCTTCGAGGTTTGACGGACGCGGCATCGAACCTGTGCCGCCGGTGGTTCACACGTCGAAGAGGCGGAACTGCGCGGCCTGGGCCCGCGCGTCGGTGTCGTCGCGGTAGCGCTCGGCCATGGCTTGCGCGAGCGACACATCGCAGCCGAGTTCGTCCGCCACCGCATTCCAATCGTGTCCGGACCGGCTCAATTGCCATGCCAGTTCGCGTAGTTGCTCGTCCATCTCCATCTCGCGGCCCCTCGCAGGTTTCGGATGTATGGTGCGATCTGCACATACGGTAGTCCGACGTCACTGTTTTCGGAGACGGCACGGCGAAACGCTTCTTGCGCAACCACCCCGAGTCCGTGTGCTCGCGGGATACGATGCCGACACCCATCTCGGCGATCGGAGTGCGGTATGAGCAAGCTCGTGAACACACTGACCGAGGACGAATTCGTTCTGGTTCGGGAAACGAAGAAGCCTCAGATGGCGGGCCTCGACGAGGACGAACTGATCGAACTGCACACCCGAGTCCGGCGCGCTCGCAACAAGTACGTCAAGCTGTACCGCCGATCCGGAGCGGACAAGGTCGACAAGAAGAAGTCGCGAGCGACCGGCCGATCGGCGAACCGACGCAACGCAGGCAAGGCCGAAGTGTTCGAGGATGCGCTCGCCAGGGTGAGCCGGCAACTCGGTGCCGTGGCTCGCACATCCGCCGAGGCACTCAAGCAGGAACGGTTGGCCCTCGCTCGCGTCGACTCGGTTGCGCCGGGCACCGGTGTCGCCGGCGACGGCAAGGTGGAGTCGCCCGGGAAGATTCGCGTCGATTCGACGCGAAAGTCGTCCGGTCGCAAGAAGTACGAAGCATCGTCCATCGCGGCCGGGGCGCGTCGACAGGCCGAGAAGGACAACAGGAAGCGCTGAGCGGTCGAAAGAGTGCACGTTACGCGCTGTGCTCGTACGGTGAGTTCATGGACGTTCGAGAACACATCATTGCCGAACGCGCGGAACTGGTGGATCTGCTGAGATCGCTGTCGCCGGAGCAGTGGACCACACCGTCGCTCTGTGCGGGATGGTCCGTACGGGATGTCGCCGGCCACCTGGCGATCGACGCGGTGCCGCTGCACCGCTACGTTCTGTCCGGGTTCCGGAATCCGTCGGCCGACCGTCTCAACGCGCATTACGTTGTCGCAGCGCGGAGCATTCCCCTCGATCGGCTCGTCGAACGGTTGTCGGTGTCGGCCTCCTCGAGTTGGATGACACGGTTCTTTCCCCGCTTGGCCCTGGCCGACCACCTCGTGCACCAGCAGGATATTCGCAGGCCCCTCGGGCTGCAGCGAAGCATCGATGCCGATCGTCTACGTCTCGTTCTCGATCGTCCCGATCCGTTTGCCCGCCCCGGAAGGTTCGTCGAGGGGCTCCGCCTCGTCGCGACCGATCTGCCGTGGGAGAAGGGCACGGGGCCGGTCGTGCGCGGTTCGGGTGAAGCGCTCGCGTTGGTGACCGTCGGCAGGGCCGCGGTTCTCGACGAGTTGGACGGCGACGGCGTCGCACTCCTACGCGATCGCCTGGTGTGCCTTTCCGGCCCCTCCGGTGGCCACAAAGGCACACCGGTGGCGAAGCCGCCGGTCAGGGGTAGTTCGGATTGTTGAACGTCGGGATCTCGATGCTGATGGCCTTCAGTTCGGACATGTAGAGCAGCACGAACTGTCGCAGCAGCTCGTCGAAGGTCCAATACGCTTCGGGAGCCAGCGGCAGCGGCAGGAGACCTTCGCGGACCGCGATGAACGGACCCCACCCGACGTCCAGCAACGTACCCCACACCGGTTCCCGGGGAATCCGCAACCAGTCGGCAACCGTGTTCCCGAGTGCGAAACGGGTCAGTGCCCCGAGGATCGGCCGGCTCAGGAGCGTGAAGTCGAGTCCCGCGCCCAGATCGAGGAGGGTATCGGCGAGTTCGATGCCTTCCCGGGTGGGTGCGAGGATCGGATCGAGGACCTGCGTGGCCTGCGATTCGGCATCGGCCCAGGTCGCAGGGATGTACTGATCCTGGATGCCGAGCAGGTGGGCGCTCACCTGCCACGAGTGCAGGAACGCATCGGATTCCGCCGCCGGGATCGGCACCTGCCACGCCCGTAGCGTCCGCATCACGGTTGTCGGAAGACTGTGCCAGGTGACCATCATGTCGTGCTGACTGATCGGACGATCCTCCGGCGCTGCGGCAACCCAATGCGACGACTGCGGGAGCAGGTGCCGCACGCCGGCGTGCGCGAGCCGAGTTTTCACGCCCGTCACGATCATCTCGCCGTCGGGCAGATAGGCGTTGCGCGAACCGATGTCGTATCCGAGCTTCGCGGTCCGGGAGATGCGGCGCTTCATATCGGCTCCGCCTCTGGAGTAGTAGACGGCGAGCGCTTCCTTCGGAATGACCGTGCTCATCATCCCGCTCGCGAAACCGTAGAGAACACCCAGATACAGTCCACGCTTCTCGTTGAATCTCACGGCGGTCCCGAGCGTGCCCGGGTCGGCCCAGGGCGGGAGTTGCCTCGCGCGGTCGAGGAAGTCCCGCAGGTCGCCGGGCAGTCCGTCCGGTAGCGCCTGGCCGTTCGTCGTCCACCCGCGCAGCAGGTCGTTGACGCGGGGCACCTCACCGCGCTCGAAGAGTGACGCGACCAGCGGGTCGGCCTCCGGATCCCACACCCGGCGAGGATCGGCGCCGCGGTCTGTGCCGGGGATCGATCCTGCGGGCGACCATCTCCACGGAAGGGCCTGCGCCGGGGTTGCCGCCGCGACGGCGCCCAGCGCCGCGAGCGCCCCGCCCGCCTTCAACACGTTTCGTCTGCTCAGATCCGCCATCTGCCGCCCTCTCCGGGGTAGCCGTAGCATCCGCCGGAAATCGGGCGGATTTGGCGTATCCGACTGGTGGGCACGGGGTTTCGAGTTCGGCATGCGCTGTCGACTGGTTGGTGCTTGACTGCCGATGATGATGTTGGTCGGTGCTGGTGGAGGCTGGGGTCGTGGCGACGCGGATGTTCGCGGACGAGGAGTTGGAACGACTGCGGGGATTCCCGGAGATCAGCCGCGAGGAGCTGTTCCGGTACTTCACGCTGACGCCTGCGGATCTGGCGTTCGTGGATCCGGGCCGGGGCCGGGGCCCAGCCGAGCGGCTGGGCTTGGCGATCGCGTTGTGTACGCTGCCGTGGCTGGGATTCGTGCCGGATCGGCTGGTCACGGCTCCGCCGGTGGCGGTGGCTCGTGTCGCCGAGCAGTTGCGGTTGGATCCGGTGGTGATCGGTGCCTACGGCAGGCGAGCCAAGACCCGCACCGAGCATGTGCGCCTGGCCGCGCGGTACCTGGGATGGCGTGCGGTCGGTGCGCTCGAGTTCAAGGAGCTCGATGAGTTCCTGCTCGCGCGGGCGATGGAGCACGATTCCCCGACTCTGCTGTTCCGGCTGGCGTGTGAGTATCTGATCTCGGCGAAGGTGATCCGGCCAGGCCCGGTCACCGTGGTCGAGCGGGTCGCCCACGCCCGCCACCAGGCCCAGACCGAAACCTATGACCGGCTCGCTCACGAGTTCACTGCGGCGCGGTGCGCGGAGTTGGACGGCTTGCTTGTCACCGACGCTTCGCTGGGGATCTCGCGGTTGCGGTGGCTGTCGACCGGGCCGGTGGAGGCCTCGGCGGCCGCGGTCCGCGCCGAGGTCGACAAGCTGGGTTTCCTGCGCGGGTTGGGCGCTGATCGGCTGGATATGTCGGTGCTGCCCGCCGAGCGGCGCCGGTTTTTGGCCACGATGGGCCGGCGCCTGAGTCCGCAAGCGCTGCAACGTCGGGATCCGCAACGCCGGTATCCGATCCTGCTCACGGTGCTGGCCCAGTCCGGCACCGATGTCCTCGATGAGGTCGTGGCGTTGTTCGATCAGGCGATCTCGGTGAAATTCGGTGCTGCCGAACGGAAGATGCAGCAGCGGCTGGCCGAACGAGGGAAGACTGGAGAGGACCGTCAGGCGCTGCTGGACGATCTGTTGGAAATCGTTACCGACCCCGGCGTTCCGGATGAGGAGATCGGTGCGCTGATCCGCGGCGAGAAGATCGGGTGGGAGCGCCTGCGCGCGGCGATCGCCCAGGCCAAGCCCAGGTTGCCGCGTGATCACGGGCATCTGGCGGCGTTGGATTCCTCCTACAACTACCTGCGTCAGTTCACCCCCGCGGTGCTCGAAGCGGTGCGCTTCTGCGGCGGTACCGCCGCGACCGAGTTGCTGATCGCGGTGAACATGCTGCGCGAGTTGAACGCGACCGGGCGGCGCAAGGTCTTCGATGACGCCCCGACCGGGTTCGTGCCGATGAAGTGGCGCGGCTACCTCGACGAGGCCCGCAAATCCGGCAGCGCGACCGCGTATCGGCACTACTGGGAGTTGTGTGTGCTGCTCGGATTGCGTGACGGGTTGCGCAGCGGGGATGTGTTCGTGCCGGGCTCGCGCCGTTACGCCGACCCGGCCGCCTACCTGCTCACCACCGGGCAGTGGGAACCGCAACGCGTTGAGTTCTGCGGCCTGGTCGGGCGATCCGCCGATCCCGGCGTCGCGCTGGCCACCGTGGTCGCCGAACTGCACGACGCTCTCGGTGAGCTGGAGGAGGTGCTGGCCGGCGGGGACGGCCCGGTCCGGCTGGACGAGGGCGGGGATCTGGTGATCTCGCCGCTGAGCGCGGAAGATGTTCCCGCCGAGGCGATCACGCTCAAGGCCGAGCTGACCGAAATGCTGCCGTTCGCGCCGATCGTGTCGCTGCTGATCGAGCTGGACAAACGCACCGGCTACCTGGACTGCTTCACCCACGCCGGCGGTCAGGCCACCCGGACGCCGGAGCTCAAACGCAACCTGATCGCGGTACTGCTGGCGCACTCGACGAACCTGGGGTTGATCCGGATGGCCGAGGCGTGCGGAATCACCTACGACATCCTGGCCTGGACCGACGAGTGGTATGTGCGCGAGGAGACCCTGCGCGCGGCCAACCTGGTACTGGTCGGCTACCACCAGCGGCTGCCGCTGACCGCGGTGTTCGGCGCCGGAACACTGTCGTCGAGCGACGGGCAGCGTTTCCCGACGCGCGGTAAGTCGACCACGGCGCGGCCGTTGAGCCGCTATTTCGCCAGCGAGGGCCTGTCGACCTACACCCATGTCAGCGACACCCACGCCACCTACGGCACCAAGGTCATCGTGGCGACCAAACGCGAAGCCCACTACGTGCTCGATGAGATCCTGGGCAACGCCACCGATCTGCCGATCACCGAGCACGCCACCGACACCCACGGGGTCACCCTGGTCAACTTCGGGTTGTTCGACCTGCTCGGGATGCAGCTCTCGCCACGGATCCGGGATCTGGGGCGGATCACCCTGTACCGGCCGGGCCCGCGCGCCGAGGCCGAGGCCCGGTTCCCGCACGCGGGCCCGCTGATGACCCGCAAGGCCAACCTGGGTTTGATCGCCGAGCACTGGGACGATCTGCTGCGGTTGGCCGGATCGCTGAAGTTCGGGCACGCCACCGCGTCGCTGTTGGTCGGCAAGCTGTCGGCGTCGGGGCGGCAGAACACCCTGGCCGCGGCGCTCAAGGAGTACGGGGCGCTGCGGCGCACCATTTACGCCGCGAGATACCTCTCCGATCCGGACTACCGGCGCAAGATCTCGCGGCAGCTCAACAAGGGCGAGTCGCTGCACGCGCTGCGCCGCGACCTGCTCTATGCCCATGAGGGGATGATCCGGGCGCGCCACCTCGAGGACCAGACCGAGCAGGCCTGGTGCCTGACCTTGACGACCAACGCTGTGATCGCCTGGACCACAGAGTATTACGGGTTCGCTGTCGAGCAGATGCGCCGGACCGGGCAGCGTATCGATGACGAGGTCCTGGCCCACATCAGCCCGGCCCACAGTGCCAACATCAACTTCTTCGGCGCGATCGAGGTCGACATCGACGCCGAGCTGGCCCAGCTGGGCCCGACCGGGTACCGGCCGCTGCGGGTGCGCGACACCTTGTTCTGACCGCGCGGAACCGGGGCCCGTGGTTACGGCGTGGCGATGTCGATAGCGGTGTCTGCTGGCGTGGGTGTTCGGTGGGCGGTGAGGAAGTTGTCGACGAGCCGGGTGCAGTCGTCGTGGTCGATGCTGCGTAATCCGGTGAGACGGGCGAACACGATCGGGCCGAGGAGTTCGATGATGGCGAAGGTGGTGTCGAGCTCGCCGAGCATCGCGCGGGCCTCGGGACTGGTGAGGATCTGGTCGAACGGGTGGCGGTACTGCTCGATGACGCGCGCGCGCAGCGAGGTGACCGCGGCCGGGTCGGGGTGGTCCTCGCCGATGGAACCCATCGCCAGCCAGGCCAGGGTGGTCATCTGCACCGGAGCCTGTTCGATGAGGTCGGCCTGGCTGGCGAGCAGCGCCAGGAGCCGCTCACGCACGGGCCCGGTGCCGGTCGGTGTGTCGACCTGGGGAAGTAGTCGTTCGAAAGTCGCCGCGAGCAACTGGGTGGTGCTGCCGAAGTGCCGGTAGAGGGTGGCGCGGGCGACCTTCGACACGCGGGTGACCGCCTCGACGGTGACCGCCTCGACACCGCCGGTGGACAGCAGATGGGTGGCCGCGTCGAGCAACCGGTTGCGTGAGCGCGCCAGTCGCGGATCGGCCTGCTCGTCGTCCGCGGCGAGCGGGTCGGTCGCCGCCGGGCCTGGGTCGGTCATGGACGCGCCTTCCTCCGAATTCGTGTCGTTGAACTCTTGATATGGGTGAACTCTATCCCACCCCCCAACCACTATGATACGAATGGTCTCGTACAGATACCGTTGGTCTTCAAAGTCGGGGAGGTGCCGGTGGCCACACCCGGAACGGACACTGTCGAGATCGCCCGCTGGACCAGGGCCCAGTGGTGGATGCTGGCGGTGTCGTGCCTGGCGGTGGCGCTGGTGGTCGCGGCGATGGCGGCGTTGTATTCGGCGTTGCCGCAGATCGCGCTTGCGACCGGGGCCACCCAAGCCCAGCTGACCTGGATCGTCGACGGCTACACGCTGGTGCTGGCGTGTCTGGTGCTGCCCGCCGGCGCCGTCGGTGACCGTTACGGGCGCCGCGTGGTGCTGGTGGTGGGGTTGGTGGTGTTCGCCGCCGCCTCGGCGCTGCCGCTGCTGCTGTCCGACCCGGCCTGGTTGATCGCGACGCGCGCGCTGGCCGGGGCAGGCGCCGCGCTGGTGATGCCCTCGACGCTGTCGATCCTCACTGCAGGGTTCGCCCCCGCTCATCGCGGCCGGGCGGTGGGGATATGGGCCGGGGTCGCCGGATCCGGGGCGATACTGGGGATTCTCGGTGCCGGGGTGCTGCTCGAACGATGGTCGTGGCTATCGGTGTTCGTAGGGTTGACCGTGGCCGGGGCGGTGCTGGCGGGGTTGGCGTGCACCATCGCCGAGTCCCGCCAGCGCGAGCATCCGCAGGTGGACTGGGTG
>NZ_JBAQXC010000341.1:0-6387 GCF_049299235.1 Rhodococcus sp. (in: high G+C Gram-positive bacteria) | reverse complement strand
CCGCCGAGTTGTACGCCGCCGCCGCGCGTGCGGCGACCAGTGTCCCCGAGCGTGACCACCTGGTTCGCGAAGCCGCGCGGGTGCGGCAGCACCCACGGTCGTAGCGCGACGCTCGTCGGCGGAAGACGCGGCCGACGAAAGGGACAGCCGCGCGTCATGCCGCGCGCGGCTGTCCGATCGCCGCACCGATGCGGACCGTGTGAGCCCCGGTTGTCAGGATCCGGTTGTCAGGATCCGGTTGTCAGGATCCGGGGGTCTGCTCGGCGATCTGCTTGCGCACCTCGTCCATGTCCAGCGCCTTGACCTGGGTCAGCAGGTCTTCCAGTGCTGCCGGAGGCAGGGCACCGGCCTGGTTGAAGACGAGCACGCCTTCGCGGAATGCCATGATCGTCGGGATCGAGCGGATGTTCGCGGCAGCGGCGATCGACTGCTCGGCCTCGGTGTCGACCTTGCCGTGCACCACGTCGGGGTGCTGTTCGGACGAGGCTTCGAAGGTCGGTGCGAACTGCCGGCACGGGCCGCACCACGAGGCCCAGAAGTCGACGAGGACGACGTCGTTGGCATTGACGATCTCGTCGAAGTTCTGCTGCGTGAGGGTCTGGGTGGCCACGGTGTTCCTTTCGGTCGGATGCTCCGGCCGCTTCAACGTCCGGCCGCGCTCGATTCTTCCCGACGCCGCGCCACCGCGGTCACGGGACCGGCAGAGCCTCGGACAGGGGGTCGGACCGGAATGTGCGGCGATACGCTTGTGGGGTGGTGCGCCGCAGCCGCAGGAAGTGCTGCCGCAGTACCGCGGCGGTGCCGAATCCGACTCGGTCGGCGATCACGTCGACGGGCAGGTCGGTGCTTTCGAGTAGCTGCTGGGCCGCATACACCCGCTGGTCACGCAGCCACCGCGCCGGGGTGGTCCCGGTTTCGGCGGCGAATCTGCGCGCGAACGTGCGCACCGAGAGGTGGGCCGTCGCCGCGAGCGCCGCGACCGGCAGGTCCCGGTCCAGGTGCTCGGTCATCCAATCGAGGATCGGCGCAAGCGTTTCCGATGCGGCGGTGGGCAGTGGCATCGCCACGTACTGAGCTTGGCCACCGTCGCGGTGCGGTGGCACCACCATGCGCCGGGCGATGGTGTTCGCGACGCCGGCGCCCTGTTCCGTGCGCACGATGTGCAGGCACAGGTCGATTCCGGCGGCGGTTCCGGCGCTGGTCAGTACCGCACCGTCGTCGACGTAGAGCACATCCGGATCGACCCGCGCGGCCGGGTACATCTCGGCCAGTCGCGTGGTGTGTCGCCAATGGGTGGTGCAGGGACGTCCGTCGAGCAGACCGGCCGCGGCCAAGGTGAACGCGCCGGTGCACATGCTCGCTACGCGCGCGCCACGATCGACCGCGGCCCGCAGCTTGACGAACAGCGGTTCCAGATCGGACATGTCGTCGCGCGTACCGCACAGGTAACTGGGGTCGCAGGTCGAGGCGACGGTCGTGCCGCCGGCGGGCACGACGATCAGGTCCGCGGCATCCAGGAGATCCAGGTCGTGGGGGACCTCGATGGTGTAGCCGAACCGGGTGGCCACCGGATGCGGTGTTCCCCGGATCAGGGTGAAATCGTAGGTCGGCAGACCGTCGTCCGACCGGTCGAATCCGAACACTTCGCACGCGACGCCGAGTTCGAATGCCTCGACGTAGGGGAGCAGCGGTGCCACCACGGTCTTCAACATGGCTGCCAGCGTGCCACCGAGTTGGCAGAAAATCGAGCAAAGGTGGCAGAGCTGCCACTGTCGGTCCGTGCGGTACACGACAGAAGCTGGATCCCATGACCGCACTGCTGATCGTCGCTACCGTCCTCGCCGTTCTGGCGGTCCTCGCCCTGGCCGGCCTCACCCCGGACACTCACAGTGAGACAACCCAATTCGGCGACTTCCGATTCTGAAGCGGGCCGCTGCCGGTGCGACAGTTCACGCCACCCGCCACTCGCACTTCGCCTCGCCGTCCCACCGCCGGATCCCCGCAGTAGTCCCGTCCAGATCCTGCCTCGCCGCGTGGGTCGCGACGATCGCCGGACCGATGCGGTCGGCTGGCACCCGCCGCGCCAACGTGACGTGCGGAGTCCACTCACCCGGCCGGATATGGGGTGGAATACCCGGACATCCGGCGATCGACGCGAACACCGCGCGGTGCAGCGAGAGCAGGTCGACCGTCGGCACCACGAGCCGCGCCAACGTCGCATGCCGATCACCGAAGACGACGATTCCACCGAGGCGCACCGTGATCGGCGCGCCGTCGATGCGATCGCGCAGGTGGCTCTCGATGCCCGGCGGAATCGACGTCGCGACCGCGAGCGTGATGTGCGGCCGGTTCGTCTCGCTGCGGATCCGAGCGGCACTGCTCACCCCGGCCTCGCGCAGCCGTTCCCATTCGGCCCGCACCGCGCGGTCGAGGCCGTCGTCGAGCAGTAGTTCCACGGACTGCACCATGATGCGCCATCATGGCGCGATGACCGACTCCACCGCAACAGCCGGCCCACTCACCCCGACTACCGGCCCGGGGCACCGCATCGGACTGCTCACCGGCGACGGCATCGGCCACGAGATCGTGCCCGCCACCCGCCGGGTCGTCGACGGCGCGGTCGCCGCGGCCGGGGGACCGGCCGTCGACTGGGTACCGCTCCCGCTCGGTGCGGACGCAATCGCCACCCACGGCACACCCGTCCCCCAATCCACCCTCGATGCCCTCGCCGGCCTCGACGCCTGGATTCTCGGGCCGCACGACAACGCCTCCTATCCCGAACCGTTCCGCCGCGAACTCGCACCGAGCGGCCGCATCCGCAAACAGTTCGACCTGTACGCGAACATCCGGCCGGCGAAGGCACTACCCGGAGTGCGCGCAGTCGTCCCGAACATGGACCTGGCCATCGTGCGGGAGAACACCGAAGGTCTCTACGCCGACCGGAACATGGCGCTCGGCAGCGGCGAGTTCATGCCGACTCCCGACGTCGCGCTCGCCGTCGGCGTGGTCACCCGCGCCGCATGCGAACGCATCGCGCACACCGCCTTCGATCTCGCTGTCCGCCGTCGCCGACGCGTCACCATCGTGCACAAGGCGAACGTGCTGACCATGACCACCGGACTGTTCCGGGACGTGTGTCGCGAGGTCGGCGCCCACTATCCGGGTGTCGTCGTCGACGACGAGCACGTCGACGCCATGGCCGCGCACCTGGTGCGCCGCGGCGGCGACTTCGACGTCGTGGTCACCGAGAACATGTTCGGCGACATCCTCTCCGATCTTGCCGGGGAACTGGCCGGCTCGCTCGGCACCGCCGGTTCGATCAACGCGTCCGCGGACAAAGTGATGGCGCAGGCCGCGCACGGCGCCGCACCGGACATCGCGGGCCGCAACCGCGCGAACCCCACGGCACTGTTCCTGTCGGCGGCGATGTTGCTCGAGCACCTCGGTGCCACCGGGGATCTGCCGTACCTGGGGCGTGCGGCCCACCGTATCCAGAACGCCGTCGAGCAGACGATCGGTGGCGGTGTCGCCACCGCGGATCTGGGCGGCCAGGCGTCGACCGCCGAGTTCACCGAGACGGTGATCGCATGGACCCGGCGGCGGTGATGTTCGTCGCAGGCCCGCCACCGCATACCACGACGGTGTTTTTTGGGACGCGTAGCCGTCGTGCGGTTACTGTTCGACTGTGAATGAACCAGTCGGATCGAAACCGGTCACGGGTCGCCGTCGGCGTCGCTTGACCGCGTGGGTTTCCGCGATCGCACTGGTGGTCGCCGCGGCCTCCGGGTGTGTGACCAACTCCGAATCGAATGTTCCCCCCGGTGATCCGATCCGTGCGGAGAAGGTCGAGTCGATCGCGAGTCAGTTGCCCCCGGCGATCGCCGCGTCCGGCAGGTTGAAGGTCGGCGTCAACGTTCCGTACGCCCCGAATGAATTCAAGGACGACGACGGCACGATCGTCGGATTTGCGGTGGAACTGGTCGACGCGCTCGGCGACGTGCTCGGTGTCACCGCCACCTTCAGCGAAGCCGACTTCGACCGGATCATTCCGGCGGTGCAGTCCGGCACATTCGACATGGGATCGTCGTCGTTCACCGACACCGAGGAGCGCGAACAATCGGTCGACTTCGTCACCTATTTCAGCGCGGGGGTGCAGTGGGCCCAACGAGTCGGTGACCACATCGACCCGGACAACGCGTGCGGGCTGCGCGTGGCGGTGCAGACGACCACCTACGAGGACATCGACGAGGTGCCCGCCAAGAGCGACGCCTGCGTGGCGTCCGGCAGGCCGCCGATCGACAAGGTCAAGTACGACAGTCAGGACGAGGCGACGAACGCGCTCATTCTCGGGCGCGTGGATGCGCTGTCTGCCGATTCACCCGTCACCGCATACGCAATCGAACGCAGCGACGGCAGGCTCGAGGTCGCCGGTGACGTGTTCGACGCCGCCCCATACGGTTTCGTCGTCGCGAAGGGGTCCCCGCTGGGGCCGGTACTGCAGCAGGCGATGCAGGAACTCATCGACTCCGGCGTGTACGCGCAGATCGCGCAGCGGTGGGGCATGGAAAACGGAATGATCGACACCTCGCAGATCAACGCTGCGACGAGCTGACGGAAGGGGTCCGATGAGCGAACAGTCGAGCTCCGCGAGCGGCCACGTGGCCGGAACCGAACCGGCGCCGATCGAAGCGGTGCCGCTGCGCCGACCCGGACGCTGGATCGCGGGTGTCGTCGTTGCCGTGCTCGTGGCCTTGTTCCTGTGGGGTGCGGCCACCAACGATGCATACCGCTGGGATGTCTACGGGCAGTACCTGTTCGACCGGCGCATCACCGAGGCGGCGTGGAAGACGATTCAACTCACCGTCCTGGCGATGATCATCGCGGTGCTGCTCGGAATCGTGCTGGCCGTGATGAGGCTGTCGCCGAACCCGGTCTTGCGGACCGTGGCGTGGGTGTATCTGTGGATCTTCCGCGGCACCCCGGTGTATGTGCAGTTGGTGTTCTGGGGCCTGTTCCCGGCCATCTACAAGCAACTCGACCTCGGTATTCCGTTCGTGCACCAGTTCGTGCACATCGACCTGCAGGGGATCAATGCCGCGTTCTTGTTCGCGGTCATCGGCCTCGGCCTGAACGAGGCCGCCTACATGGCCGAGATCATCCGCGCCGGAATCGGTTCCGTCCCGGAGGGGCAGACCGAGGCATCGACCGCCCTCGGCATGTCCTGGTCGCAGACGATGCGCCGCACGATCCTGCCGCAGGCGATGCGCGTGATCATCCCGCCCACCGGCAACGAGCTGATCAGCATGCTCAAGACCACCTCGCTGGTCGCGGCGGTCCCGTACACCCTGGAACTCTACGGCCGGGCCCGCGACATCTCGGGCGCCAACTTCCAGCCGATTCCGCTGCTGCTCGTCGCCGCCACCTGGTATCTGGCGATCACCAGCATCCTCATGGTCGGCCAGTACTTCTTGGAACGGCACTACTCGAAGGGCCTGAGCCGTCATCTCACCGCCCGTCAATTGCAGGCCCTCGCCGACGCGCAGGGCAAACCCCTCCCGCCCGGACGCGGAGGCGGCGACGCACCCGGAGGTGACGGACAATGACGTCCATGGTTCAGGCCGATCGGGTCTGCAAGAACTACGGCGCGGTCAACGTGCTCAAGGGCATCACCCTCGACGTCGAACGCGGCCATGTCGCCTGCCTGATCGGCCCGTCCGGCTCCGGCAAGTCCACGTTCCTGCGCTGCGTCAATCACCTCGAACGGGTCGACGCCGGACGCCTGTACGTCGACGGCGACCTCGTCGGCTACTCCGAACGCGGGGGCAAACTGCACGAGCTGCACCCGCGGGACGCGGCCAAGCAGCGCCGCGACATCGGCATGGTGTTCCAGCACTTCAACCTGTTCCCGCACCGGACCGTGCTCGCCAACGTCATCGAAGCGCCGATCCTGGTGAAGAAGGCACGCCGCGGCGACGCCACCGACCGTGCCCGCGAACTGCTGGACCGGGTCGGGCTGGCGGACAAGGCCGAGGCGTACCCGGCCCAGTTGTCGGGCGGTCAGCAGCAGCGCGTCGCCATTGCACGAGCACTGGCGATGGAACCCAAGCTGATGCTGTTCGACGAACCGACATCGGCGTTGGACCCCGAACTCGTGGGGGAGGTGCTGTCGGTGATGAAGAACCTCGCCGCCGGTGGCATGACCATGATCGTGGTGACCCACGAGATGGGATTCGCGCGGGAAGTCGCCGATCAGCTCGTGTTCATGGACGGCGGTGTCGTCGTCGAATCCGGTGCTCCGCGTGAGCTGCTGGCCAACCCGCAGCACGAGCGCACCCAGGCGTTCCTGTCGAAACTGCTGTGACGGTGTGCCTTTTGGGCCCCTGGAGG
>NZ_JBAQXC010000340.1:0-4410 GCF_049299235.1 Rhodococcus sp. (in: high G+C Gram-positive bacteria) | reverse complement strand
GATCTACGCGTCGTCAAAGGCCGCGATCGCGCGCTGGGTCCGCCGCACCGCGGTGACTCCCGAGTGGGCGGGCGCCGGCATCCCGCTCAACGCGATCGCACCCGGCACGATCGTCACCCCGATGATCCAGGCGATGCTCGACAGCCCGGAGGGCCTCGCCGCCATCGACGGCGCCGTCCCGATGCCCCTGAGCGGACACGCCCGTCCGCAGCAGGTCGCACCGCTGCTGGCGTGGCTCGTGTCCCCCGAGAACTCCCATATGACCGGTCAGGTCGTCTTCATCGATGGCGGAGCTGACGCGGTCCTGCGCAGCGACGCCGTCTGGTAACAACGAAAGGACAAGGAATGAAACACACAGGATCGCAGTCGGTACGGCGGCGCGCAACACTGGCAGTTGGCGGTATATGCGTTGCGACGCTCGCCATTACGAGTTGCTCTGGAACCGCCGCCGAATCAGAGCCCACCCCCGCCGCGTCGGCAGATATGCAAACCACAGTCAAGGAGGCCTTCGACTACGGCTTCCCGCTGTTCGAGTTGTCGCGTTTCCGGTGGAACGCGCTTGACACTCCAGGCACCAGGACCAGCACTACCCTCAATGACTTCGCTCATTCGCGTGCTCTTGCGGGCCCCGACGACACGTGGGCCAACGGGCCGAGTCAGGACGTGCTGTATTCGACTGCCTGGCTCGACCTCGCGCATGGCCCGGTCTATCTGGACACCCCAGATACCGGTGATCGTTTCTACGTTCTCACCTTGATCGACTTCTACTCGAACACCTTCTTCTATGCCGGTGAACGCACCACCGGAACAGGACAGCAGAAGTACTTTGTGGTGGGCCCGGACTGGCAGGGGCAGGCCCCACCTGATGCGACAGTCGTGAAATCCCCTACCAACGACGTCTACGTCAATCTACGTGTCCAGACCACCGGTCCTGCCGATCAGGACGCCGCCAACGCCGTGCAAGACGGCTTCCGCTTCACCCCGACTCAGCCCGGAACGGAGCCGGTCGAGCGGATCAAACCCGTTGTCGCTGATCTGCAGAGCTACCTCGCGGTCGTCAATCAGACCATGGCGCTCGACCCGCCGCCTGCCGACGAGAATCACCTCGTCGACAAGTTCCGTGAAGTTGGCATCTGCGGAGCGGACTGCAGCTGGGACGCGATCAGCGACGACGCGAAGAACGCGTGGGCCGAGGCGTTCTCTGAACTCGGGGACCCCAGGCACTATGTCAAGCGGTTCGAGAACGAGGGGCGTGCTGTCGGCTGGATCGACTACAGCCCACCCGGGGTCCTGCTCGGCACCACGCAGCAGAAAGACTTCGACATGCGCGCGTACGCCTTGTCCGCCGGCGGCGGAATGCTCGGCATGTCCCGTGAAGAAGCCAACTACTGGCTGGCTTCCACCGATCGCGACATAAATCCCCTGATTGGCACCAAGAACTACACCCTGCAGCTGCCCCCGGGCGGGATCCCGTCGAAGTCGTTCTGGTCGATCTCCCTGTACGAGGTCCGTGAGAACGGTCAGTTCCCGACACCGAACCCGATCAATCGCTACGTGATCAGCAGCGACACAGAAGGATTGACCGTCAACCCTGACGGCAGCATCGATATTGTCATCCAAGCGAACGCTCCAGCGGGCACGGAGTCAAACTGGTTGCCGAGCCCCTCGGATGGGAAGCCCTTCATCGTCTTTGCTCGGTCCTACGGTCCGGGTCCGGAGGTTCTCGCGGGTGACTTCGTCATGCCACCTGTGGCACCTGCGTGACGAACACTCGGTAGTCGCTGAGCAAATGGCCATCCAGATCAGTGACTGTTGCTCACAGGTCCGATACTCGGTGCGCTACACGATGAGCGGTGTCGCGCATCGAGTACGCGCATCGAGTGGAAAGCCCCACTGCCGAACCGGTCACAGCGGCGCCCCTTGGGCGGCCGCACCTATTGCGTGCAGTGCCAGCAGAAGGTGCGTACCGACTCCCACCGTCGGGAACTGTCATCGCCCGTCGTTCGAAGCTGTGCCCAACACCCTTGCGCCTCAGCAATACTCCGAAGTCGTGTCCCTGAGAGACCGCTTCATCTCGATGACCATCTATGTCGGTAATCCATGCGCGATGGATGGTCGACACACATGACCTCGGCCGCGGATGGCTTCTCGTCCGCGTCGCACCCTTACCCGAAGAGTGTCTTGACACACTCGCTGATGGCGCCGGATGCGAACCTGGTGCAGGTTGGCACATTCTTCCCCGATCGCCATTCTCCACTTACGAAGGCTCAGGAACCATGCCTCACACCCATCTAGTGTCCCGCACCGCCAATTCGTTGCAATAGTCGCCCGATGGATTCGAGGATCTCCTCTGCCGTCTTCGTCCAGACGAACGGCCGAGAGTTGGCATTCCACGCCGTGATCCACGATCGCAGGTCCGCCTCGAGGGCCTGAACGCTGCGGTGATCACTGCGTTGAAGCAGGTCACGGGTAATTTCTGCGAACAACCGCTCGACCTGGTTGATCCACGACGAATAGGTCGGCGTGAAGTGCATGTGGAACCGAGGATGCCGACCGAGCCACGGCGTGACCGTGGGATGCTTGTGCGTGCCGTAGTTGTCGCAGACGACGTGGATGTCGAGGTGTTCAGGGACGTTCTGGTCGATCTTGGCCAGGAACTTCTTGAACTCCACCGCCCGATGACCACGGTGCGTGGAGGCGATCACGGTGCCGTCCTCGATATTCATCGCAGCGAACAAACTGGTGGTGCCGTGCCGAACGTAGTCGTGGGTACGCTTTTCCGGCATGCCCGGCATGCCCGGCATGCCCGGCATCTTCGGGAACGCCGGTTGCGAACGGGCCAGTGCCTGTACCCGACTCTTTTCGTCGACGCTGAGCACGACAGCGGATTCGGGTGGGTTCAGGTACAGGCCGACGATGTCGTACACCTTCTCGACGAACAACGGATCGTTCGACAGCTTGAATCCGTCCGTTCGGTGGGGCTTGAGCCCGAAGGCTTTCCAGATCCGTCCGATGGTCGATTTCGAGAGTCCGGTGCGTTCGGCCATCTTCGCCCGGGACCAGTGTGTCGCGTTCTGCGGTGTGGATTCGAGTGTCGTGACGACGACGGCCTCGACCTGGTCGGCGGCGACCGTCGCCGGGCGGCCCGGGCGGGGGTCGTCGACCAGTCCGTCCAGGCGGTGCTCGATGAACCGGGCCCGCCACTTTCCGACGGTCGGCCTACTGATCCCGAGTCGTGCCGCGACGTCGGTGTTGGATTCTCCCGCAGCGCATTCGAGCACGATCGTCGTAGGGAACGAGTGTGGAAGTCATGTGCATCACCTGCGGAATCTGTTGGAACTGCAGCATTCGGCCGGCCGGCCGTACTGCGGGACAGTCGGTTTCGGGAATCAAGGAGAAGGTTCAGCGTGAGCGGGTTCGACGCGACCGCCGGGAACGTCGAGGCGGTGACGCGGGTGGTCCTCTGCCGGTGCAGTACGGAACCAGTCGTACGTGCTGCGGCGGTCCACGGACGCACGGAGTTCGTCCAGCAGAGGACCGTCATGGAGGACCGCGCCGGAACCGAGCAGTCCTTCGACGACTGCCAGCGCCTCGGCGGCAACCAGCCCGGTTCCAAAGCAGCCGCGACCAGCGAGTGCATCCGGTCGACGGTGATCGCTCCCGAGCGGAGCAAATCCAGGTCGGGCAGTACCCAGGTCACGACATCGGGCAGTATCCAGGTCACGGCATCGGGCAGCATCCGGTAGCGCCTGCTACCAGGACCACGCACGGGGTGCGTCAGCGCAGCGGAATGCCCAGCAGTGCGTCGACGGCGTCCGCGAACAGACCCGGCGCGCCGGCGTCGTCGCCGCCCCGCTCGACCGCGAACCGCGCCCAGCCGTCGACGGCGTCGAGAGCCTTGGGGGTGTCGAGGTCGTCGGCGAGGTGCTGACGCAACCGCGCGATCGTGTCGTCGGCGGAGGCGGCCGACGCCACCGCCGCGGCCCGGCGCCACAAGTCCAGGCGGGCCTCCGCTTCGGTGAGAACATCGGCGGTCCACGCCCGGTCCACCCGGTAATGCCCGGACAACAGGCCAAGGCGGATCGCGGCGGGGTCGACGCCCTCACCGCGCAACTTGGACACGAACACGAGGTTGCCGCGCGACTTGGACATCTTCTCGCCGTCGAGGCCGATCATCCCGGAGTGCACATAGTGCCGTGCGAAACGGCGGTCGCCGGAGACGGCTTCGGCGTGCGCGGCGGAAAACTCGTGGTGCGGGAAGATCAGGTCGCTGCCGCCGCCCTGCACGTCGAAGCCGGTGCCGATGCGGTTGAGGGCGATCGCGGCGCATTCGATGTGCCAGCCGGGGCGGCCGTCCCCGAACGGCGACGGCCACGCCGGCTCGCCGGGGCGCTGCGCACGCCACAACAG
>NZ_JBAQXC010000339.1:0-22782 GCF_049299235.1 Rhodococcus sp. (in: high G+C Gram-positive bacteria) | reverse complement strand
ACTGAATGTACCGCTCGCTCGTTCATGGGGAGCCCTGAAGGTCAGTGTCCCTGGAAGTTGGGGGGGCGCTTCTCGAATACGGCGGAGATGGCTTCGGTGAGGTCCTGGGACGGCAGGAACGCCGCGTTCCATGCCGCGACGTAGCGGAGGCTGTCGTCGACCTGCGGGCTGCGGGTGTGATCGAGCACGTCCTTGATGCCGTGGACGACGAGCGGCGGGTTGGCTGCGATCTCCGTCGCGGTCGCGTGGGCTGCGGCGAGAACGGCGTCGGCATCGTCGAAAACGTCGCTGACCAGGCCGATCTTTTCGGCTCGCGCAGCGTCGATGTCTTTTCCGGTGAGCGCGAGCTCGCGGGTGTGTCCGTCACCGATGATCAGCGGGAGCCGGGCGAGGCTGCCGACGTCGGCAACCATTCCGACCTTCACCTCGCGGACGCTGAACTTGGCGTCGGCCGAGGCGTAACGGATGTCGGTTGCGGAGATCAGGTCGACGCCACCACCGATGCACCACCCCTGCACCGCTGCGACGACGGGCTTGCGACAGTCGGCGACCGCGGTGATCGCGGCCTGCATACGCTTGACCATCGCGTGGAACTCGGTGCGTGCCTTGGCGAGAGCATTTCCGGCGAGAACCTTGCCGAGGTCACCGCTCATCGCGGGCAAGTCGAGACCGAACGAGAAGTGTTTGCCCGCGCCGGCAAGGACGACCGCGCGTACCTCGTCGTCGGTGTCGAGAGCGGCGAACAGTTCCGGCAGTTCGGACCAGAAGTCGGGTCCCATCGCGTTGCCCTTACCGGGGCCGACGAGGGTGACCCGGGCGACGTGCGCGTCGACCTCGACGGTGAAAGCTTTCCAACTGGAGTGATCAGTCATTACCCGAGAGTAATATCTTCGCCGACGGTTCACACCGAGCTTCTTGTCACGTTCACCCCCGGAACGTTGTTAACGGCTCGAAAATTCCCGGTCACGACACTGGAAGTACACCTGACGTGCGGTGGATGCTTGATCCGACCGCATGCCGGTCTGTCGGTCGGGCTCGGGAAAGGAGCGCAGAGATGCTTCTGCACCAAGGAATCGGTCTCGGTGCTTTCAACGCACTCAGTCGCCGCGGCGCTGTCCATGCGCTGTACGAGTGCTGCGCGTCGCTCGGCTGGGCGAACTCAGTCGCAGCCGGTCGCCCCTATGCCTGCCACACCGAACTGTTCGCCCGTGCCGACGCGGTCATCGTCACGCTGGACGAGGTGAGCATCGGCGACGCGGTGGACTGCCACCCGGCCGTCGGCGGACGACCGCGCAGTGCACACTCTCGATCCGAGCAGTGCTCGGTGTGGGATGAGGATCGTCGGGCCATGACGGCGATCGCGCAGTCGGCGCAGGCGTACGAGGAGCGGTTCGGTTTCCGCTATCTGTGGTGCTCGGCCGGTCGCGGGCCGGACGAATTGCTCGCCGATCTCGTCCACCGCCTCGACAACGACATCGACGCCGAGCGAAAGATCCGCACCGACGAACTCGCGAAGATCACGCGAACGCGACTCGAGCGCATGCTCGGACCGGAGGACGGCTTTCCGCTGTATTGATTCCGCCCGCGTATTGATTCCGCCCGCGTATTGATTCCGCACGATCGATTCCGCACGGTTGGTACTCCCCGCTCCTACATTGGAACCATGTCCGCGACGTTGCATCCGAACGCTGTTCACGTGTCCGACACGCTCATCTCGCGCGGGCACCCCGGCTTGATCCGCACCCAGCCGGAGTCGGTGCACACCGCCGAGCAGGCCGCCGCCGCGCTCGGCGTCGATGTCGGCGCGATCGTGAAGTCGTTGGTGTTCGAACTCGACGACGAACCGGTTCTGCTGCTGGTCTCCGGCGCTCACCGAGTCGACACACCGCGTTGCGGTGAGCGACTCGGCGGAACGCTGGTGCAGGCGTCCGAAGACCTGATTTCGGAGGTCACCGCGCAACCGGTCGGTGGCGTCGCCCCGGTAGGCCACCCGACCAACCTGCCGACCTATGTGGATCGTGCGCTGGCGGCACACCCGTTGCTGTGGGCCGCAGGCGGCCACCCGAACACGGTGTTCCGCACGACCTATCGGGAACTCCTCCGCATCACCGCCGGTATGGACGTGGAGGTGGATTGACCGGCCGCCGGTACCGGTACCGGGGTCGCTCGCCTATAGTGTCAGCGTGACCATCCGAGCGTGGAGCCGCAGGCATATCGACCTGTGCCGCACCCGCTCGTGCCTGTGTGCGGTCTGACGCCCACATCCCATTTCGTCGCACTATCCATATTGTCCCCCAACTCTCTGTCCCCCAACTCTTTCCGGGGCCGATATTGCACAGGGACGGCCGTCCACTTCGCATTCCGCCGTACGGTTCCGCACTGCGTCGCCACGGCTGCAGCCCACCACCGACCACCACCACCATTGGACACGACACCATGACCGCCACAACACAACTCGTACTGGTTGTACAGCTTTCCGACACCGGAGCCCATTCGTCCACGGATCTCGCCGCCCTTGCCGACGCACTGCGCGAGACAGCGCAGGACCTGGTGCCGGGCGTGAGCACACATACGCTGCTCAGCTCCACTCCGTTGCCGCTGGTAATCGACCTGCCTGCCCGCGACGTCATCCTCGACAACGGCCGAGTATTACTGAGCCACACCGAATTCGATATTCTTTCGCGGTTGGTCCGGCGCCCGAGGACAGTCGTGTCCCGGTCGGCACTACGGGAACTCGAACCCGGTGACGTGTGCTTCGACCACCGCCGGGACCGGAGCGTCGACGTCCACGTGTCGCGCATCCGCACGAAACTGGGCAGATTCGGCCAGATCATCAGCACGGTGCGCGGTACCGGCTACCGCTTCGACCCCGATCCTGGTGTGCACGTTGTCGAACCACTCGCACGGCGCACGGCCTGAACGCAGCCGAGTGGGGTGAGAGAATCTCCTCCCACCCCACTCGACAGGTTCCCACTGGCGGAACTACGAAGCCCGAACCAAACCCTCGAATCCAGATCCGAAGCGGCGCAATACTTCTATGACCGAAGGGGCGGGGACGACGAGATCGCGGGACTCGAGCCACCCCAGCGTGCCGTCGACGATGTACTCGACGGTAAACGACGGTGCCAGGGGAACGAGGGTGACGCCGTCCGCGACGTGAGTGGAAAAGATGTCGGCGATGAGGCCGGCGAGCCCTCGCGGAGTGCCGACGTACGACAGAGTATCCGCCGTGCGCGGAATATCCAGCTGTGCGTACTGCTTTCGTGCACTGCGCGCGTCAGGGGCAACGACCACCTCGAGGTCGACCAGGACGGTGACGCTGTCGGGATCGCGACCTTCGGCGGCGAGTTCGGCACGTACACGATCGCGGACCTTGCGTGTCTCGCGCAGGTCGGTGGCACGAATGCGCGCCACATTGGGCCGCGATGCACTCAGGTCGAGCGCACCCTCGTCTGGACTCCCGGCGGTCAGATCGGCCCAGTAGTGCGGACCGAACGCGCCCGGAAGTTCGACGGCGACATGGAGTGAGCGGGCCGGAGCGGTTGCGGATACGACGTTGTTGTACGACATGTGAGTCCCTTGGATATGTCGCGGTGTTGCCGCGGCGGTGAGCTGGAAACGTGAGGAATTTCGTTCAGCTCGTACACATGCCGGAGGCGGTACGGCACAGATCGACATGACGCCGGCACCACTGGGTGGCGACGTTCGATGCGATCCGCGATGCCATGCGCGATACCCTACCGACCTGATGGGGAATTGTCGATCGAGCGGATCAGACGCACTCCGACGCACCCGCGCGTTCCGTCGCGAGACCCGGCCGGGTTTCCGGCGACGGACCCCACAGTCCGTCGGTCTTCGCGTAGGCCCAGGACGGACCCTGCTCGACGAGGCTGCTCAACGCCGCGACCAGGCGCTCGACGTCGGCGGACGAGCTTCCCAGGCCGATCGAGGCACGTACCGCGCCGCCGGCGCGACCCACCCGGGCCAGCAGGGGGTGCGCGCAGAACCTTCCGTCCCGCACACCGATTCCGTGTTCGGCCGACAGGTAGGCCGCGATCTCCGCAGGCTCGTAGCCTGCGACCGTGAATGTGACGATACCGACGGAGTCGTGCGAATCGTCCCACAGGCGAAGAAGTTCGACCCCGTCGACGTCGCGCAGGCCTTCGACCAGCAGTCGGCTCAGCTCGCCTTCGTGACGAGCAACGGCGTCGGTGTCGAGGCCGGCGAGCGCCTCGCACGCGGCTGCGATCGCCGCGGCACCGAGCACGTTCGGCGAACCGGCCTCGTGACGGGCAGGGGCACAAGCCCATTCGGTGCGATCAAGGCGCACCTCGCGCACGGCGCCGCCACCGGCAAGGTAGGGCTCGGCCACGTCGAGCCAGTCGCGTCGGCCGACGAGGACACCGGCACCGAACGGCGCGTACGTCTTGTGGCCGGAGAAGGCGAGATAGTCGACACCGGCCGCGGCGAGGTCGATGCGCCGGTGCGGCACGAGCTGCGCACCGTCGACGAGGATGCGTGCGCCACAGTCGTGCGCGAGGCCGGCCAGTTCCTCGATGGGGAGCAGTTCACCGGTGACATTCGAAGCCCCCGTGATCGCGAGCAGCGCGGCAGGCGCCCGGCGCAGTTCCGCAGCGAGCCGCTCGATCGTCCCGGCGACGGTATCGGCGGCTTCGACGATGCGGGAGTTCTTCCACGGCAGCAGGTTCGCGTGGTGCTCGATGTCGAGGAGAACAACATCGCCGGGTACTGCGGTGGCCAGAAGATTCAGCGAATCGGTGGTGTTGCGGGTGAACACGACGACCTGGTCGTCGGCTGCGCCGACGAACTCGGCGACCACGGTACGACACCGCTCGTAGGCGTCGGTGGTGATCCGCGAGGCGTAGCCGGCGCCGCGGTGCACGCTGGCGTAGAAGGGCAGCAACTCGGCAATGCGATCGGTGACGGCGGCCAGCGCCGGGGCGCTCGCGGCATAGTCGAAGTTCGCGTACGTGCAGGTCCCGCCCTGGACGAGTGGCACCTGCAGGTCCCATCCGGAGACGCGGGCGATGGGCGCGATGCAGGTGGCGGTGGTTGCGGCGGTCATGAGAAGTCCCTCGTCTGGTCAGGGACCCGTCGGTGATCGCCACGACAATGTTCGATCGTCGGCGGAGTCCGCGCTTGCTGCATCCATTGTGGAAACACAGCCAGGTCGTCACCCGGAGCACCCCACCGCGGAGGAGGGTTGCCGACCAGCGAGCCGGGGCTTGTTGCTGGTACTCGTGACCTGCGAAAGAGAATGGCAGCCCGGCACCGATGTTGTCAAACCGAAACATCCGCACGGGGCCGAGAGGCGACAATTCGATGAGCCGGAGGACAATCGTCGCAGCGACCGTCACACCGGGAACCAGTTCACCTGCCGTAAACCTCGGTGTGAGACAAACCGGCCGCACGCACCATCGATCCCAGAGAAGGACGCGCAGAATGTCTGTCCAGCCCACGACGAACCCGGGTCGGCCGGCTCGAATACCGGACGAGTACCTGCGCTCGCCACTAGCACCCGCCCCGCGGACCCTGGTCGACGTTCTGCGCAGCGCAGCGGACAAGCATCCCGACGCCCCCGCGATCGACGACGGCGCGGTCACGCTCAGCTACGCGGAACTGGCGGAGGAAATCATCGCGGGCGCCTACCGCCTGACCGACGCCGGGGTCGGAGCCGGAGACCGGGTCGGCGTACGCATGCCGTCCGGCACGAAAGACCTGTACGTCACGATCCTGTCGGTACTCGCCGCCGGCGCGGCCTACGTCCCGGTCGACGCGGACGACCCGGACGAACGAGCGGAACTCGTCTTCGGGGAGGCGCGGGTCACCGCGATCGTCACCGCGGACGGGATCGGGCCCGGCACCGCACTCCCATCCGCGGATCCTCAGGTGCGCGGACCGCGACTCGACGACGACGCCTGGATCATCTTCACCTCCGGCTCGACCGGTACCCCGAAGGGTGTGGCGGTCACACACCGCAATGCCGCGGCGTTCGTCGACGCCGAAGCACGGATCTTCCTGCAGGACGAGCCGATCCGGCCCGGCGACCGGGTGCTCGCCGGCCTGTCCGTGGCGTTCGACGCGTCCTGCGAGGAGATGTGGCTGGCGTGGCGCCACGGCGCGTGCCTGGTCCCTGCGCCGCGATCACTCGTACGATCCGGCATGGATCTGGGCCCGTGGCTGGTCGCCCGCGACGTCACGGTCGTCTCGACCGTGCCGACACTCGCGGCGATGTGGCCGGCCGAAGCACTCGAAGCGGTGCGGCTCCTCATCTTCGGTGGCGAAGCGTGTCCCCCCGACCTCGCCGAACGGCTCGCCGTCCCCGGCCGAGAGGTGTGGAACACCTACGGCCCCACCGAAGCGACCGTCGTCGCGTGTGCCGCCCCCATGGACGGTGTCGGCCCCGTTCGCATCGGCCTGCCCCTCGACGGCTGGGATCTCGCCGTCGTCGACGCCGACGGCATGCCCGTCGAGGAAGGCGCGACCGGCGAACTCGTCATCGGCGGAGTCGGCCTCGCCCGCTATCTCGATCCCGCCAAGGACGCCGAGAAGTACGCACCGATGCCGACACTCGGCTGGGAACGGGCCTACCGCAGCGGTGACCTGGTGACCCTCGATCGTGCAGGCCTCCTGTTCCAGGGACGCGCCGACGACCAGGTGAAGATCGGCGGGCGACGCATCGAACTCGGAGAGATCGACAACGCGCTGCAGAACCTGCCCGGTGTCGCGGGCGGCGCGTGCGCCGTGCGCAAGACCGGGTCCGGGCACTCGATCCTCGTCGGGTACATCGCCAGCACCGACCCGGACTTCGACGTTGCCTCGGCTCGTGACCTGCTCACCGAGCAGCTTCCCGCTGCGATGGTGCCGCGGCTCGCACTCGTCGACGAACTTCCCACCCGCACATCCGGCAAGGTTGATCGCAATGCCCTTCCGTGGCCGTTGCCCGGGGCCGACGCGGACTCCGCCGAAGAACTCGGGCTCGATCCCACTGCCGAATGGGTGGCGAGCCTGTGGATGTCGCTGCTCGGTGCGCGCGTCGAAGGTCTCGACGACGACTTCTTCGAACTCGGCGGTGGCTCGTTGTCGGCAGCCCAGCTCGTCACGGCGCTGCGCGAACGCTACCCGGAGATGACGGTCGCAGAACTGTACGACCATCCCCGACTGGGTTCGCTCGCCCTGTACCTCGACGAGCTCGCCCCCACCAAAACAGTCGAGCCGCGCCGGGTCGAACCGGTGTCGCGGTCCGCACAACTGATCCAGGTCGCCGCGACGGTTCCCCTCGCCACCCTGACCGGCATGCAATGGGTGACGTGGATGGCGGTGCTGAACAACGTGCTCGCCGCTGTTGTTTCGGTGCCGTGGACTGTCACCCTGTCGTGGTGGTGGGTCCTGGTCGGCTTCGTACTGTTCATCACCCCGCTCGGTCGTATGACGATCGCGGTCGGGGGTATCCGGTTGCTGCTACGCGGGGTACGGCCCGGCACCTATCGGCGCGGCGGCTCGGTGCACCTGCGGCTGTGGACGTCGCTGCGACTGGTCGAGGCGAGCGGTGCGGCGAACCTGTCCGGTGCACCGTGGATGCTGTACTACGCCCGTGCACTCGGCGCGAAGATCGGGCACGGCGTCGATCTGCACAGTCTGCCGCCGGTGACCGGCATGCTCGAACTCGGTGACGGCTGTTCGATCGAACCCGAAGTGGACCTGTCCGGTCACTGGGTGGACGGCGACACCGTGCATATCGGCACGATCCGGATCGGTGCGGGCGCATCGGTCGGCGCCAGGTCCACCTTGAACCCCGGCTGCAAGATCGGGAAGAACGCGGTGGTCGAAGCGGGTTCCGCGGTGTTCGGCCGCGTCAAGTCGGGGCAGCAGTGGGCCGGCTCACCGGCGGTGAAGGTGGGCCGCGCCGCCCGCCCCTGGCCGGCCGAGCCGCCCAGCCGCTCGTCGGGCTGGGTACCGGTGTTCGGCGTGACCTCCGTGCTACTCGCCGGGCTTCCCCTCCTCGCGATCGGTGCGGGTGTGGCGTTGATCGGCTGGTGGGTCCGCAATACCGTCACCCTGACCGACGCCGTCGTCCGTTCCCTCATGATGCTGCCCGCCGCCGGAATCCTGACGATGTTCGTGTTCGCGCTGCTCACCCTCGTATCGGTGCGGTTGCTGTCGATCGGCATGACCGAGGGATGGCATCCGGTGCGCAGCCGGGTCGGCTGGCAGGTGTGGGCCACCGAACGTCTCATGGATTCGTCCCGCACCTTCCTGTTCCCGCTGTACGCCTCGATGCTCACCCCGATCTGGTTGCGGCTGCTCGGCGCCGACATCGGTAAGGATGTCGAGGCATCGACGGTGCTGATGGTCCCCAAGTTCACGAAGGTCGCCGACGGGGCATTCCTCGCCGACGACACGATGGTCGCGTCCTACGAGCTCGGGGGCGGCTGGTTGTTCATCTCACACGCGAAGGTCGGCAAGCGCGCGTTCCTCGGGAACTCGGGGATGGCCGCACCGGGTCGCCGGGTTCCGAAGCACGGGCTCGTCGCGGTGTTGTCGGCGGCCCCGTCGAAGGCGAAGTCCGGTTCGTCGTGGCTCGGTAGCCCACCGGTCCGGCTGCGGCGTGCTGCCGGTGACTCCGATGCCAGCCGCACGTTCGCTCCCCCGCTGAAACTGAAGGTGGCGCGGGGAATCGTCGAAACATTCCGGCTCGTCCCGATGATGGTGACGTTCGGGATCGGGCTGGGTGTGCTCTTCGCGTTGAACGCGCTCGCTGCCGCGGGTGGCTACCTGCTCGCCGCGCTGCTCGGCGGTGTCGTCCTCATCGTCGCCGGAGCGGTCGCCTGCATCATCACGGTGGCAGCGAAATGGCTGGTGGTCGGCAAGATCGGCCGTGTGGAGCATCCACTGTGGAGTTCGTTCGTGTGGCGGAACGAAGTGTCGGACACATTCGTCGAGATGGTGGCCGCCCCCTGGTTCGCGCGCCCCGCAACCGGAACCGTCGCGATGAACCTGTGGTTGCGGGCGCTCGGCGCGCACATCGGCCGCGGCGTGTGGTGCGAAAGCTACTGGTTGCCGGAGGCCGATCTGGTGACTCTGGAGGACGGCGCGACGGTGGAACGGGGGTGCGTGGTTCAGACACATCTGTTCCATGATCGGATCATGTCCATGGACACCGTGACACTCGAGAACGGAGCCACCCTCGGCCCGCAGTGCGTGGCGCTGCCGGCATCGGGCATCGGCGCCGGGGCCACCGTCGGACCGGCATCGCTGGTGATGCGCGGCGACGTCGTCCCCGCATCGACCCGCTGGCAGGGCAATCCCATCGCCCCCTGGACCACACCCGGTGATTGGTCACCTCGGTGAAGCCCGCCAAGACAGCCAAACCGGTCGCTCCCGTCGGGATGGACCGGCCGCTCGATCCGTATCTGCCGACGAGCGGCAACCGCGGATATCGGGTGTCCCGCTACGAGCTGGAGTTGATGTACAAGGCCGCCTCGAACCGGCTTGCCGGCCGGGCCACGGTCATCGCCACCACAACGGACGTCCGCGGCAAGTTCGCACTCGATCTCGCCGACACGATGCGGGTGTCGAAGGTCGCGGTCAACGGTGCCCGGCCCGCGAAGTACGTGCACCGGGACGGCAAACTCACCGTCACGCCGACACAGAAGATCCCGGCCGGTGCGGTGCTGACGGTGACCGTCCAGTACGCGGGCGCCCCGGCACCACGGCATTCGATGTGGGGTGACGTCGGATGGGAAGAGCTGAAGGAGGGATCGCTGGTCGCGAGCCAACCGAACGGTGCGCCGACGTGGTTCCCGTGCGACGACCATCCCGGCTCGAAGGCCACCTACCGGATCACACTGACCACGGAGTCTCCGTTCCACGCGGTCGCCAACGGCACCCTGCTGCAGAAGACCACGAGGGCAAGCCAAACCACCTGGGTGTACGAACAGCCGGAACCGATGGCGACATACCTGGCGACCGTCCAGATCGGCCACTACGAGGCACGCACGGTGTCGTCGGCGCCGGTGCCGATCGTCGCGGTGCACCCGCCGCGGTTGCGGAAGTCGTTCGATGTGGATTTTGCGCGCCAGCCGCAGATGATGGAGGTTTTCGGGCGCCTGTTCGGTCCGTATCCGTTCGCCCACTACACCGCCCTGGTGACCGACGACGCCCTGGAGATTCCCATCGAAGCCCAGGGAATGTCGATCTTCGGAGCCAACCACTGCGATGGTCGGCGACGTGAGGAACGGCTCGTGGCACACGAACTCGCACACCAGTGGTTCGGAAACAGCCTGACCCTCGAACGTTGGCGTGACATCTGGCTGCACGAGGGGTTCGCGTGTTACGCGGAGTGGCTGTGGGCGGAGAATTCGGGGGGACGGTCCGCGCACGACCTCGCCGCCGACGCGCATCGGGGTTTGGCCCGCAAACCTCAGGACATCGTGCTGGGTGACCCGGGACCGAAGGACATGTTCGACGATCGGGTCTACAAGCGCGGCGCGCTGACGCTGCACGCCCTGCGCCGCCACCTGGGCGATGATCGGTTCTTCGCGCTGCTCCGCACGTGGACCACGGAGAACCGGCATTCGAACGTGACCACCGAGCAGTTCATCGGTCTCGCAGCACGTTTCACCGATACGTCGCTGCGTTCGCTGTGGGATGCCTGGTTGCGCGAGCCCGCGCTTCCCGCACTACCTGCCTGAGATTCGTCCCACGCCGGTTCGCCTCACTCCGGTTCGCCCCGATGTCACGGCAAGGTGACATCGGAGGCGAGCCAGCGGCCGTCGACGAGTTCCATCGTCATCACGACCCGGCTGCGGTCGAGTCGTGGTTCGGGCGAAACAGTATTGGTGACGGTCTGGTCGACGAACAACAGCACCTCGACCTCGGTCGCCGTCGCGGATTTGATACCGGCGTCGATCACCACCCCTTCCGCGGTGGCGTTGTTGTCGACCAGCAACTGCCGGAGCTGCTCACTCGACTGTGCGTACATGTCCTTGAACTCGCCGGTCGCGCCGTCCAGCACGGCAGCGAAGTTCGAGTCGAGGTCGTCCGAACTGACGCTGGTGAGCACAACGGCATAGGAGCGTGCCGCATCGAGGGCTGCGGCGGATGCGTCGTCTACCGCGTTGGCCTGCGCCAACTTCCAGCCGAACACGACCGCAACGGCAATCGCCACGACTGCGACGAGCCCGACGGTCACGAGAAGAATGCGCCGACGGTCAACCGAATCACCGGAGCCGGAATCGGTTTCGTTCTCGTTCCCATTCGGCTCACCACGCTTCGCCGTTACGCCCGGGACCTTCTCGTCGACCGGATCCTTCACCTCGACACTTCCGTCGCTCGATGCGTCGGAACCCGAACCTTCCTCGGCCACAGCACCGTCGGCCACAGCACCGTCGGCCACAGCATCTTCGGCCACAGCATCCGGTGCCGTCGGGTCGCCGTCCGCGGTCGCGCGTTCGACCGCCGTACGTTCGGCAACGGCCGTCGCTGTCCTGCTGTTTTTACTCACGTCGGTTCTCCTTCTCCTTGGTTTGTCAGGTCGCCGAATTGCCAAGTCGCCGCGCCGCCACCGCGATCGGATCAACGCACCCTCGGGTCGTCGAGGTCGGGACCGCCGGGTTCGAGTGGCAGAGACAACGGCCCGATCGGTGTCGGATCGCTCTGGGCCAGCGGGTCGGCGCCCGCCGGCGGCGCATAGCCGACGTCTTCTCCGGGTGGCCGCGGCGCGTTGCGTGCACCGCGGACCAGGGTGGACGGATCGGGATTCGCACAGTAGGTGTGCAGAAACGGTTCGGGGAAGTTCGGCAATGCAGGCGATTGCCTGGGCAGGTCGTAGTCGCACGAATAGCGGGGATAGATGTTGACGAACGCCCAGACGCCCCCATCGTGGAACGCCGTCCCCAACGCGTCGAGCGTCGACCCACCGCGCGTGGCCGGGAAGAAGAACTCGTGGAGGGCAGGTACCCGGAGGTACGCCATCTGTGCCGTCGTGGCCAAATTGCCCAGCAACTGCACCATTGTGGGTGAGTTGTCCGCGAAGAGTGTGTCGACCGACTGCATCGTCGCAGGCGCACCGTCGATCAACTGCCGGAATCCCGCGTCCTTAGACTCGACACCCGCGAGCACGGTCGACAGATTGCGAGAGGTCGAGGCCAGACCGGCCGCGCTGTCTGAGAGGGTACCGAGCACGATCTTGCTGGTATTGAGCACACCCACGGTCTGCGGGAGCACCGAATCGAGGGTGGAGATGAGGAACGTTCCGCCGTCGACGATGTCGGTCAGCTTGCCGGGTCCTTGGTCGCTCATCCCGAGTTCGTCGACGATCGTCCGGACTGTGTCCGGGTCGATCTGGGCGAGCATCCCGTCGAGATTTCCCATCAGCGCCGACAGCGGCACCGGAGTCGAGGTGTCGTCGATAGCAATCTCCGCACCATCGGTGAGGAACGGTCCGCTGTCGGAGTCCGGGCGGAAGTCCAGATATTGCTCGCCGGCCAGTGACAGCCCCGCGACCCGGACTTCGCCGCCGACAGGGATCTGCGTCGACGAATCGATCGCCGCGACCGCGACGACGCCCCCGTCGGTCAGGGTCACCTCCGTCACCCGGCCCACCGGAACACCGCGCAACGTGACGTTGCGATCGGGCAGCAAGCCACCGGATTCCGCAAGATTTACTCGGATGTGGATCTTCCGGTCGGCCGGATTCAGATGGAAGACACCGAAAACCAGATAGGCGACGCCGAGCACGAGAGTGAGAGCAAGCGCGATCACCGACAACACCAGCCGATGCGCCGACGCGTATCGCGCGCCGGACACCAGCGCACGTGCCGGCGTCTCGACGACGCTCCTCTGCCTGCCGCGTTCCGTCATTGCGGCACCCCCCCCGAACTTGCCTTGGAGTCGAAACATCGTGTACGTCAAGGTGCCCACGAAGGCAGCCCAGTCGGTTCCGTCGGGCAATTTGCTGCCCGGGTCGCCGGCGTGTCCGGGGACCGGCAGCGCGCCGAGCGCCAACTGTTGAAGATCCGCGTCGGTGTGCGCCGACGTTCCGTTCGTCACCTTGATGACCGGGGCCAAGATCCGGTTGACCGTGTCGAGGGACACTCCCGGCAGGGTCGCCGCCCGGTTGAGTTCGGCCGAGACCGTGTTGATATCGGCGATCATGCTGCGAGTATCGGTTCCCTGAACCGACGGAAACTTCGAAATCTGGTTGGTGATCGCGGCGACCTGAGCCACCAGATCGATTACTTGCGTGGTATTTTCGGAGAGCACACCGAGCGCGGGACCGGCCGCGGCAACCGCGTCGCTGATCGTCGAACGCTGGTCTGCGAGTGTCGCGACCAGTCCGTTCGTCTGTTCGAGTGATCGCTGGATCTCGCCGGACCGCGCATTGAGGTCACCGACGAGGCGAGTGGACTCGTTCATCAACTCGGCGATCCGGTCGCCTTTCCCGTCCACCGCCGAACCGAGACCGTTGACGAGCTTCGTCAGATTCCGGACGACACCACCGTTGACGAGCAGCGACGACGTTGCGAGCAGCTCCTCGACGGTCGCCGCAGCCGAAGTCGATTCGAGTGGGATGCTGTCACCCTCGTCGAGGACCGCAGCGTCCGGCGCCGGGTCGGCCGGCGGTTGCAGCGAGACGAACACGTCGCCGAGGGGAGTCGCCGAACGCAATTCGGCGGTCGTACCGTCCAGCAGCACTACTCCGTTCATGATGCGAAGCGACACGACGGCGGTGTAGTTCTCCACCCGCATCGACTCGACCTCGCCGACATCCGCGCCGGCAAGCTTCACCTTCGCTTTGGTCGGCAGATTCAGGGCATTCTCGAACGTCGCGCCGATCGTGTACGAGTCGCCGCTGACGCCCGGCGCCGGAAGCGGCAGGTCCTCGAGGCCGACCGAGCAGCCTGCGGTAGCCATCGCCACGACGACCACTGTGCTTGCGATCGCACACTTCCACCGCGTGCCCGTCATCTCGGCAACCCCGCGAGTCCCTCCAGCATGCCGGGAATACCGAAATCGGGGCCGAAATCACGCATCGTCCCTGTCGCGCAACCAAGGTGTTCGAGTCCCATGCGGTTGCAGACCTCCTTGACCAACTGGCCGTCGAAGAAGACCTTCTCGAGCTGCGCATGCACGCGGGCACCCCCGTTCTCCTGGTCGATCGCGTTGTATGCGTTGTCCATCAGCAGCGGTGTCACATCGAGAAACTCAGCGAGCTGGTCACGATAGTCCGCGAGCGACCGTGTCACGGTCTCCGCATTCGCGAGCGTCGAGCTCAATGTGTCCCGATTGTCTGTCAAAATCGAGTTCGCCTGGGCCAAAATGTCGTTGATCTTCTTTCCGGTGTCGCCGGTGCCGAGGTTCGCGTCCGCCAGGATCTCGCTCATCTGACGAGTGGCCTCTCCGAATTCGCGGATGTCACTGTCGTTGGCAGCCGCCGCGGTCGTCAGGACCGCGAGATCATCCACGACTCTCGTGATTTCGTTCGCTGTTGCGGCGCCGCCGTCGTCGCCCAGGCGCAGCGCATCGGACAGTGTCGACAGGGCCGACCTCATCGCGTCACCGTTGCCGTCGGTGGCCGCCGCGCCGGCCGCCAGGAGATCCGCGACGGGTCCGCCACCGCTCCCGTCGCCCTGAAGCTCAACCGACAAATTGTCTGCCATCGCGAGCAGTCGATCGAACTCAACGGGCGTCTTCGTACGATCCAGCCCCAGAACCGCATTCGATCCGAGCTTGTCGCCACCGCGATACACCGGTGTCAATTCTACGTGCCGGTCGGTCAGCACCGACGTCGAGACCGCCACCGCCTGTGCATCGGCCGGAAGGTCGACCGAGCCCTCGACCTCCATCGTCACCTCGACGTACAGCCCCTTCGGTTCGATCCGGGTGATCGTGCCAACCGGAATACCGAGTACCGCCACGGTATTTCCCTCATACAGACCGGCGCCGTTGTCGAACTGCGCGGTGATCGTGTGGGAGTCCTCTCCGTTCAGGAGCGCGCGAATCCCGAAGAAGCCCACAGCGACCGCGACGAGCGCCACGACACCGGTGGTGATCGTCCGACGTGAGATCATTCGCACTCCTGAAAGTAGGCCGGCATGTCCAGCTCGACTGCCCGGCCGCTGAGCGCACACATCCACGAGTCGATCATCGGACCGGCCGGAGCCGAGAAGTCCACCTCGTTTGCGGTTCCGGTAGCGTTCGTGAAGTTCCGTAGGGCAACGGGAAGGATCTGCAGGGTGTTGCGCAGCAGATCGTCGTTGTTGCCGAGGCTCTGCAACAGCTCGTTCAGGCTCGCGATCAGTTGCTCCACTTCTGGTCTGTCCTCGACGACTACGGTGTGGAGTTCCGAGACGAGATTGGTGGTCGCGACGAATAGTCCGTCGATCATTTCTCGACGGGTCGTTATCTCCTGCAACATGTCCCGTCCATTTCGGACCAACGACCCCAGACTGCTCTGTTGCTCTCGCACGATACCGGTCATCTGCTCGGTTGCCTCCAGCAGCGAGCCCACCTGGTCACGACGCTCGGCCAGCACCGACGACAGATTCTCGATGTTCGCGAGCGCCTGCGGCATCAGCGGCGGCAAGTCGTGCAGCTCACCAGCGAGCACCGTGAGGGTGTCGCCGAGTTCACGGGCATCGACCTGCTCGAAGGTGGTGGTCGCGTCGGCCAGAACATCCATGAGGTCGTACGGAACTTCGGTGTTGGACAGCGGTATCCGATGATCCGGGAATTCTCCCTCACCGGCCGGTCGCAGTTCGATGTAGCGGGCACCGAGTAGCGTCGTCAGCTTGATCGATGCGCGGGTGTCGACGCCGAGCGAAACGCCTTCGTCGATCTTCATCGTCACCACCACGTGGTCGCCCTCGAGGCGCGCTCCGTCGACCGTGCCGACCTGGACACCGGCGATCGTGATTCCGTCACCGGGCGCGATCTGCGCAGCCTGGGCGAACTCCGCCTCGTACTGGCGCTTTCCGATCCCGATCGAACCGACCAGCAGGGTCGCCGCGAGAGCGAGTGCGATGACCGCGACGGTGATCGCGCCGAGGTTCAGCGGTGTGTATTCCTCGATGGGTCGGAATCTACGCTTGGTGGTCACAGTCGATCACCTGCACACCGGGGACTGAGTGACCCGGCCTTCGGGTGTGGCCTGCGCGACGATCGACGGGATGACGTTGCTCAATGCCGGGACGAGTGTGACGTTGAAGTTGCACAGGTACGTGCTGAGATATGTACCCTCCTGGCTCACCCGGGCGAATCCTTTCAGCAGTGCGGGCAGGTTGAAGGCGAAGTATTCGAACGAATCCTTGTGATCGTTGAAGTGCTGGGCGAAACCCGGTTCCCGAGCCAGGAATTCCTGCAGGTCCGGTTGCACCTCCGCCACGATCGTGGAGACGCTGTCGGCGACGGTCGCAATCTGCTCCACCGATCCGACGAGTTCGCCGCGTCGCGCCGACAGTTGATCGAACATGGCCCGCGACTGCGTGATGACCGTGTCGACGTTGCCGCTCTGCACCGCTAGGTCCTGCACGACACTGTCGAGGTTGCCGATCAGTTCGCCGAGAACCTGGTCCGGACCCGCGACGGACTCCGCGAGTCTCGTCGTCTCCGCGACCAGAGTGGTCACCGACCCGGAATCGCCCTGCAGTGCAGTGATAATCGCGGTAGTAATGTTGTCTACCTGCTCGGGGTCGAGAACGCTGAACAGCGGCTCGAATCCGTTGAGGAGAACCGAGATGTCGAACGACGGTTCGGTGTGTTCCAGGGGGATCTCACTGCCCGCCGGCAGGATCCGGGAATCCCCGAAGTCGCCGAGCGACAGTCCCAGATATCGCTGGCCGATGATGTTCTGGTACGTGATCGCGGCCTTCGTGTTCCCGTACACGACCTGACCTGCGTCGATTCGGAACCCCACCTTGGCGGTGGCGCCGACGAGCGCAATCGAATCGATACGTCCCACTCGGACCCCCGCCATCCGAACGTCGTCACCGATGCGGAGACCGGAAGCATCGGAAAATGCCGCACTGTACGAGTTTGTCGGACCCTGCACCCCGCGCTGCAACGTCACCAACACGGTCCACGCCAGCGCGCAACACACCACCAGGAACAGTGACAATCCGATCAGTGACTTGCGGTAGCTCATCGCGGCGCCTCCGGTTCCGGCACGACGTTGACGACCGCGCCTCTGGCAAGAGGACCGAGGAGCATCTCCGCTGCAGAATTGAGGTCACCCCCGAGGAGTGCGCCGAACAGTTCCTTCTCGCCCGGACTTCCGACCGGACCGACATTGCCGCCCACCGGGTTACCGATCAGCGGGTTGCCGATCAGCGGACTGCCTCCTGCAGGGTTTCCGCTCACGATCGCCGATCCGGCAGCATCGACCGATGGCACCGCGGGGGCGCCGATCGGCGCGGTGTCACAGCTCGCGCCGGCCAGGTCGCCGTATCGGGGGCAGTCGGCCCTCGTATACATGCGGTGCGGGGTCAACTGAAAGACGAACTTGCCGACACCGTTGAGCTGGCCTTCCGGCTGGAAATGCTCGAAGTACTTCTTGGTGATGCTGTTCATGCTGACCACGATCTGGGAGAAGGACGGCGAACCGTCTGCGAGGACGCCGAGGACCGGCGTGAGCTGCGTCGTGAGGGTGATCATCTGGTCGGTGTTGTTGTCGAAGGCGGTCCCGATTGTCCCGAGCGTGTTGGCCCCCGAGAACAGGAACGCAGCCAGCGCTGCGTCCTTCTCTACGAGCGTCCGCATCGGCGTGATCGAATGATGCAGGGCTTCCAGCAGTTCCGGTGCCGACTCGTGCAAACCTTGCACTGCGCCGGTCAACGAGTCGAGCGTCGACGGTCCCTCACCGGGCTCGACGACCGTGCCGATCTCACGGACGATCCGCCCCAATTGCGCGCCGGCCTCGGCGATGTCGTCACCGCGCTGGTCGGTGGCCTTCGCCACGGCCGCGAGCACACCCAAAGTCTGTTCGGTGCCGACGCGTGCGGTCGCGGCGGCGATCTCCCGCAACTTGGTCAGAGCGGTCTGGAGTTGAACCGTCGCCAGGCTTTCATCCTGAGGAATGTACGCGTTCGCTGGTAACGGGGGAGCCGCACCGTTGTCCACCAATTGGACGGACGATACGGCGAAAACATTGCTCGGCACCACCCGCGCGGTAACCGTACTCGGAATCGACTGTGCGTGAACGGGGTCGAGATTGATGTGGACCAGATTCGGGCCATCGCCGGTCGCCGCGTCGACGGCCGATACCGTACCAACGAGCAATCCGCGGAACTTCACATCGGATCGGTCGGGCAGGCCATCGCCGACTTCGGCGAGAGTGGCTGTGACATCGACGGTTCGGTCGAAGGATCCACCGGTCTTCGCGGCGAGAGCACCGAGCAGAAGCGCTGCGATGACGAGGGCACCGAATCCTTGCATGAACAGTCGAGTGGGAGTGGGACCACGTCCGTCACTTTCGAACAACAACGACATGGTTCACCCACCCAGCCTGGCACCGGAGCCGATGCCCCAGAACGCCACGGTCAGCAAGAGATTGATCACGATCATCGCGGAAATGCTCGACCGCATCGCCCGGCCTGCGGCAGTGCCGACACCCTGCGGCCCTCCTGACGCATAGAAGCCGTAGTAGCACTGAATCGTCGTCGTGATAACCACGAAGACAACTGCTTTCGACAGCGAGTACAGGATGTCCGGGCCGCTGAGGACGAGACTGAAATAGTGTTCGTAGGTGCCGGCCGATACACCACCGGACATTCCGATAATGGTCTGCACGGTGAGATAGTTCGCGGCCAGGCAGACCAGATACAGCGGGATGATTGCAACGATCGATGCGAGCAGTCGCGTCGTGACCAAGTACGGAATCGACGGAATAGCAAGCGTTTCCATTGCATCGATCTCCTCGGAGATCCGCATGGCACCGAGTTGCGCGGTGAATCGGCAACCGGCCTGTGCAGCGAACGCGAGGGACGCCATGATCGGTGCCAACTCACGGGTCGTCGCCGTCGACGAGATCATGCCGGTGGCTGCCTCCAGACCCAGCAGATGCAGCGCGTTGTACCCTTCGATCGCAACAAGCGCCCCGGCTGCTGCGCCGAGAATGATGATGACTCCGGCGGTTCCACCACCGACCACGATCGAGCCGTTGCCCCACGTCACATCGGACAGAATTCGCAGGAATTCCTTGCGATAGTGGCGCAGGGTCGTGGGAATCGCTGCCAGCGCCCGCACCAGGAACCCGATCATGTGGCCGAGTCGCTGGACGACCGCCACCTGGGCGGTGATCGCACCGACGATCGGCCTGGCGCCAGGAGGAAAATATCGCGAGGCCACTCAGAACCCCGTCCGCGGGAACAACATCACATACAACTGAGTGAAGGCAACATTGACGATCATGAGGAGCAGGATCGAGGCAACAACGGTGGCGTTCACCGAATTCGCGACACCGGCGGGTCCCCCTCTGGTATTGAGCCCCTTGTGACAGGCAACAATGGCGACGATCGCGCCGAAGACGAGTGCCTTGATCATCGTCAGGATGAAATCCCCGACGGTGGCAAAGGATGCGAACGTCGTCACGAAGCTGCCGGGTGTGCCATCCATGATGAACGTGTTGAACAGATAGCCGGAGAGGAACCCGACGAAGGTCACCAATCCGGTCAGTGCGACACCGACCACGATCGCCGCTGCCAGACGCGGGACCACGAGTCTGCGTATCACCGAGATGCCCATGACCTCGAGAGCATCGATCTCGTCACGGATTTTTCGGGAGCCCAGGTCCGCGCACACTGCGGAACCCGCTGCGGACGCCATGAGCAACGCCGCAACCATCGGTGCACCCTGTTTGATCACCGCCAGTCCACTTGCCGCGCCTGCCAGTGACGTTGCACCGACCTGCCCGGCCAGCAGCCCGAACTGGATCGACAGGGTCACACCGATCGGAATTGCCACGAACATCGTGGGGAGTGCCGACGCCGAGGCCATGAACGCCGCCTGGCGTACGAACTCCGCAAACGGAAATCGCAGGGTCGCGATGTCTGCGATCAAGTACTGGATCGCCCGAATGCCCAGCACGCATTGACCACCGACGGTTTCCAGCGACGCGACGGGATGCCGGCGAATGTAGCCACGCATCCAGTCGCCGATCTCGGTGGTCGCCGAGATCGGCTGTTCGGCCTCGACTGCATCCGACGTCGCGATGGTGTCGTCTGATCGGTGCCGGTCCCCGGTTGCTCGCCCAGCGATCCCCATGGCGATTGCCTTTCGTGTGTTCGGTTCGGCCCGGTGGTCAGTCCGCGAGTGTGAAATCGACGTGGAGTTCGGCCAAGCCCCGCAGGATGTAGGTCGGCTCGTACCGGTAGGTGCGATGCCCGGCCGCTCCGTGGTGTTCCTCGTTCACGGTCAGGGTTGCGGTGCGGTCGAGGAACCGTTCGATCGCGATGCGGCCCTCGATCCGGGCCAGCGGACCGCCGGGGCAGGTGTGCACCCCCCGCCCGAACGCGACGTGTTCGCGGGCGTTGACCCGGTCGAGGTTGAAGGTGTGCGGGTCCTCGAACCGGTCCGGGTCGCGGTTGGCGGCGCCGGGCAGCACCATCACCACGGTGCCGGCGGGCACCGTACGACCGGCCAACTCGGTGGTCTTGCGGGTGAGCCGGAAATCGCCCTTGACCGGACCGTCCATCCGCAGCAGTTCCTCGACGAAGTCACCGATCAGGGTGCGGTCGGCACGCAGGGTGGCCTGCAGTTCGGGGTTCTCGGCCAGGTGCCGGATGCCGGCGGTGATCAGCCGGGCGGTGGTGTCCTGGCCGGCGCCGAACAGGAAGGTCGCCAGCCGGACGAGTTCGACGACGTCGGGCAAGTCCCCGTCCGGGTAGGAGGCGGCGGCCAGGGCACCGAGGACGTCGTTCTCGGGGGTGGTGCGGCGGTCCGTGAGGTAGGCGGTGAACTTCGAGTCGAGGTACTCGAGCGGGTTTGTGGCCAAGGCGTCACCCTCGCTCATTGCGCCGACCTGCTGTGCAAGCAGATGGCGGCGGAAGTCGTCGTGGGCGTCTTCCGGGACACCGAGCAGGTTCGCGATGGTCAGCAGCGCGAAAGGCTGGGCGAAGCCGTTGAGGACTTCGACGGTGCCGGTTGCGGCGAATTCGTCGATCTGGCGGTCGGCGAGGCGCCAGAGGAAGTCCTCGGACTCTTCCATGCGACGGGGCGTGAACAGTCCGCCGAGCAGGCGTCGGATCTTGGTGTGACGAGGCGGATCCATGGTGACCAGGTGTTCGTTGAGGGGGAACTGGTCGCGGTACTGCTCGATCTGGTGGTTGATGTCGTCGCCGTCCGGGGTGAACGGTAGTGGGGGGAACGGGCCGATGGGGGCGGTGATGTTGGAGTAGACGGTGGTGTTGCGCAGGACTTCGAGGGCTTCGTCGTAGCCGGTGACGGCAAGGACGCCGTGGGTGACGGGGTGGACGGGGCAGCGGGAACGGAGGTGGTCGTAGAAGGGATGCGGGTCGTCGGTGAAGTAGGGGTCGGTGAAGTAGTCGCGGGCGTAGTCGCCGTCGAGCGCGGTGTGGTCGATCGGACAGGTCGGGGTGTTCTCGGGTGCGGTGGTCACGGCAGCCTCCTGATCTGATGGGTGGGCGTGCGGTGGACCACTCGCCCGTGCTGATCACTTGCCTAGCATTGCTGAGCACATGAATAGCACGCGCTTCCGAACGTGGTCAAGGTCACATGCACTACATCGGCACGGCGACCGTCACGTCGACGCCTGCGGGCGAGGACACCCGGTCTGCGATCCGCACAAGCGACGTGAAGCGCGCAACTCGTCCAGACACGAATCCGCCCCGGTTGCGGTACCGTCTCGAATCGACGCGCCACAGTGACTTTTCATAAACCCGGCGGAAGACTCACGCCATCAAGCGCGGTGGAAACACTGAACACATTCCCGGCGCGGACGCATACGATGCGTAACACACAGCCCGATGTGTGAATCCTGGAGGTGGACAACGCGCATGGCATCGCCGCGCAGAATCGGGGCTCCCGACGCGAAGAATCGGACGGTACTTCTCGACGCCGCCGAAAAGCTCATGATCGAGCACGGCTACGCAGCCGTCTCGTCCCGCCGTATCGCCGACCAGGCCGGGCTCAAACCCCAGTTGGTGCACTACTACTTTCGGAACATGGACGAACTACTGTTCGAGGTGTTCCGTCGTCGGGCCGAACAGGGATTGGAATACCAAGCAACGGCACTTGCTTCGCCGCAACCGCTTTGGGCGCTGTGGGACTTCAGTACCAATCCCGCCGGCGTGGCACTGACGATGGAGTTCATCGCTCTGTCCCGGCACCGGCCGGCGCTTCGCACCCAGATCGCCGAGTACTCGGAACGGTTCAGACGGGAGCAGGCCAACGCGATCAACACCATACTCGAGCGCTACGGAATCGATCACGCGGACCTGCCGCCCGTGGTGGCTTCGGTACTCATGACGAGTCTGTCTCGTGTGATCACCATGGAACACGCACTCGGCGTCACCGGGGGGCACGCCGAAACCGTAAGCCGTGTCGAACACTGGTTTCGCGCACTCGAAGGGCCCCGGCCGACCTGCTCGGGGTGAAACCGGTCCGGAAATGACTGTAGGCCCCCACCAGATGGTGGGGGCCTACAGCAAACGGGTGTTCGGCGGCGACCTACTCTCCCACACCCTGACGAGTGCAGTACCATCGGCGCAGACAGGCTTAGCTTCCGGGTTCGGAATGGGACCG
>NZ_JBAQXC010000338.1:0-2182 GCF_049299235.1 Rhodococcus sp. (in: high G+C Gram-positive bacteria) | reverse complement strand
ATCGACCGGCAATCCTTGTAGCGCCAATCCTTGAAGACCACCTGTCCATCGTGGACCGCCTTGATGAGAGCCTGGTCGTAGAGCGTAAGTGCGGGTGTTTCGAACCTTTTAAAGGTGACCTAGCCGGGCAAAACCGGTCCAAGTCATATGTTATGATGCGGGCCATAAAGGAGCCCCGGTATGAGTCGAAAAAAATATTCGCCCGAAGAGATCATTCAGATCCTTCGCACGTTCGAAATTGAGCAAAGCAAGGGAATCACGCAAGAAGAGGCCGCAAGAAAAATTGGCGTAACAGTCGTAACGCTTAGCCGCTGGAAAAAAGAATACGGCGGCCTACGAGTTGACCAAGCCAAACGCCTTCGCGAGCTCGAACAGGAAAATGGCCGCTTGAAAAAGCTCGTGGCCGATCTCTCCGTCGATAACCAAATATTAAAAGAGGTTTCCAAGGGAAACTTCTAAGCCCAGCCCGAAAGCGAGATGCGGTTATGCATGTCAAAAAGGAGCTGGGCTTTTCAGAGCGGAGGATTTGCAAGGTGCTAAAAACGCACCGCTCACTTCTTCGCTATAAGCCAGTGAATCGTGATTTTCAAAACAAGCTCAGAGAGCGCGTCGTGAGCGTAGCTTCAGAATTTGGCCGATATGGGTATCGCCAAGTGACTGGAATTTTAAATATGGAAGGCTGGGACGTGGGCAAGGATCGAGTTTTCTCAATCTGGCAGCAGGAAGGATTAAAAGTGCCTCAGAAACAGCCGAGGCGCGCTCGCCTTTGGCTCTCGGATGGCTCGTGCATCCGGCAGCGGCCAGAATACGTGAATCACGTTTGGTCCTACGATTTTGTGTCTGAGCAAACGCATGATGGAAGGAAATTCAAAATCTTGAACATCATTGATGAATTTTCTAGGGAGTGCCTGCTTTCTTTGGTGGCGAGGAGAATCAGATCCAACGATGTGATTAACGCACTTGCCGATTTATTTTTGAAACGTGGGCTTCCAAAGCATATCCGGTCCGATAACGGCCCGGAATTTATTGCCACGAAATTAAGAGCTTGGCTTGCGAGGCTTGAGGTTACGCCACTTTTTATTCATCCAGGAAGCCCATGGGAGAACGGCTACTGCGAATCATTTAATGGTAAGATGAGATACGAATTATTGAACGGAGAAATCTTCTTTTCTCTCTTGGAAGCAAAAGTTATAATTGAGCAATGGCGCCATCACTACAATACGAAGAGACCGCACAGTTCTTTGGGATATTTGCCGCCTGCGCCTCTAGCTTTTCAGCAGAATTTCCGAGGAGTAATGGCTGGAACTAAACTCTAGGAGTGGAACAAAAACTCCCGGCTGGTCACAATCACCTTCGGCTTTCGGCCTTGCACTCTTAAGCTTTCTAGAACTTGAACGACGTCCGTGCCTTTAATCGAAGTTTTCGGCAAAAGATCTGGAAGACCGCGACTAAAGTGATCGACCATCGTCAAGATCTTGAGCTGCCTTCCGCTGGCGAGTCGATCAAAGATAAAATCCATGGACCACACTTCGTCGGGACATGCCGGAACTTCGAGCGCGACACGCAAGTGTCTGAGCTTCTTCTTCCGACGGCGAAGCCTTAGAAGTAGCCCTTCTTCTCGGTAAATGCGTTCGGTTCGCTTATGGTTCACGGGTTCCTCCCATTCGTTCCTGATCATGTCGTGGATCATCTGGTGGCCGTACGGATAGCGTGCTGCCAGTTCTCGCATCCGCTCTCTGAGCTTGGTGTTACGATCTGGTCTTGGCTGATACCACCACGTAAATCGGTTAAGTCCAAAGATCTTACAGGCCCGCCGATGCTTAAGCCTGAACTTCTCGATGGCAGCTCGGGCCAAAGTTTTACGTTCGACAGGCCGCCTTACTTTTTTCCTAAAGCATCCTTTAAGACGACGATGTCGAGGGCCTGTTCCGCGATCAACCGCTTGAGCTTTGTGTTCTCAGCTTCCAGCGCCTTCATCTTCTTGGCCTCGCCAACTTCCATGCCGCGGAACTTCCGCCGCCATTTGTAGAACGTGTAGCTCGAGATCTTGTGCGCTCGGCAGATCTCGGCGACTGACGTGCCGGACTCCGACTCTTTGAGGATCTGAACGATCTGCTCTTCGGAAAAACGTCCCTTCTTCATGCTCTCTCCCTTCAAAAACCGAGCATCATGCCCGGCGTTA
>NZ_JBAQXC010000337.1:0-1956 GCF_049299235.1 Rhodococcus sp. (in: high G+C Gram-positive bacteria) | reverse complement strand
ACTGTGGCTGGCGCGGCGCCGCCCCGGTGACCGGGTCACCTTTCACGACACCCGCGGATCCAAACGAACCCTCGTCGTCACCGACACCGAGCACGGCGTGCGTGCAGAACTGGCCGACACCGCCTATCTGGTCCCGGGCACCCGGCTCCGTGCCCACCGCGGCGACGTCACGGCGGTCGCGGACCTTCCGTCGACCGAACGCAAACTCACCGTGCACACAGGCGACGAACTCCTTGTCGTCCCGGACCTGGAACCCGTGGATGCGGACGCGGAGCCACACCGGATCGGATGCACGCTGCCGCAGGTGTTCGCGGACACGAGTATCGGCCATCGGATCTTCTTCGACGACGGCAAGATCGGCGGGGTGATCGAGGAAGCCGGCCCGGACGGCCTGCGGGTGCGCATCGTCGACGCCGGTCCGCGCGGCACCCGACTCGGCGCCGCGAAGGGCATCAACCTGCCCGACACCGAACTGCGATTGCCCGCATTGACCGCCGAGGACCTGACGCACCTGCCGTTCGTCGTCGAGCACGCCGACGCGGTCGGGCTGTCGTTCGTGCGCAGTGCGTCGGACGTGACCGGACTGCAGGACCGGCTCGCGGAGCTCGGTGGCACACACCTCGGGGTGATCCTGAAGGTCGAGACGGTCGGTGGTTTCGAGAACCTGCCGTCGATCCTGTTCGCGGCCGTGCACTCACCGAAGGTCGGCGTGATGATCGCGCGCGGTGACCTCGCCGTGGAGTCCGGGTACGGACGGCTCGCCGAGGTGCAGGAGGAGATCCTGTGGTTGTGCGAGGCGGCGCATGTGCCGGTGATCTGGGCGACCCAGGTCCTCGACACGCTGGCGCGCACCGGGCGGCCGTCCCGGGCGGAGGTCACCGACGCGGCGGCCTCCGGGCGAGCCGAATGTGTGATGTTGAACAAGGGGCCGTATGTCGACCACGCCGTGCGCTTCCTCGACGACGTGCTGCGCCGGATGGCCGATCACCAGCGCAAGAAGGATTCGCTGCTGCGCAGGTTGCGGGCGTGGGAGGACCGGGGCGGGCCGGTGACCACGCGGTCTCGGTAGACGGAGGTAGTTGCTCGGGTGGGGTCGGTCACGGTTGTGCGTCACCGGGCTCCGGAACCATTAGCTTTGAAGTAATGGTCTCTCCCTGGAGTGAACGATGCCGAAGCAGCCCGACGGCGCAAGCGGACATACGGTCACCGGTCTCGTCGCGAGCGGCCTCGACTGCGGTGCAGCGCCCGCGCACCGGCACCTCGACAACGAACCGGGAGCCCCCGATGACCGCGACATCGACCCGACCCACGCGCACGATACGGACGTTGCGCCACGATCCGAACGAACGGCCGTTCATCGTGATCTGGGAGGTCACCCGCGCGTGCGCGCTGGCGTGTACGCACTGCCGCGCCGACGCCATCCCTGCCCGCAACCCACTCGAACTGACCACGGAGGAGGGCTACCGGCTCCTCGACGAGATCGCCGCGTTCGGCGCGCCGCGTCCCATCGTCGTACTCACCGGCGGCGACCCCTTCGAACGTCCCGACCTGCCGGAACTCGTGCGCCACGGCACCGAGGCCGGACTGCACGTCGCGCTGTCACCGTCGGTCACCCCCCGGTTGACCGAACCGGTGCTGCGCGACCTGCGGGCGGCCGGGGCATCGGCGGTCTCACTGTCGCTCGACGGTGCGACCGCGGCCGGTCACGACGGGTTTCGGGGCATCGACGGTGTCTTCGACCAGACGCTGCGGGCGGCCCGGACCGTCCGCGACGTGGGCTACCGCCTGCAGATCAACACCACCGTGACCGCGGGCAACGCGCACGAGTTGCCGGACATCCTGCGGACGGTGGTCGAGCTCGGAGCCTCGCTGTGGTCCGTGTTCTTCCTGGTGCCGGTCGGGCGCGGCTCCGCGCTGACCCCGCTCGACCCCACAGACGCGGAGGACGTGCTGCAC
>NZ_JBAQXC010000336.1:0-38381 GCF_049299235.1 Rhodococcus sp. (in: high G+C Gram-positive bacteria) | reverse complement strand
CGCTTCGGCAATGCCGAAGCGGTCGTCGACGGGGACCTCCGGATCACCTTCACCGACCTCGTCGACCGGGTGCGGCGTGCCGCCGGAGCACTCGCCTCCTCCGGTATCGACAAGGGTGACCGCGTCGCGATCTGGGCGCCGAACTCCGCGGAATGGATCGTCGCGGCATTCGGAATCCTTACCGCCGGTGGTGTTCTCGTTCCGGTCAATACCCGGTACAAGTCGCAGGAAGCCGACGACATCATCCGTCGCAGCGGCGCGAAGGCGGTCTTGGTCCAGCACGGGTTCCTCGGCCTGGACTTCCAGCCTCCGGACGATATCCCCGTCATCGATCTGAAGTCCGGATTTCTTTCCAGTGGAGCACCGTTCGAATGCCCGGTGGATGCGGAAGATATCGCGGACATCATGTACACGTCCGGTACCACCGGTCGACCCAAGGGCGTCATGATGAATCACGCCCAGACGCTCCGGATGTTCTCGGAGTGGTGCGATCTGGCCGACCTGCGCGAAGGCGACCGCTATCTGGTCGTCAACCCGTTCTTCCACATGTTCGGGTACAAGGCAGGTGTGATCGCATCCATGATCCGGGGCGCCACCGTCCTACCGGTACCGGTCCTCGACGTCGACGAGGTACTGGCCTTGGTGGAACGGGAGAAGGTCACCATGCTCCCCGGGCCGCCCACGCTCTACCAGTCGTTGCTGTCCGCGCCGAGAGGTCACGACCTGTCCTCCTTGCGGGCGGCGGTGACCGGCGCCGCCGACATCCCCGTCGAATTGATCCGGCGGATCCGCAGCGAACTGCCGTTCGAGACGATCATGACAGGGTACGGACTCAGCGAAGGCGGCACCGCGACGGCCTCGCGGCGGGGTGACAGTTTCGACCGGATCGCGACCACCGTCGGCCGCCCGTGTGACGGCATCGACGTGCGGATCGCGGACGACAGCGAGGTCCTCATGCGCGGATACAACGTCATGCAAGGCTATTTCGACGACCCGGACGCGACCGCCGAGGCGATCGACGCGGACGGCTGGTTGCACACCGGCGATCTCGGTGAGTTCGACGACGACGGCAGGCTTCGCATCATCGGCCGTAAGAAGGACATGTTCATCGTCGGCGGGTTCAACGCGTATCCCGCCGAGATCGAAGGTTTCCTGCTCGCGCATCCGGCCATCGACCAGGTGGCGGTGATCGGCGTGCCGGACGAGCGGCTCGGCCAGGTCGGCAAGGCCTTCGTGGTGCCGAAAACGACTGTGACAGCAGAAGATGTGATCTCGTGGAGCCGCGATCGCATGGCCGGATTCAAGGTTCCGAGATTCGTCGAATTCCTCGACGCACTCCCTCTCAATGCCACCGGCAAGGTTGTCAAGGACCGGTTGCATTCCCCTGAAAGGAGACCCGCACGACCGACGATACTGCGATGCTCGCCTTCGCCGCGAAGTGGCGACACTGGAACGGCGGCCCCGACGAGGACATCTTCGTCGAATTCGGAGTCAGTCCCACCGTCTTCTTCCACCGCCTCCGGGCGATTCTGACGAGCCCCCGCTGGAGTCGGCTCACCCCGGAACTCGCACAGGATCTGCTCGACATCTGCGACCGCCGGTTGCGCGGTCCGGAGACCCGCGCTAGCTGACCCCGAAATGGCCGGCTCCCCGTGGAATCGGGAGTCGGCCGGCGCAGAATCCGGCGAGTGACCGGTCAGTGCTGCGTCGGGCTCGATTTCGTGTGCGGTGATGTACTTCGACTCGTCGGACGCCACGAACAGAACGGTGTCGGCAGCACCCTCCGGCTGGACGATATCCACCGGCATCATGTTGATCATCATCGCGCCGAGCTGAGGTGTTGCGCTTCGAGCGCCCGCGCGATCTGCCCGCGCGCCGCACCGGTGATCTGACCGACATTCTTGCGACAAGAACACGACCCGCGAGTCATGTTCTTTGCCGGAGAGGCACTTGGCACGCGGTTCCGCCGTGCCCGATGCAGACACGAAAACGCCTGCATCGCCGATGAGCGATGCAGGCGCTGCGCGTGGTCCGTCAGAGAGCCGTACCCTCCAGAATTGTCACAGCGGACACCGCAGTTGGTCCACCGATGTTGTGCGCTAGACCAATTCGCGCACCGTCGACCTGATTGACGGCGCTGCCGCGCAACTGCTGGAACAGTTCGACGCACTGTGCGACACCGGTGGCGCCCGGCGGATGCCCCTTGGAGATCATGCCGCCACTGGTGTTCACCGGCAGCGCACCACCCACCTCGGTGGCACCCGATTCGACAAGCTTGTACGCCTCGAACCGGTTCGCGAACCCGAGATCCTCATAGCTCATCAGTTCGATACCGGTGAAGAAGTCGTGGACCTCGGCGACGTCGATGTCCGACGGTGTCAGGCCGGCCATCCCGAATGCCTGCTTCGCGGCCCGGACGGTCGCCGTGAAACTCGTCAGATCCTTTTTGTGCTGGTGCATCACGGAATCCAGGCCCAGCCCGACCCCGCGGACCCACACCGGCCGATCGGTGTAACGGTCCGCGACATCCTCGGCGGCGAGGATGAGCGCCGCGGCACCGTCACTCTGCGGTGCACAGCCGTAGACGCCGAACGGAGTCACGACGGTCTGCGCGCTCAACGCCTCCTCGACGGTGATCTCGAAGCGCCGGAACGCCTTCGGATTTCCCAATCCGTTGCGGTGGTTCTTCACGGCGACCATCGCCACGTGCTCGCGGGTCGCCGGCGACTCGTGCAGATAGCGCCGCACATGCAGTGCGAAGCCCGCCTGAGCGAGACCGAGTGGGAAGTCCCACGCCATGTCCCGGCTCATGGCCTCCCACTCCCAGATCATGTCCCGCGATGCGGTTTCACGTACCTTGTCCGCCCCCATCACCAAAGCCACATCGCATGCGCCGGACGCAATCCCGAAGAGGGCGTTGCGAATCGCGTCGTGACCAGTGGCGCAGGAATTCTCCACCCGAGTCACCGGGATGTCCGGCAGGCCGAGGGTGTCCGCGAGAATGCCGGACGGGAAGCCGTCGGTCGTGCCCATCGCACCGAACCAGGCGGCCTGCAGATCCGACGTGCGGATTCCCTTGTCAACAGTGCCTGCGCAGTCGGCATACGCCATCGGCAACAACTCACGAATCCCGAGGGAGAAGTGTTCGGCAAACGGCGTCATCCCAGCTCCGACGATCGCGACCTTCCTCATGACGCCTCACTTTCGGGTTCGAATGCGTAGCCGTAGTCCGGCACTCCGGACCGCACCGCGACGCGGCGCAGCACCATCCGGCCGCGGTCACCGATATCGACGGTTCCAGGTTCGACACCGGTCACCTTGACCAGTGCCCGCACGTCGACGCCGTCGAGTTCGACGACGACGAGCGAGTACGGGGTGTCCAGACCGGGAACCGGAACCCGCACCGTCACTTCGGTATAGACGGTGCCTACCCGCGGGAGTGGTACGAATTCGTAACTACTGCTCAGTGTTCCGTCCGCACCGACCCGATATCGTGGCGGGAAGTCCAGGTCGTCGGCGTCCGGATACTTGCCCGCTTCCCAACGGACCTTCGCTTCGAATGCCCTCTCGTATGCCGCGAGCGAGATCGGAATCTCCGGGCCCGGTACGTGAACCGGAGCGGTACGCTCACGAGCGCGGGGCTCCCGGCGATGTATCGCGGTGACACCGTCGGCGACGGTGATTGCCGACAAACTCGCCTGCTCCACTCCCACCAACGGCCCGGTCGTCTCGGATTCGGCCATCGCCGCAAGCGCGAACAGCGGCGAACTCGCCCCCGTGGTGGGTAGTTCCATCGACGGGCCCGCACACATCGCCGCGGCCTGCTTGTGCTCGACGCCGACGACGGTCACCGGATTGTCGACCCACGACGATGCGAGGGACGCAACGAATCCGCGCTGTTTGACCAACCTCGGGTCCCCGTAGTCGTGGACCACTCCACCCTCGGTGCGGGTGCGCACCGGGAGACTGCGCGCGACGCGCGCCGCCGTACGCACCTGCAGTCCCTGATCCGCGGTGAGCGCCGCAGCCGCGCCCGCCGCGTCGAGATCGACACCGATCACGAGCGTGCGCGGCCGGGCCGAGCCGAGCGAGTCCAGCGTCGCCGGGGCCCTACCGAGCCGCTCGGTGACCTCGATTTCCGGGTCGAGTCCGAGCCCGGCGAGCAGCACCGCGGCGTTGCTGCTCTCGAGCAGCGGCAGATCCCGGCTGACCAGGACCACGTACTGAACCGACCCGCTGTCGGTGACCGCGGCACGGCCCGCTTCGACAGCGAGGGTGATCGCGTCCTCGTCGTCGCCCGGTACTCGTGCGGTGGGCGATCCCCAGCACGGCAGGTAGGTACCGATCGAAGCGATGTATGGCATGAGACTCTCCGGTGGTTTGAGTGGCCGGGTCTGGGTGGCCGGGTCTAGGTGACCGCGCCCGCCGTCTTGAGTGCGATGATGCGATCCCAGTCCAGGCCGAGTTCGAGCAGGACTTCCTCTGTCTGCGCGGCAAATTCGGGTGCCGGACCGGATTCCGCCACGGTGACGTCGAACTGGACCGGATTGGCAACGAGTTCGAGTTCGCCTGCCTTGACGATGTATTCGTTCGCGCGGATCTGCGCGTCGTCGGACACCTGCAGCGAATCCTGCACCGGTGCCCACGGGCCGGCCAACGTCGCGAACCGTTCGGTCCATTCGCCGAGCGTGCGCTGCGCGATGACCTCACGCAGGATCGCGACTCCCGCCGCGGTGTTGGCGCCGATCTGCTCGGCGTTCGCGAACCGCGGGTCGTCGGCGAGTTCGGGACGGTCGATGTGACGGCACACATCCGCCCAGAACTTGGCCGGCTGGAGCATCACGAACGACAGGTAACGGTCGTCCGCGGTCTTGTAGAGACCGGACAGCGGATTGGTCGGTGCGCCGTGCCCACCGGGCACCGGCGCGACCATGTGCTCACCGAGATGCAGCGAGAGTGCGACACCGTGCCCCATCGACCACAGTCCGCTGCCGAGCAATGATACGTCCACGACCGACGATTCGCCGGTGCGCTCGCGTTTGAGCAGCGCGGCCGCGACGCCGCCGGCGAGGTTGGTGCCGGAGATGGTGTCGCCGAATGCCGGTCCTGGCGGGGCGATCATGCCGTCGATGCCGGGCGGGGTGATCGTCGCGGCGATACCGCCGCGTGCCCAGAACGCGGTCATGTCGTAGCCACCGCGAGCGGATTCGGTGCCGCGCGGTCCGAGGGCGCTGCCGCGCGCGTAGACGATCGACGGGTTGACGGCGCGGATGTCGTCGACGTCGATACCGAACTTGGTGCGGGCCTGCGGCAGGAAGCTGGTCAGGAACACGTCCGAGCGGCGGGCCAGGTCGAGCAGGACCGCGCGGCCCTCGTCGCTGCCCATGTCGAGACCGATGCTGCGTTTGCCTCGGTTGGCGTGTTCGACGTTCGGGTTGGGGTCGCCCTCGACCCGCATCCGACCGACCTGGCGCAGTCCGCGCTGAGGGTCGCCGGTGATCGAGTGTTCGACCTTGATGACGTCGGCACCCCACTCCGCGAGCACGGCGCCCGCCGAGGGGACGAAGCCGTACATGGCGACCTCGAGAACGCGGATTCCGTCGAGGGGCCTCACTTGACGATCACCGCGAACGACTTGATCTGCTGGAACTCGTGGAGCCCGGCGACGCCCATTTCACGGCCGATCCCGGACTGCTTGTAGCCGCCGAACGGCACCTCGGGTGTGAAGTAGTTGCCTCCGTTGATGCTGAACGTGCCGGTCCGGATCCGTCGGGCGATGGCGATTGCACGGTCGTCGTCGGCACCGATCACACCGCCGGACAGGCCGTAGATCGAGTTGTTGGCGATGCGCACGGCATGGTCGTCGTCGTCGTACGGAATGACCGCGAGGACCGGGCCGAAGACCTCTTCCTGTGCGATCTCGCTGTCCGGGTCGACGTTTGCGAGCAGGGTCGGCTTGTAGAAGAAGCCGGGGTCGACACGCTCTCCGCCGGTGACGAGGGTCGCGCCTTCCGCGACGGCCCGCTTGACCATGCCGTCGATCTTGTCGCGCTGGCGGTCGTTGATGACCGGACCCATGTAGGTTGCCTGGTCCGACGGGTCGCAGTAGGAGACGTGTCCCATCATCGCGGCGACGGCCGCGACGATCTCGTCGTGCTTGTCGCGCGGCACGAGCAGGCGGGTGGTCAGTGCACACCCTTGACCTGCGTGCGAGCAGATGCTGAAGGCGGCGAATGTCGCGGACAGGGGGAGGTCGGCGTCGTCGAGCATGATCAGTGCCGACTTGCCGCCCAGTTCGAGGAAGACGCGCTTGAGGGTGCCGGCAGCGGCGGCCATGATCTTGCGGCCGACGACGGTCGAGCCGGTGAAGGTGACGACGTCGACATCCGGGTGGGTTGTCATGATCTCGCCGGTGGCGACGTCGGTGGAGGAGAGGACGTTGACGACGCCTGCGGGAATGTCGGTGTGGTTGGCGATGATCTCGCCGAGTGCCTGGGTGACGAGCGGGGTGTCGGGTGCGCCCTTGAGGACTACGGTGCAGCCGGCGGCGAGGGACGGGGCGAGTTTGGCGAGCGCGAGTTGCGTCGGATAGTTGTAGGCGACGATCGCGGCGACCACGCCGGCGGCTTCGCGTTCGATCCAGCGACGGTGCTGCTGTCCGCGGATTTCGACCGCACCGAGTTCCTCGGTGAGCGGCTGATTCCGAAGCAGGTCGGCGTAGTACTTGACGATTCCGATGGGGGCGTCGAGTTGGTTCCCGTAGGTGAGCTGGCGCGGTGCGCCGACCTCGGCGATGGTCAGTTCGCGCAGTTCCTCCGCGTTGTCGAGCAGCGCCTGATGGAGTTGGTCGAGGCAGGCGATCCGAAATTCGACATCGGTCGACCACGTGGTCGTGTCGAAGGCGCGGCGCGCGGCGTCGATGGCCGTTTCGGCTTCGGCGACGCCGGCGTCCGGTGCGTAGCCGACGATCGCACCGGTCGCGGGGTTGACCGACGGAAAGGTGCGCTCGGTCGTGACGAGCTGTCCGTCGATGAGCAGTCGCTTGTGCACCTCGGTTGCGCGGGCATGGGCCTGCATGGTGTCCTGCGATGACATGGGATCTCCTCGCTGTATGAAAATACTATTCTCACAATAGAGAATTAAGCCTCCATATTGTGCGAATCTAGCAATCCACGACCCGTTCCGGTACCCCGAATCGAGGGTCCAAATTGCCCGGATCAGCGAGCGATCCAGCCTTGCGGGCGGACAATCCTGTGAGAGTACGATTCTCGAAAATCGGAAGGGAGCTTCTTGTGATGAAGACTACAGCAATCAGCCCGGCACTGGGGGTGGAGGTCAGCGGTGACGTCGACCTCGAGAACCCGGCGGTGGTCGGTCGCCTGACCGAAGCCCTGAAATGGCGCGGCGTGCTGCTGTTCCGCGGCCTGAATCTCGACGACGACGCCCAGCTCGCCTTCAGCCGCAACCTCGGGCAGCTCGTTCAGCCGGTCCCCGGCCACGAGATCTTCACGGTGTCGCTCGACCCGGCCAAGTCTCCCTCCGCCGAATACCTCAAGGGCACGTTCAGCTGGCACATCGACGACACCACGAACGACATTCCGGCCAAGGCCACGGTGCTCACGTGCCGCCATGTCGCCGCAATCGGCGGCGGCACCGAATTCGCCAACACCTACGCCGCCTACGAGAACCTCTCCGAGGCCGAGCGCAAGCGCTACGAGGGACTGCGCGTCGTCCACAGCTTCGAGGCCGCGCAGCGCCTGGTCTACCCGAATCCGACCGAGGAGCAGGTCGGCCGCTGGCGTCAACTGCCCCCCCCCACGAATCCGCACTCGTGTGGGATCGCCGCGACGGCCGCCGCTCCCTCGTCATCGGCGCCACCGCCGATCACATCGTCGGCATGGAACCCGACGAGAGCCGCGCGCTCATCGACGAACTGCAGGCATGGACAACGCAGGAACGCTTCTGCTACGCCCACGACTGGGCGGTCGGCGACATGGTCGTGTGGGACAATACCGGCATGCTGCACCGGGCCCTTCCGTACGACCCGACCTCCGAGCGCCTCATGCGCCGCGTGACCATCGTCGGAGACGAGGCATGGCAGTGACCGAGACAGCGGCGGAGGCGGAGACGGTCCGGACCGCGGTCGTCACCGGTGGTGGCTCCGGCATCGGAGCCGCAATCGCCGAACGGCTCCGCAACGACGGTCACCGGGTCGCGATCCTGGACCTCAACCCGTGCGACGTCAAGTTCTCCTACGTCGCCGACGTGTCCGACCGCGCATCGATCGACACCGCGCTCACCCAGCTCCGCGAGGAACTCGGGCCGATCACGATCCTCGTGAATGCCGCCGGCCGTGAGTTGTACAAGCGATTCCACAACATCGACATCGACACGTGGAACCAGATCGTCGCCGTCAACCTGAACGGCGTCTTCCACTGCGTTCAGGCCGTCCTCCCCGACATGCGCGACGCCGGGTGGGGGCGCATCGTCAACATCTCGTCGTCGAGCGCCCAATCGGGCCAGCAATTCATGACCGCGTACGTCTCGTCGAAGGCCGGGGTCAACGGCCTCACGAAGTCGCTGGCACTCGAGTACGGGCCCGACGGCATCACCGTCAACGCGGTTCCACCGGGATTCGTCGACACCCCGATGCTCCGCAAATCCGAAGCGAGCGGTCTGCTCGGTGGAACCATCGACGACCACATCCAGCGGACACCGGTGCGCCGAGTCGGCCGCCCCGAGGACATCGCCGCCGCGTGCGCGTTCCTCATCTCCGAAGAAGCCGGCTACATCACCGGCCAGATCCTCGGCGTCAACGGCGGACGCAACACCTGATCCGACCGCCGCACATCTCCCGACCGAGAAAACCAATCGAAAGGAAACAACAGTGGGGCGTGTAGAAGGAAAGGTCGCATTCATCACCGGTGCCGCTCGCGGTCAGGGCCGTAGCCATGCGGTCCGGTTGGCCGAGGAGGGCGCCGACATCATCGCGGTGGACCTGTGCGAGAACATCCCGTCGATGGGATATTCGATGGCCACCCCCGAAGACCTCGAGGAGACCGTGCGGCTCGTCGAGAAGCACGGCCGCCGCATCGTTGCGGTCAAAGCCGATGTCCGGGAGGCCGCGCAGGTGCGGGCCGCGCTCGAGCAGGGCCTCGCCGAGTTCGGCAAGCTCGACATCGTGATCGCACAGGCCGGTGTCGCAGGCATGAAGGGCGAGCCACAAGTTCAGGCGTGGGCAGATGTGATCAACACCAATCTCGTCGGCACGATCAATGCCGTCCAGGCCGCACTGCCGCACCTGACCGAAGGTGCGTCGATCATCGCCACCGGATCGACGGCAGCCCTGATGGACGTCTCGAAGGTCGATCAGCCCGGCAAGGACCTCGGTGGTGTCGCGTACGTGTATTCCAAGCGCGCACTGTCGCAGTTCATCCACCAGCTCGCAACCCACCTGGCGCCGCGCAACATCCGCGCGAACGTCGTGCACCCGACCAACTGCAATACCGACATGCTGCAGAGCGAACCGATGTACCGCTCGTTCCGCCCGGACCTCGAACATCCCACCCGTCAGGATGCCGAGCCGGTGTTCGGTGTGCAGCAGGCCATGCCGATCCCGTACATCGAGGCCGAAGATTCCAGCAACATGGTGCTCTTCCTCGCCTCCGACGAGTCGCGGTATGTCACCGGTATGCAAATGCGCGTCGACGGCGGCGGCTATCTCAAGTGGTACGACTACCACGTCTGATCACTGTTACCGTGCCCGGTGGATCCCACGACAGGATCCGAAAAGTGCTCGGATCCAACGGAAGTTTGGAGGAAATCTTGAAGGTCCGCGTCGATCCCGAGAAATGCCAGGGCCATACCCTCTGCGCCATGGCCGCACCGGACGTCTTCGAACTCAGCGAGATCGACGGTCACGCGTCGGTCTCCAACGAAGAGGTCCCCACCGATCAGGAGGAAGCGGTCCGTGAGGCCGTCAGCTCGTGCCCGGAGCAGGCAATCACCATCTTCTGATCTGCCGATCCGAACTGCCCCCCAGCTCGACGTGCAAGAGGAGGACAACGCCGTGAGCGTTGACGACGTCGTCTCGAACGACGACCGCAAGACGATCAGGTTCGATTTCGACCGCCACGCAGCCGACTACCGCGACAACTTCCTGCCGATCACGCAGGAGATGCAATCCAAGTGCCCGATGGCATGGTCGGAAACCCACGGTGGCCACTGGGTGGCCGCCGGCAGCAAAGAAGTATTCGCGCTCTCCCGTTCCGCAGACGTCTCCAACGATCACGACATCCACGGAAAACGCAAGGGCTACAAGGGAATCGCGATTCCGAAGAACGAGCGTGCTTCCGGTGTCCGGGGCGGCATCCTCGAAATGGACGACCCGGAACATCACGAATTCCGCGCCCTGCTCAACCCGTATCTGTCCCCCGCCGCGGTCAAGCGTTGGACGCCGTTCATCGACGAGATCGTGCGCGCCAGCATCAACGAGAAGATCGAGTCCGGCAGCATCGACTTCGTCGATGATCTGGCGAACATCGTGCCCGCCGTGCTCACCCTGGCGATGATGGGCATTCCGATCGACAAGTGGACCATCTACAACGAGCCTGTGCACGCTTCGGTCTACACGCCGCCGGATTCGCCCGACATTCCGCGGATCGCCGAGATGCACCGCACGATGGGTATCGATCTACTGACGAACCTGTTCGAGATCCGGGAAAATCCCCGTCCCGGACTGATCGACGCGATCGCGCGGGCCACGGTCCTCGGCGAAAAGCCGGACGACATGGAACTGCTCGGCATCCTGGCCCTGATCGTCGGCGGTGGTTTCGACACGACGACGGCACTGACCGCGCATTCGCTCGAATGGTTGGCGCACAATCCCGAGCAGCGCACGATCCTCAGCGACGAACGCGACACGCTACTCGACTCGGCGACCGAAGAATTCCTGCGCTACTTCACGCCCGCACCGGGTGACGGGCGCACATTCTCGCGTGACTGCTCGTTCGACGGTACCGAGTTCAAGGAAGGCGAGCGGTTGTGGTTGTCGTGGGCGATGGCCAACCGCGACCCCGATCTGTTCGACGAACCGAACCAGATCGACATGGAGCGGCGCGGGAACCGGCACTTCAGTTTCGGGCTCGGCATTCACCGCTGTATCGGGTCGAACATGGCACGCCAGGTGTTCAAACGCATGCTTCTCGCCGTGCTCGACCGCATGCCGGACTTCGAGTGCGATCCCGCCGCCGCAGTCCACTACGACTCGATCGGTGTCATCCAGGGTATGCGGAACCTGCCTGCGACGTTCACGCCCGGGCCTCGTATCGGCCCAGGTCTCGACGAGACCCTGGAGAAACTTCAGAAGATCTGCGACGAGCAGCGTCTCGCCGAGCCGATCACGGTGAAGAAGTCGGAGGCTCGGATCGGTGACTGACGCAGCGGTGGTCGACCATGCAGAGCGCGGGAAGGGCGGCGACGCGACGGGTGCAGCCCCGAAGTCGGGTCGTCCCCTTCCCCAAGTGACCGAGCAGAACCGGTTCTTCTGGACCGCCGGGGCAGATGGAACGCTGCGCATCCAGGAATGTGAATCCTGTTCCGCGCTCATCCATCCGCCCCAACCGGTCTGCCGGTACTGCCGCGGTCACCGGATGGGTGTGCGCGGGGTCGCCGGTACCGCCACGCTCGCCGGCTTCACGGTCAACCACCGCTTCGGTCTTCCCGGCCTGCCGCCGCCCTATGTGGTGGCGCAGGTCGCGATCGACGAGGATCCCCGGGTGCGGCTGACGACGAACATCGTCGACTGTGATCCGGCGACCCTCCGACTCGGGCAGCGCCTGGAGGTCGTCTTCCATCACGACGACGACGTCTGGCTTCCCCTGTTTCGTCCCGCAGCCGAGCAGGACTCACCTGCTCGGCTGCCGGCGGACGAGATCGACCCTCGAGATTTTCGGAAACATGTACGCCCCATGATCTCTCGCGACAAGTTCGAGGACCGGTCGGCACTGACCGGAATCGGCATGTCGGAGATCGGTCGTCGCCTCATGCGCAGCCCACTGGATCTGACCATCGAGGCGTGCGAACGTGCCGTCGCCGACGCCGGGCTCACCCTCGACGACATCGACGGCATCTCGAGCTATCCCGGTGCCGGGCAGGTCGGTGGTTTCGGGGAGGGCGGAATCCTGACCGTGGAGGCCGCCCTCGGTCTACGCCCCACCTGGTACAACGGCGGCATCGAGACGTTCGGGCCCGGCGGCGCGGTCATCGCCGCGATGGTCGCGGTCGCGAGCGGACTCGCCCGGCACGTGCTGTGTTACCGCACCCTGTGGGAAGCCACCCACAGTGAGCTGATGAAGCGCGGGGAGATCCGCCCGGCCGGCGGACGTACCACGAGCTGGATGATGCCGTTCGGCGGCGTCTCCGCCGCACACACCCTCGCCCAAAACGCTCAGCGCCATTTCCATCGCTACGGCACCACCCGCGAAACCCTCGGCTGGATCGCGCTCAATCAGCGTGCCAACGCAGCCTTGAATCCGACTGCGATCTACCGTGATCCGATGACGATGGACGACTACCTGAGCGCCCGCGCCATCACCACCCCGTTCGGCCTGTACGACTGCGATGTGCCGTGCGACGGCGCCGTCGCGGTGATCGTCTCCGCCGCCGATGTCGCCCGCGACCTGGCGAAGCCACCGGTGTTCGTCGAGGCCGTCGGAACCCAGATCATCGAGCGGATCGAGTGGGATCAGAGCACACTCACCCACGAACCACAGGTGCTCGGCCCCGCGGCCCACCTGTGGTCGCGCACCGACCTGCGGCCCGCGGACGTGGATGTCGCCGAACTTTACGACGGCTTCACGTTCAATTGTCTGTCGTGGATCGAGGCCCTCGGGTTCTGCGGGATCGGCGAGGCCAAGGACTTCCTGGACGGCGGCCACAACATCGCCCGCGACGGTGTGCTGCCGCTGAACACCCACGGTGGTCAGCTCTCCCACGGACGCACCCACGGCATGGGCCTGATCCACGAGGCCGTCACGCAGTTGCGCGGCGAGGCCGGCGACCGTCAGGTGCCGGGTGCGCGGGTCGCGGTCGCCGCGACCGGCGGGCTGACCCCGAGCGGCGCGATGCTTCTGCGGGCGGACACGTGACGACCACCGAATCCGCACCCGTCGCCCGAACCGTCGACGTCGACGGTGTTCCGATGTCCGGGCTGCTCGCGGTCGCGGAGAATCCGCGGGCCGTCATCGTCGCACTGCACGGCGGTGCGACGAACTCCGCGTATTTCGATTGCCCGGGCCATCCCGGACTGTCGCTGGTGCGTACCGGTGCCGCACAAGGATGCACGGTCCTGGCCTTGGATCGTCCCGGCTACGGCAGTTCCCGCCCTCAGGCCGAGGATTTCACCCGGCCCGAACAGCGGGTGGATGTCGTCCACGCCGCGCTCGACGCGCATCTCGACGGACTCGACGTCGGTGCCGGAATCTTTCTATGGGGCCATTCGCTGGGGTGCGAACTCACCGTTCGGCTGGCTGTCGAGCCGCGCGGCAAGGACCTGCTCGGGATCGAACTTGCCGGCACCGGCCGTGAGCATCACGCCGACGCCCGTGACATCCTCGGCTCCGCGGCACAGTACGCCGACCCCAAGGGTGTCTACGGTCTGATCTGGTCGCATCCCGAGAACTATCCACCGGAACTGGTCGGCGGCGCGCCGATCGCCTCGCGTACCCCGGCGTACGAGTCGACCGTCACCGCGTCGTGGCCGCACACCGAATTCCCGGACCTCGCCGCGCGGGTCGAGGTGCCGGTGCATTTCTCCACCGCCGAACACGAAAAGGTGTGGCGCGGCGACCCGCAGGCTCTCGACGACATCGCGGCGATCTTCACCGCCGCGCCCCGAGTGGAGCTGCATACCCAACCCGACGCGGGGCACAACCTTGCCCTCGGCTTCACGGCGGCGGCATACCACTCGACGGTCCTGACGTTCGTGCAGGAGTGCATCGACCGCCGATTTCCTGACTGAATGCCCGTTCCCACAAGATAATTCGACCGTGCCGCGCAGCGGCAAGGAGGTGAAACCATGGACCCCACCGATGTTGCACTGCTCCTGGTGCGACTGGTGCTCGGTGCGACGATGATCGCGCACGGCGTCAACCATTGGGTGGGCGGTGGCCGCATTGCCGGTACCGCGCGCTGGTTCAGCGGCCTCGGGTTGCGGAACGGCACGATGCAGGCGTGGGTGAGCGTCGTCGTGGAGATCGGCGCGGGTGTACTCGTGATCCTCGGGCTTCTCACACCCCTCGCGTGTGCCGCGGTCATCTCGATCATGCTGGTTGCGGGCCTGCTCGCGCACCGTCCCAACGGATTCTTCGTCTTCAAGGAAGGCTACGAATACGTCCTGGTACTCGGCGTCGTCGCGCTGGCGCTGGCAATGATCGGCCCCGGAGACATCTCGATCGACGCGGCCGCCGATATCGCGATCGTCGGCTGGACAGGTGGCGCGATCGCACTCGGTGTCGGTGTCGTCGCGACCGCCGGTCTGCTCGCCGTGTTCTGGCGTCCGCAACCGCAGGAGGTGGCGGTATGACCCGCGTCGGATTCATCGGACTCGGCAGCCAGGGTGGGCCGATGGCCCGCCGTATCGTCGAGGCGGGCTACGACCTGACCTTGTGGGCACGGCGTCCCGAATCACTCGAACCGTATGCCGACACCGCGGCCAAGACCGCACAGACACCCGCCGAACTGGCCGCCATCAGCGATCTCGTGTGCATCTGCGTCGTCGCCGACGACGACGTGCGGCAGGTTGTCACCGGCAACGACGGTGTGCTGCAGGGCTTGTCGTCCGGTGGGGTGATCGCAATCCACAGCACCGTCCATCCCGATACCTGCCGGGAACTGGCCGAGCAGGCTCGGGCGGTGGGAGTTTCGATCATCGACGCACCGGTGAGCGGCGGCGGGATGGGTGCGGCCGCCGGCACGCTGCTCGTCATGGTGGGAGGGGACACCGAAGTCGTCGAGAAGATCCGCCCGGTGTTCGAAACCTACGCTAATCCTGTTGTGCACCTGGGTGGTATCGGCTCCGGTCAGGTCGCCAAACTCCTCAACAATGTGCTGTTCACCGCGAATCTCGCGACCTCCGCAAGCACGGTAGAGCTCGGCGAATCGCTCGGTGTCGACCCCGCGAAGCTCGGGGAAGTCCTCACCCACGGCACGTCGAACAGCTTCGCGCTCGGCCGATTCGTGTCGGCCGGCAGCACCCTCGACCGCATCGCGTTGCACGCCGGACACCTGTTGAGCAAGGATGTCGGGCTGATCGCGGGAATCGCGGACGCAGCGGGCGCAACTCCCGGCGTCGTGCTGACCGCGGCCGACACCACCCTCACCCAGATGGGCCATCGGCGGTGACAAGGGTCGGATTCATCGGGGTCGGCCGTATGGGCCTGCCCATGGTGCGACGACTCGCCGAGGCCGGCCACGACGTGCGGGCGCTGGGCCGGTCACCGGATACCCGCGCCGCCCTGGCGGACGCGGGTATCACGGCAGTCGCCACGGCCACCGAGACCGGAGTCGACGCAGACATCGTCGTCGTCTGTGTGTTCACCGATGCGCAGGTCCACGACGTGTGTCTCGGCAGCGACCTCCTCGAATCGATGCCGAACGGCTCGGTTCTCGTGATCCACACGACCGTCGGGCCCCAGACGATCGAGCACATCCGGGACGAAGCGAAGACCCACTGTATCGCCGTGGTCGACGCGGCGGTGAGCGGTGGACCGCACGACATCGCCGCCGGCAGCCTGTCGCTGTTCCTCGGTGGCGACACCGATGCCGTAGAGCGCGTCGCGCCCGTGTTGCGCAGCTACGGGGACCCGGTGCTCCACGTCGGCCGGGCCGGAAACGGCCAGCGCGTCAAGCTCGTCAACAACGCACTGTTCGCCGCCCAGGTCGGTCTGATCGCCGAAGCCGTGACTCTGGGTGCGCAACTCGGTGTCGAGGAATCGGCGTTGCTCGAGGCGCTCCCGCACGGCAGTTCCGCCAGCAAGGTGATGGGCAACATCGTCGCGCGCGGCTCGGTAGCCGAATTCACCTGTGCGGTCAGTGAATTCCTGGCCAAGGATGTCGCGGTCGTCCGGGATGCCATCGCCGAACTCGGCGGGAACCTCGGAGTTCTCGACGCGGCCATCGACGCGGTACGCACTCCTCGCTGAAACCGACCGACCCCGCTGTCTGCGCGTCAGCCGTCCGGCGTTCGGCTATGGTCGCGAGCGCACGAGTCTCCTCGTCGAGGCGGTCACGGGGTACCACCTTGTTGACCATCCCGGTCTGCTCGGCCTCCAGCGCGGTCACCGGGCGGCCGGTGAACAGGATTTCCTTTGCCTTCCTCGGGCCGAGTTCCCATGTGTGTCCGTGATATTCGACGCCACCGATCCCCATGAGCACCACGGGGTCGGAGAACGATGCGTCTTCGGACGCGACGATGAGGTCGCACGGCCAGCACAGGAGGAGCCCACCGGCGATGCACCGGCCCTGGACCGCGGCGATCGACGGTTTCGGGATGTTGCGCCAGCGCAACGAGTACTCGAGATAGCGTCGGCTCTCGTTGGCGTAGATCAGTTCGAGCGTGATCTTCAGATCGTCGGGGACCTTGGTACCCAGGTCGTGGCCGGCCGAGAAGTGCTTACCCTCGCCGCGCAGCACAATGACCGCCACCTCGGGATCGGCTGCGGCACGCATCCATGCCGCGTCGAGTTCGTCGAGCAGTTCGGCGTTCTGGGCGTTGGCCGCCTCCGGGCGGTTGAGCGTGATCGTAGCGATCTTGTCGGCTACCTCGTACAGGATGTACGCCACTGCATTCTCACCCTCGGGGAAGGCCGAGCACACGCTCGGCAACGATGGTCCGCTGAATTTCCGACGTGCCGCCCGCGATGGTGCCCGCGAAACTGCGCACGTAACGCTCGAACCACCCGGTCGAGAAGTGGTCGTTGTTCCACGGTTTGAACGGCGCCGTCGACGCCGGATGGACGAGACCGTCTTCTCCGGCGGCATCCAGCGCATGTTCGGATGCGGTCTGCACTGCTTCGGATCCGAGCAGTTTGAGCACCGACAGGGCCGCGACATCCTGTTCGCCGCGGTCTGCCCGCGCCAGCGCGGCCGACCCGAGCAGTCGAAGGCTCTGCAGATCCATCGCGAGGGTGGCGTAGCGATCGCGGTCCAGCACCGTGACGGGCCGGAAGTCCTCCACGAGATCCTGCAGACGGTCCGCGAAGCTGAGCCACAGCAACGTACGTTCATGTCCGAGTGCGCCGTTCGCGACACCCCACCCTCCGTCGAGCTCGCCGATCAGGTTCTCGGCGGGCACCCGGACGTCGGTGAAGAACACCTCGTTGAAGTCGAGGTCGTCGGAGGCTGCGACCGATGGGAACGGCCTGCGTACGACACCGGGCGTGTCGGTCGGGATCAGCAGGACGCTGATTCCCTTGTGCTTCGGCGCATCCGGGTTCGTGCGGACGAACGTGAGCAGTACATCGGCGTCGTGTGCCCCGGACGTCCAGACCTTCTGGCCGTTGACGACGAAGCGGTCGCCGTCGAGGGCCGCCCGGGTGCGCAACCCGGCCAGGTCGGAACCGGCACCGGGTTCGCTCATCCCGAGCGCGGCGGTGATCTCCGCGCGCAGGATCGGAACAGCCCAGCGCTGCTTCTGTTCCGGCGTGCCGAAGGCACAGGATCGACGCGGCGATGATCCCGAGCCCCTGCGGGTTGAAACTGGGATAGATCCGGCGGCGGGACAGCTCTTCGAGGTGCACGTACTGCTGCAGAATGGTGGCGTTGCGTCCACCGAATTCGGGCGGGTTGCCCGGAAGCAGCCAACCGTTGTCGAACTGCAGTCGCTGCCACGGTCTGGCCCAGTCCGGGACATCCGCACTCGAACCGGGACGGACGCCGGTCGCAGCGCCGTCGGGCAGATTTTCGTCGAGGAAGGCCGCGAACTCGGCCCGGAACTCCTCGATATCGGCATCAAAGGTGAGTTGCACGATACTCCTCGGCGATCAGCGCCCGATGCTCCGCCGCGCCTCCGAGCAGATGCTCACCGGCTTTGGCGCGTTTGAGCGCGAACTGAAGGTCGTTTTCCCAGGTGAATCCCATGGCACCGAACAGCTGGATTCCGTTGCGGAAGACCAACGACTGGCATTCGCCGGCGGCCGCCTTCGCCATCGATGCAGCCACCCGTCGTCTGGGATCGTTCTCCGCGATCGTCAGGGCCGCGTAGTAGGCAAGCGCACGTGCACGTTCGATCGCGACGTGCATGTCGACGGCTTTGTGCTTGACGGCCTGGAACGAGCCGATCGGAACACCGAACTGGCGGCGTTCCCGGACGTGCTCGAGCGCCAGGTCGAGGATTCGTTGGCATGCCCCGACGACGGTGAGCGCGAGTCCGGTCAACGCCACATGCCGGGCGTGTTCGACATCGACGTCGATACGCTGGTCGTCGTCGACGCGCACTCCGTGGAACGAGACCTCGGCGAGGTGGAGCACCGGGTCGAAGACCGGACTGCGTGTCGTGACGGCCCGTTCGGCAGGCACGACGAACACGCCCGCGCCGGTGACAATCGCCAGCCGGTCGGCGCGGTCGGCGTCGAGAACACCGTGGGCGGTGCCGTCGAGGACCCAAGCCGCACCCTCCCGGTGAGCGTCGACTCCCCGGTAGATCGCCGCACCGGAGAGTGCCGGATTGTCGAATCCCGGTGCGAGCGAAGCGAACTGGGTCATCGTCGCGAGATAGGGCGTGGGATCGGTCGCCCGACCCAACTCCTCGAGGACGATGGCGAGTTCGATCGCCGTATCGGGGTCGGTCAGTTCGGTCCACCCGAGGTCGATGTACGTCTTCCACAACGGGGCGGGGTCGGCGCCATTGTCGACGATGCTGCGAATCAGCGTGGGCGCACATTCCTTGGCCGTGACCTCACGGACCGTCTTCTGCCATAGTCGCTGATCTGAGTCGAACTCGAAGAGCATCCCGGCCTGCCTCCTTGCCAGAGCTGCGGTGCACAATAGTGAATTGAGAATATCATTCTCGTTTGACGAAAGTAATAGTCTCTGAAAATTGGCGACACAGACACTGTCGGCGCACTGAGCGCGGTGGCACTCCGGTACAGTTGCCCGCATGCTCGGTACATGCGTTACAGAACAGAGCCGGTGGTGACCGGCCCCAGCGAAGAGCCGGCCTGGAAGCAGCGCGCAGTCGAGCGCTCCATCAGGACCGCCAAGATTCGTGCCGAACAGCGAGTGCAGCGTTTCCTGGACGCCGCCCAGTCGATCATCGCCGAGAAGGGCAGCACGGATTTCACCGTGCAAGAGGTCGTCGACCGCTCCAAGCAGTCACTGCGCAGCTTCTACCTGCAATTCGACGGCAAGCACGAACTCCTGCTCGCGCTCTTCGAAGACGCACTCAGCCGTTCCGCCGACCAGATCCGCGCTGCGGCATCGGGTCCGGATGCACCCCTGGATCAGCTCCGCGTCGCCGTCGAATTGCTGTTCGAGTTCTGCCGACCGGATCCGAGCGCGCAGCGGCCACTGTTCACCGACTTCGCACCGCAGCTCCTGCTCACGCATCCCGCCGAGGTCAAGGTCGCGCACTCGTCGATGCTCGCACTGTTCACCGAACTCATGGAAAAGGTCGACGCGTCCGGCGAGCTTCACCCCGGAGCCAATCCGCGTCGGCTGGCCGCGATGACGATGCAGACCGTCATGTTCATCGCACAGTCCGCCGGTGGCACAGACGACGCGACCGTCAAGCCGATTTCGGCTGAAGAAGTGTGGAATTTCTGCTCCCGAGGGTTTGCCGGGAGCTGAGTTCAGATTCGTTGAGAATTATATTCTCATTCCAAGAGAGTTGAATTACACTGACGTCGTGCCCGCTCTCTGGAACGACCTTCTCGCCTGCCTCGATCTGCGCGCCGACACGTCGGCGAGCAGTCCCGGCACCCCCACGGCTCCGATCGTCTTCGAGGGTTCCAATCAGCAACTCGAATATCACCGACTGTTCGGTGGCCAGATCCTCGGCCAGTTCGTCCGCGCCGCCCAGGCGACCTGCCCGGACAAGGACATCAAGTCCCTGCACTCGTTGTTCGCCAGGGAAGGCAAGGCCGGCGAACCCGTGCGGTACGAGGCCGTCCGGCAGCACGAGGGCCGTTCGTTCGCGACGTTGACCGTCGTGGCACGGCAGTCGTCCGGCGTGATCGCGACCGCGTCTATTTCGATGCACGCAGCCGAGGACGGCCCGGAACTCCAGACCGTCCCCGACGTCACGCCCTTGCTGCCCGACACCGACCGGATCGATGTGCAGTTGATCCCATGGGAAATCCGGTCCACCGACGACCTCAACTCCACCGACACGGCCGAGCCCGAATTCGAAATGTGGATGCGCACAACGGAAGTCGATCCGGAACTCGCGTCGGCCTTGACCGCCTACGCAACCGATCTCACGCTGATCGGGACCGCACTGCGCCCCCTCGGCGGACTGAGCCAAACAGGAAACGGCACGGTGTTCACCTCGGCGGTCACCTCCCACAACCTGTGGTTCCACCGGCCGTTCCGCACCGACGAATGGCTACTGCTCCGTCAGCACAGCCCACTCATCGCCCACGGCCGGTGCTTCGGCCGTGGCGATATCCTCGACGAAAAAGGCTCCTTGGTAGCATCTTTCGCTCAGGAAGCCCTGCTTCGCCTCCCCCGCCCCTGACCCGAGAGAGGGGCGAAGGCCGCTACTCGTCGTATTTTTCCCAGAACCGGGCGCGCAACCGGTAGCGGCTGTCCTCGTCCAGGTCGTACTTCTGCAACACGACCGATGCGTCGAGCAGCAGCGCGCGATCCACGTCGGGCGGAATCGACGGACGCGCCCGCTCCAATTCGAGTTTCTCTGCATCGGTGGCACTTTCACGGAACGACACGAGCACCCGCAGTACGACCGCGTCGATCAGCGTGTCGTCCTCGGAGTTGTCGCGATCGTAGCCGGGCAGCACCTGGCCGGACGAACCCGTAGAACAACTGTAGGCCAGCACACTCGTCGGACGCGGAGCAGCCGGAACCTGTGCCCGCGCTGCCACGTCGAGGGGAGTCTTGAAAGCAGGTCGCGCCGCGGGAACCGGTTCCGGGGCCGGCGGCGATGCCGGGGCTGGAAGCGGAACGACTTTGAGGACCGAATCGTCGATGATCGCAGCGTCGATGACGTCGATCTCGTCGGAGGCACGGATCAGGTGCCGACTCACCCCGTGCGGCTCCCCCTTGGCCGTCGGCACGGCGAGGACGACGACCTGCACGCCGTGCACCTGGGCCTGCTCGACCGCTTCGGTCAGGTCGTCGTCGCCGGAGACGAGGAAGAACACATCCGACGTCCCGTTCCGCGCGTGTGCGACCAGGTCGAGCCCGATACGCAGATCGACGCCCTTCTGCTCGCCGTTGAACCCGAACCGTCCGATGCGAAGTTTAACCTTGGGGAGCTCGCCGATGCGTTCCTGGCGCATGTCGGGAATGCCGTTGCGGGCCGAGTCGTACCAGTACACCCGGAGCACCGGCAGGCCGGACGCGGCTTCGGCGGTGGCAATCAGTGACCGGATCAGCGCGGAATAGTCGACGTTGATGCCGCCGCGTAGCGACGTTCCGGTGACCCGGGTCGCGGCGGAGGCAAGCAGATATCCGACATCGATATAGAGCGAACAGGTCGACCGCATCCGCCCACTATGTCACGGAAGGAGCCGATCTTCCGCAGTCGCTCATCGTGCTGCGGTGCAGCCTCCCTCGAGAATTCGGGCCTCCCACTCGCGGGCAGCGATTGCGAAAGGCCCGAATCCGGTTGCGGCGGTATCTTACTGGACGCCGAAGGTGATGCTCGACGCGTAGCCGGGAACGTTTGTCGCGGCAATGAGACGGTAGGTGCCCGGAGCGAGACCCTCGGGCGTGAACGTGAAGGCAACAGCGCCCGTCTCGTCCGTCGTCCCGGTCCCGACGATCAGCTTCCCGTCGACGGTGGGTGCTCCCGGTTCGGTGACGTTCTGGTCGACCGCGAACGTCACGGGGGCGTTCGGGACGAGCAACATGAACCGGGCGCCGACCTGGGCGGGTGCGGACGGACTGCTGGACACCGGTGTCTGCGGAGCAGCGGATGCGACGGTTGCCGCACCCAGCGAGAGAGCGATCCCCGCAGCCACGGCAACCGTGGCCGTGACCATCGTGCGCGTCTTCTTCATGAGCAAACCTCCCGATTGAATCTTGAACTATCAGAGCGAGGGGAGCCTAACCTGGATTTGTTCGCCACGTAAGGGCTTCGTGTACGCCCGCCCCGACAACCGAAACCTTCGGATTCAGTGCCTGCTGCGCGGATCTCGACCGAGCAGGCGTGCCGCGGCACTGTACGAGTCGATACCACCGTCCGCGACCGCCGCGGCCAGTTCGTCGAGCTCGGGCAGCGCTCGCAGCCGGGACAGTGCCAGCGACAGGATCTGTGAACGCGCCCGCGCCGACCGCCGCTCACCGGTGTCCGTGCGCCGATGTTTCTCAATCGCCTCGATCAGGTCGTCGATCCCGTCGCCGGTCGCGGCGATCAGCCGGAGCACCGGAACGTCGGTCTCCATCTTCAGGTCCCGCACCGTCCGGTCCGCGCCCTCCCGGTCCGCCTTGTTGACCACGAGAAGGTCTGCGACCTCGAGCAGGCCGGCCTTCGCCGCTTGAATTGCGTCTCCGCCACCGGGGTTGAGGATCACGACCGTCGGGTCCGCGACCGCCGCGATCTCGATCTCGGACTGCCCGACGCCGACACTCTCGAGCAGCACCACGTCGTAGCCGAGCGCCGCGAGCAGGCGGATCGCGGCGGGCACCGCGGCGGACAGCCCACCGAGATGCCCCCGTGCCGCGAGGGACCGGATCAATACTCCGGGGTCGTTGACGTGCGCGGCCATCCGGATCCGGTCGCCGAGCAACGCTCCCCCGCTGTACGGGGAGGACGGATCGACGGCGAGTACCGCGACCCGCAATCCTCGGGCACGATAGCCGGCGACGAGCACTCCGACGGTCGTCGACTTCCCGGCTCCGGGTGGACCGGTCAGCCCGACCACCCGAACGGTGGCGGGGCCGAGGACGGCGAGCACGTCGCCACGCCGGTCGCCTTCGACCATCGTCAGCAGCCGCCCCGCCGCGCGTATCGATCCGGTACGCGCGGCGGCGACGAGCTCATCGATCGTTACCGGGCGCACCGTCACGGCGCGGGCACTTCGATGACCGTGGCCGAGCCCATTCCTCCGCCCGCACACATCGCCGCGACCCCGATTCCACCTCCGCGGCGGCGCAGTTCGTGCACGAGAGTGACAATCATCCGGGCGCCGGTGGCCGCGACAGGGTGTCCGAGGCCGCAGCCGCTGCCGCTGACATTGACCTTGTCCGGGTCGATGTCGAGGAGCTTGATCGTCGCGACGCACATCGCGGCGAACGCTTCGTTGATCTCGTACAGGTCGATATCGCAGAAGGTCAGTCCCGCACGGCGCAGCGCCTTCGGGATCGCCTGCACGGGAGCGAGTCCGGTGATGGCGGGGTCGACGGCGACCGATGCCCACGAGCGGACGTAGCCGAGTGCGGGCAGCCCGAGACGGTCGCTGGCGATTGCGAGGGCTGCGGCTCCGTCGTTCGCTCCGCACGCATTGCCTGCGGTGATGCTGAAACCCTCGATCTCCGGGTGCAGAACCTTGAGCGAGGCGAGCTTCTCGAGGGAACTGTCGCGGCGCGGATGCTCATCGACGGCGAACAGCCCGTGCGGAGTCTCGATCGGGACGACCTCTTCCTTGAAGCGCCCCTCGTCGATCGCGGCGATCGCGTTGCGATGCGAGCGCAGCGCCCACGCGTCCATCTCCTCGCGGGTCACGCCTGCCTCGACCGCCGCATTCCAGCCGACGGTGATCGACATGTCACGGTTCGGGGCGTCCGGGCGGTCCGGGTGTGTCGGCGACATCCACGGCACCCATTCCTCACCGGACCGCATCAGGGCGCGGGGGGCCGTGGACGCCGAGTTGACGCCACCGGCGATGATCAGCTCGTCCATGCCGGCGCGGATGCTCGCTGCGGCGGATTGGACCGCGGACTGTCCGGCGGCGCAGTGCCGGTTCAGGGCCAGACCGGGCACGTTCGTCAGACCCGCGGTGACCGCGGCGTGCCGGGCAATGACGCCGCCACCGTAGAGTCCTTCACCGAGAATGACGTCGTCGATGGCGCTCCGATCGAGGTCCTTCGCGGTTTCGGCGACCACGTGGTGGGCGAGTTCGAATGCGGTGGTGTCACGGAGCGTGCCCTTGCCTGCGGTACCGATCGGGGTTCGCAGCGCGGAGACGATGACGGCTTCAGGCATTGGTGTTCTCCAGTTCGGTCAAGAGGGTGCGGCGCAGAAGTTTTCCTGTTTCGGTCTTCGGGAGCTCGTCGCGGAAGACGATGCTGTCCGGGGTCTTCGATGATCGAAGGCGCTGTTTCACCCAGGCCTGCACTTCGTCCGGGTCGACGTCGCCGACGAGGACCGCGACGATCCGCTGACCCCATTCGGCGTCGGCGACACCGACGACCGCGGCCTCGGTGATTCCGGGGTGTTCGATGAGCACGTCTTCGATTTCGGCCGGGGCGATGTTCTCGCCGCCTCGGATGATGGTGTCGTCGGCGCGTCCTCCGATGAACAGGTAGCCCTCGTCGTCGACGTGTCCGAGGTCCCGTGTGGCGAACCAGCCCTGGTCGTCGAGCACGCTGCGGCCACCGTATTCACCGGAGATCTGTTCGCCGCGCACGAATACCAGTCCGGATTCGCCGGCCGGAACGGGTTCTCCTGCTTCCGAGCGGATGTCGATCTCGATTCCAGGCAGCGGACGCCCGACGGAGCCGAGCCGGTCGCGGACGGCGGAGTCGTCGGAGGCGAATGCGGTGCGGTGGTCGTCGGGTCCGAGCACCGCGACCGAAGAGGCTGTTTCGGTGAGTCCGTAGGCGTTGACGAACCCGGTGTTCGGGAAGGCACGCAGCGCGTGTTCGAGGACGGGTCGCGGTGTGCGTGATCCTCCGTAGGCGAGGCTGTGCAGCGACGGTACGTCGGCCGAGTTGTCACCGAGCCCGGCGACGATCCGCGCCAGCATGGTCGGCACGAGCATCGCGTGCGTGACACTTTCGCGGCGCACCGTGTCGAGCCAGGTGTCCGGGTCGAACGCGTCGAGGTAGACGACCCGGCGACCGGTGTACAGGTTGGACAGGAGGTTCGTCAGGCCCGCGATGTGATACGGCGGGACCGACACGAGCGAGGCGTCGGTGTCGTCGGCGGATGCGAACTCCATGGTGTTGAGCACGTACGCCAGGAGGTGCCGGTGCCGCAGGATCGCCGACTTGGGGTCGGAGGTGGTGCCGCTGGTGTAGATGATGGCCGCGATGGCGTCGCCGTCTCACTCGGGTGCGGACTCACCCGTGTCGTCCGTGGACGTCGCGGTGGAATCGACGAAGGCGTCGAGGTTGTCCGGTGCCAGTTCGAGCGCACCGGGGTGGCGGTCCCGCAGAGCGGTCAGCTGCGTTTCACCGAGTCGGTAGTTGAGGGCGACGAACGGCACACCCGCCAGCGCGGCACCGAACAGGGCCACCGGGTAGGCCAGGTGATTCGCGCCCAGGTACAGCACCGCCGGGTAGTCACGGAAGCGACTCGCGGCGGCGCGGGCCCGGTCGTGCAGTTCGGGGCCGGTGAAGGACCGTCCCCCGTAGGTCACGACGGACCGATCGCCGTTGCTTGTGGCCATTTCTAGAATCATGCTGATGTTCATGAGAACATTATTCTCTCAAGTCGAGAGCATTAGTTGCAAGAAGGGAAATCAATATGCAGACAACCGGCATTTCCGCACTGGTCGTCGGCGGCACCGGCGGACTGGGCGCCGCCACCGTGCGCCGCCTGCACGCGGGCGGCGCCAAGATCGTCGTGGCCGACGTCAACGACGAAAAGGGCAAGGAACTCGAGGAGGAGCTGGGCGTTCGCTATGTCCGCACCGACGCGTCGAGCGAGGAGTCGGTGCTCGCCGCGATCGCCGAAGCCGAATCCCTCGGTCCGCTGCGCGTATCGGTCGACTGCCACGGCGGTCCCGCCGGTGGTGGTCGCCTGATCGGCAAGGACGGCAGTCCCATGCCACTCGAGAGCTTCACCAAAACGATCAACTCGTATCTGATCTCGGTGTTCAACGTGATGCGTCTGGCCGCCGCCGCCATCGCCCGGCAAGAACCGCTCGAGGACGGTCAGCGCGGCGTCATCATCAACACCGCGTCGATCGCCGCCTACGAGGGTCAGATCGGCCAACTCCCCTACTCGGCCGCGAAGGGTGGCGTCGTCGGCATGACCCTCGTCGCCGCCCGCGACCTGTCGCCGCTCGGTGTGCGCGTCATGACGATCGCCCCCGGCACGTTCCTCACACCCGCCTACGGCAAGGCCGGCGAGCAACTCGAGGCGTACTGGGCCCCGCAGGTTCCGCATCCCAAGCGCATGGGGCGCTCCCCTGAATACGCGACCCTCGTCGCCTCCATCGTCGAGAACGACTACCTCAACGGTGAAGTCATCCGCCTCGACGGCGCACTGAGGTTCCCGCCGAAGTGACGTCGCTGGAAGAGAAGGTCACACGTTCGTCGCCGGTACCGGCCGCGGTATCGGCGCCGCCGTCGCCGTCGCACTCGCAGATGCGGGTGCGGCGGTCGCGGTCGCGGCGCGATCGGAGAACGAGGGCCGACTGCCCGGCACCACCCAATGCCGGTGTGCTGTGGCAAGGTCCGCTCGAGACGACCCCGCTCACACGCTCCGACCGTGGCTCGAACGCGTACCGGGTGTCGAAAGCCGCGGTCGAACGACTCTGTCTCGGGCTGGACCGCGGGCGGCAGCGGTACCGAGATTCCACCCGAGATGATCGAACCGCCCGAAACCATGGGCGCGCCAGGACCTGCGACGCATTCAGGGGGCAGGCGACCACTGCTGAATCGCGACCGTCACGTCGGTGAGAGTGCTCGCGTCGGTGCTCGAGGAGAACTGGAACGTCGGGACGTGACAGGCGTCCAGGTCCATCCATCCGGCATTCGCCACGACCAGTTCCGGGTCCTCCCGCGGCGACCCGTTGTGCGCGATGACCGTCGCGTTGGGGTTCAGTGCACGCCATCGCACCAGAACGCGACCGTTACCGCAGTGGTTCTGCGGTGCGGTGTACGGCATATTGTCCGGTCCGGGCGCCGCCGTCCGCTGATTCTCGAATGCTCGGACCGTACCCGTCCATTCCTGCGACCGGGTCCATTGCGGAAGCGTCGTGGGGAACTCCGGCGAGGGGGCCTGCCCGGACCAGATCGGGCCGGGCCATTCGCTTTCCTGCGCCTGAGTTACCTGTGCCGCTTGCGAGTCAGCGGTAGCCGCGTCCGGCTCCGGGATTGCAGCGGACGCGTTTCCACCTTCCGAAACGGCGCCTGCAGGTGACGGCGCAGCAGATGCTTCCGAAACAACCGTCTCCGAAACAACCGTCTCCGGGGCGCTGGTCGAGACAGGTTCCGGTGAGGCCGCGGCAGTGGTCGTGGAGGATGCACCCACCGTCTCGACCTGATCGTTACCATCAGCACAACCAGCAGTCACCAGACCGAAAGCAACCAAACACAATGCAGCAGTCGTCCTCATACACACCCCTTGTTTCCGGACCGCCCTGAACCTCGACACGCACACCCGCGTGCCCCGACGCCCAGAACATCGACCACTGCTGCGCCGCCGTTACACGCCCGGGCACGTTCCCCGGGCAAACCGACATGCCCGGGGAACCATCCAGAACCGCACCCACACAGCCGGATCCACACAATGCTGCTGAACCGGGATGCCGGAGACCTCACTCATTCGGTTGTTGCGACACTCCTCCGGTTCGAGTTCGGGATCACGATCACTTGTCAGCGCGCGAGACGGGTGATGTTGTCGCGGAAGTCCTGGCTCTGGAACGTCAGATCCTCGGCGGCCATCGCATAGTCCAGGCTCGCCAGGATCGCACGCTCGAGGTGAATGTTCACCAGCCGCTTCGTGCTCTCGACGGCCTTCTGCGGCAACTCGGAGACCTTCTTCGCGGCGGCGAGCGCTTCGGTGAGCGGATCGGCGACAACATGATTCGCCAAACCGAGCGCGAGCGCCCGCTCGGCGGAGATACGCGTGCCGAACAGCGCGAACTCCTTGGTCTGCAACAGACTGATCTGCAACGGCCAGGTGAGCGGACCACCGTCCGCCGCGACCAACCCCACCTGCACGTGCGGGTCGGCGAGGTACGCGTTCTCCGCCATGTACACGACGTCACTGAGCGCCACCAGGCTGCACCCCAAGCCCACAGCCGGCCCGTTGACGGCGGCGATCACCGGAATCCGGCAGCGTGCCATCCCGATCACGAGCTCGCGACCGTCCGCGATGGTCTTCGCGCGCAGGTCCGCGTCCTGCGCCAACTCCGCGAGATACGCGAAATCACCACCCGCAGAGAACGCCTTGCCAGCGCCGGTGATCACCGCGGCCCGCGCGGTACGGTCCGCGGTCAGTTGCGGCCACAGTTGCGCGAGCCCGTGGTGTAGGTCGTCGTTGACGGCATTGAGCACGTCAGGACGGTTCAGCGTGATGATGCGCAGCGGACCGTCGGCACGAACGTCGATCTCTTCCGGCATGTCGTACATGTCAAACTCCCAATCCGAGAATGCGCGAGGCCACGATGTTCTTCTGGATCTGCGACGTTCCACCCATGACGGACTGCGCGCGGCTGTACAGGTACGTACCGAGCATCTCGGCGTCGCGGGTTCCGGCCTCCGCCAGTGCCGCATGCCCGACGGACTGCTCGACCCACGTCATGAGGAGTTTGTCGAGCGACCCTTCCGAGCCGTGCGTGAGACCGTCGAGCTGTTCGGACAACCGGCGGCGCACATGCAACCGCAGCATTTCCGACTGCACTGCCGCCCAGGCGAGTTCCTCGGACGGCGGTCCATCCGACCGGGCCGCCAGCTCACGGACGGTCTTGGCGTACCGCGCCGCGAACCCGAGGGTGGACGGTTCGCGTTCGTGCCCGACCACCGTCATCGCCAACTTCCAGCCCTCGCCCGGACCCCCGACCATCCGCGATACCGGGACGCGGGCTCCGTCGAACAGCACCTGCCCGAACTCCTTCGTGACGCCGCTGATCATCTTCAGCGGTCGCTGCTCGATGCCGTCCTGGTGCATGTTCACGATGAACGCCGAAATACCCTTGTGCCGCGGCTTGTCCGGTTCGGTTCGGGCGAGCAACAGGCACCAGTCGGCGACATCGGAGTAGCTGGTCCAGACCTTGTGCCCATGGATGACGTACTCGTCGCCCTCCCGGGTCGCGGTGGTGGTCAGCGACGCCAGGTCCGACCCGGCTCCCGGCTCGCTGAATCCCTGGCACCACCGTTCGGTGCCGTTGATCATGCCGGGCAGGAACTCCTGCTGCAGTTCCTTGCTGCCGTGGTGACCGAGACCGATCACCAGGTAGCCGAGGCTGGGGCGGGCCGGCGCACCGGCGATCGCGAGTTCCTCGTCGAGGATGACGTCGAACACCGGCGGAAGATCCTGCCCACCGAATTCCGCCGGCCACGACAGTCCGAAGAAACCTGCGCTGTACAACGCGCGGTGCCACTGCGGCTGTTTCGCCCAGTATTCGTCGCCCGACGTCGGGAATTGCTTGGCCGTGGTCGCGAGCCAGGACCTCAGACGGTCGCGGAACGCGGCTTCCTCCGGCGAATCACGAAACTCCAAGATCGATCTCCTTCAGGCTCACGGGGAACAGTTCGGTGGACGCGAGTGCCCGCCGCAGGTAGACGTGCGCGAGGCACTCCCAGGTGTTGCCGATACCGCCGTGCACCTGGATCGAGGTCTCGCAGATCATGAAAGCGGCACGCGCGCAATAGATCTTCGCGATGCGGGCCGCATGAATCGCGGCGGCCGTGTCGAGTTCGTCGACGGCCCACGCCGCGTGCCGCAGTACGCTGATCGACCCTTCGATCAGCGCTCGACTCTCGGCCAGCATGTGCGCGACCGCCTGGTACGACCCGATGGTGTGACCGTACTGCTCGCGCATCTTCGCGTACTCGACCGCGAGATCCTGCACGCCGCGGGATACGCCGACGAGGTCGGCGGTGGTCACGACGAGCGCGAGCGCGTACCAGCGGTCGGCGTCGGCCGCGGACAGTTCACCGAGCAGCTCGCCCGGCTCGTCGAGTTCGGCGAATCGACGAGTCAGGTCCGCGGCGGCAGCAATATCGGCGCCGACACTCGCCGCACGGACCTGCCTGTCCTGCAATAGCACCGCATCGGTGAGGCCGCGTGCGTCGACCGCTTCGCCGCCGACACCGATCGCCCACGTCGACTGGTCGTCGCCCAGGTGACGACGCAGGTCGTCGGCGAGAACAGGGCCGAGGAGCGGCACATCGACGAGACCGCGGCCGAATTCCTCGGCGACGATCGCGACCTCGACACCGGAGGCGCCGTCGGAACGCAGGGCGCGCCATCCGGTCGTGTCGACCGCCTTTTCGAGCCTGGCCAGTCGGCTACCGTCGTCGAGGTCCTGAACGGATCCCGGCCCGAGGTCGTCGGCCAGTTTCGCTGCCGCATCACGTAATTGTCGTTGTTCACTCGTCAGACGGACGTCCATAGCGCTCCTTGAGTACTCGGCGCAACACCTTGCCGGAGGGCAGGCGAGGGATTTCGGGGACGAACAGGACCCTGCTCGGGCGTTTGTAGGACGCCAGCCGGTCGCCGACCAGGGCGATCAGCGCGGCCTCGGTCACCGGTTCGCCGCTCGTGGCCGCGTCACCGGTCGCAACGGCCGCGACAACTGCCTCACCGGTCACCGGGTCGGGCACGCCGAACACCGCGCAATCGACGACGTCGGGGTGCCGGTACAGCACACCTTCCACTTCTGCCGGCGCGACCTGGAACCCTTTGACCTTGATCAGCTCCTTCGACCGGTCGGTGAGCCTCAGCCAGCCGTCGTCGTCGAGATGACCGATGTCGCCGGTGCGATACCAGCCGTCGTCGAACGCGTCGGGATTCGATTCGGCCGGAAGATATCCGGCCATCAGGGAATTCGCGCGTGCCTGGATTTCGCCGACACCGTGCGGTGGCAGGGTCTCGCCGGTGTCGAGTGATACGACGCGCACGCTCACACCGGGGACGGGACGACCCACACTGTCGAGCCGCGCACCCCCGATCGGATTGCACGCGATGACCGGGAGTTCGCTGGCGCCGTACGCCGGGACCCAGCCGATTCCGGTGCGGCGGGTGACGGTGTCGGCGACAGATGCGGTGACCGGGGTCGCACCCCACATGATGTATCGCAACGACGACAGGTCGTACGATTCGAGGTTCGGATGCTGCGCCATGGCGAGAGCAATCGGTGCGACGGCCATCTCGACGGTGATCCGGTCGCGTTCGATGTGCCGCAGCATCACGTCGATGTCGAAACGGCGATGCAATCGGAGCCACGCGCCGACCTCGAGGGCGGTGACGATGTTGAGGATGCCGAGGATGTGCGAGGGCGGGGTCAGCACCTGCATCCGGTCGGCGGCGGTCAGTTCCAGCGCGTCGCGCCAGTGTGCGACTGCGGCGGCGAGGGATCCGTGGGTGTGCAGGACGGCCTTGGGCATTCCGGTCGTGCCCGAGCTGAACACCAGCACGGCCTCCCGATCCGGGTCGGGCCGGGCATCGGTGTCGATGGTGGCTGCCGGGGTGATCGGCTCGTCGAGGTCCAGCATGTCGGTGAGATCGGCGAGGACGGGATGGTCGCCGACGGTAGCGACCGGACAGGTCAGGTCCAGTGCATGCGCGACCTCGTCGTGTTTGTAGGCCGGGCTCAGCAGTACCACCGACGCCGCGAGCCGCCAGATCGCGTACACGGCCACGACGAACTCCGGCCGGTTCGAGCACATCAACGCGACCCGGGTGCCCGCCCCGACGCCACGTTCGGCGAGGCGGCCGGCCATCCCGGATGCGAGCGCGTCCAACTCGGCACGACTGTAGGCACGGTCCTCGAACACCAGTGCGGTGGTCGTGGTCCGTGTCCGGCCGATCGTCGGGTCCGACAACTGCGCCTCGTTTCGCGTGGAGGTTTTCGACATCGAGAATATCCTTTATTCTAAGTGAGAATATAATTCTCCACGCAGTAGAACAATCCCCGAGGAGGAGACGATCCATGGTGAGACCCCCTATGTTCCAGCGCGCGCGGGTGACCCGGATCGTGAAGGAAACCGACGACGCCCGGTCGTTCGTGCTCGCTCCTCACGACGGGCCCTTCACCTACCGGGCGGGACAGTTCTGCAACTTCAAGGTCACCGTCGACGGCACCGAGCTGTACCGGTCGTACTCGATGTCCAGCGCCCCCGACACCGACACCGAACTCATGGTCACCGTCAAACGGGTACCCGGCGGCAAGGTGTCGAACTGGCTACTCGACAACGTCTCCGAAGGCGACGAGGTGGAAATCAGCCGGCCCACCGGCACATTCGTGCTGCGTGAGAGCCCCGAACCGCTGCTCGGATTCAGCGGCGGCAGCGGCATCACCCCGATCCTGTCGCTCGCCAAATCCACGCTGGCCGGCACCGATCGCCCGGTCCGATTGCTGTGCGCCGACCGCGACCGCCCGTCGGCGATCTTCGAATCCGTCCTCGACGACCTGATCACGCAATACCCGGACCGCCTGACCGTCGTGCGGCATCTCGACGACGAGAAGGGTTTTCTCGACGTCGAGGCCATTGCAGCATTCGTCGGCACCGACGTCGGCGCCGACAGTTACCTGTGCGGCCCCGAGCCGTTCATGGATCTGATCGAGTCCGCACTGCCCGGCCCGGGCCGGGTATACAGCGAGCGATTCGGTGCAGCACCCGCTGCCGAAACCCCGGCACCGGAACCCCCGGCCGCCGACGACGCCGAAGAGGGCACGGTCACGATCTTCGTCGGCCGCAAGAAGGGGTCGGTGCCGAGACAGAAGGGCGAGACGCTGCTCGAAAGCGCACGCCGCGCGGGACTGACCCCGCCGTTCTTCTGCGAGATGGGCAACTGCGGCACCTGCATGGCGCAGGTCACAGAGGGGTGCGCGACCATGCGCAACAACGATGCACTCAGCGACGACGAGATCGAGGAGGGCTTCGTGCTCACCTGCCAGGCCGTGCCGGACACCGCCTCCATCAAGGTCAAGTACGAGTGACCGAAAACCCACCCGCGCGTGGTTTCGGTAGCACCAACAACCAAACCCACGCGCGGGTCGGGTGGTCAGGAATGGGCCGGGAGTGCACTGTGCTCACCGAGTCGCGGCGGCGCACCGTATGCCGGTACATATCCGGCGACCCGGATCGGATTGGCAACGAGCCGGAAGTCTCCCGCCGTCACGACGGCCTCGGGGTTTTCCGCGAGCGCTTCCGGCAGCGACCGGACCGCCGCCGACGGCACCCCGAGCGGACGCAATCGCGCTTCCCACCCGGCGGCGGTATCGGTCGCCAGAACCGCGGTGACCGCGGAGAGAACCTCGTCCCGGTTCGCCGCCCTCTCCGCCATCGTGGCGAAACCGTCGATACCCGCTTCCGTCGCGAACAACCGCCAGAATCCGTCGTGCGTGACGAACAGCGCGAGATAACCCTCCGACGTCGGAAATAGCTGCGCTGGAACATAGTAGGAATGAGCACCGTTCGGCATCCGGCGGGGTTCGGTGCCCTCGTTGAGGTAGGCGGATGCGCGGTAGTTGAGCTGCGAGAGCATGACGTCGCGCAACGACACATCCACCTGACCGCCCCGACCCGAGACGATCTGGGCGAGCAGGCCCAGGGCCGCGGTCAGACCGGTGGAGTTGTCCGCCGCGGAGTAACCGGGCAGCGTCGGTGGCCCATCCGGGTCGCCGGTGAGCGCCGCGACGCCTGTCACCGCCTGGATGACGTAGTCGAATGCGGGTTCGTCACCGGAGTCGAGCCCGTAGCCGGTGAGCGCGACGCACACGATCTTGTCGTTCCGCACCCGCAGAGCGTCGTACGTCAGCCCGTACTTGCGGATCGCCGACGGCTTCAGATTGACGAGCAGCGCATGGGATTCGGCGGCCAGTTCGCCGAGCCGACGCTGTCCGTCTGCGGTGCCGAGATCGAGACAGATACTTCGCTTGCCGCGGTTGAGGCTCGCGAAGTATGCGTCGCTGACCTGACGCGAGAGGTCGCCGGTGGGGGGTTCGATCTTGGTGACCTCGGCGCCGAGATCGGCGAGCATCATCGTCGCGTACGGACCGGCGAGGATATGGCCGACCTCGAGGATCTTGATCCCCGCGAGCGGGCCGGCGCTCACCGCAGTTCCTTGACGAGTTCGGCGACGACCTCGCGGGTACGGTACTTCGAGGCGACGAGTTCGTCGCGGGTATTTCCGATCGGCAGCAGCCGCATCGACAGATCGGTCACACCGGCCTGCTCGTATCGACGGAAACCGGCGAGGATCGCATCCTCGTCGCCGACGATGGCCATGTCGCCGATGTCCCTCGACTCACCGTGCTCGAGCAGTCGCTGGTAGTTCGGCGATATCTCGGCCTCGGCGAGGATCCGGTTGGCGCGTTCGCGGGCGACATCGATCTCCGACGGCGCACACAGACACACCGGGACTCCCGCGACGATCCGCGGGTCGGGCCGCCCGGCGTCGGCAGCGGCCTTGGTGATGCGCGGTGCGATGTGTTCGCCGATGGCACGTTCGTCGGCCATCCACAGCACCGTGCCGTCGGCGCGTTCGCCGGCGATCTTCAGCATGACCGGGCCTAGTGCCGCGACGAGCACCGGCATCGGCGCCACCGGCGCGATGTCGAGCGGATTGTGCACCCTGAACGTGTCGTTCTCGACGTCGATCGAGCCGGGCAGGTCCTTGATCGCACCCAATACCTCGAGGTAGTCCCGGGTGAACTTCGCCGGCTTCTCGTAGGGCAGACCGAGCATGTCCTGCACGATCCAGTGATGCGACGGCCCGACACCGAGCGCGAGCCGGCCACCGAGCGCGGCGTGCGTCGACAAGGCCTGACGCACCAGGTGCACCGGATGCTGCGCCTGCAACGGCACGACGGCGGTGCCGATCTCGATCCCAGAAGTACGTGTGCCCATCAACGCGACGGCGGTCAACGCGTCGAAGTCGGTGGGGATCTGGGGTACCCACACGGTGTCGAGACCGGCGGATTCCGCCCACTCGACGTCCTTGCACATCCGGTCCACCTTACGAGCGGTGTCGCCCTGCTCGGGCCCGACCATCACTCCGATCCGCACGATTCCTCCACGCTTGTCGAGATCCGTTCCGCTGCAACACCGGAATGGTGCTACCGCGGCATTGTCGTTGGCATTGTCACGCTCACGCCGGGGTGTCGGCGCCGGTCAACTTCCGTACCTCGGCGACCAGGACATCGAGCGGTGTGCTCGTGGGGAACACCGCCGCGGCCCCGGCGGACAGCAGCTTCGGGACGTCTTCCTGCGGGATGGTCCCGCCGACGATCACCGGGATGTCGCCCGCGTCGGCGGCGTCGAGCGCCTCGACCGTTCGGGCGGTCAGTGCAACGTGCGCACCGGACAGGATGCTCAACCCGACGACCGCGACGTCTTCCTGGATCGCGATGGACACGATGTCCTCGATCTTCTGCCGGATGCCGGTGTAGATGACCTCGAAACCGGCGTCGCGCAAGGCACGAGCGACGATCTTGGCGCCCCGGTCGTGACCGTCGAGGCCCGGCTTCGCGACGAGGATGCGGGCGGACATCAGAAGACCACCGGCTGCTGAAATTCGCCCCACACGGACTTGAGGGCGGTGACCATTTCGCCGACGGTGCAGTACGCGTTGGCGCAGTCGATCAGGGAATGCATGAGATTGTCGGTTCCTTCCGCTGCGCGGGACAGGGCCGCGAGATTTGTGCGGACCAACTCCGGATCACGCTCGGCCTTGACCTTCGCGAGCCGTTTGAGTTGCAGCTCACGGCCTTCGGCGTCGAGCTCGTAGGTGCTGATCTCCGGTGGTGGTTCGTTGGAGGTGAACTTGTTGACACCGACGACCGGGCGTTCACCCGCCTCGATGTCGAGGTGGAGCTTGTACGCCTCGTCCGCGATGAGGCCCTGCAGGTAGCCGTCCTCGATCGCGCGGACCATGCCCCCGTGCTGTTCGAGATCGGTCATGATCTCGACGATCTTCTCCTCCGTCGCGTCCGTGAGGGCCTCGACGAAGTACGAACCGCCGAGCGGATCGGCGACCCGCGCGACCCCGGTCTCATACGCGAGGATCTGCTGGGTACGCAGTGCGAGCGTCGCCGATTCCTCGCTGGGTAGCGCGAACGGTTCGTCCCACGCGGCGGTGAACATCGACTGGACGCCACCGAGCACCGAGGCCATCGACTCGTAGGCGACGCGCACCAGATTGTTCTGGGCCTGCGGGGCGTACAGCGATGCACCGCCGGCGACGCAACCGAAACGGAACATCGATGCCTTCGCGGTCGTCGCGCCGTAGCGTTCCCGCACGATCGTCGCCCAGCGGCGTCGTCCTGCACGGTATTTCGCGATCTCCTCGAAGAAGTCGCCGTGGGTGTAGAAGAAGAACGAGATCTGCGGAGCGAACTGGTCGATCGTCATGCGTCCGCGTTCGACGACGGTGTCGCAGTAGGTGACGCCGTCGGCGAGGGTGAACGCCATCTCCTGGACGGCATTCGCGCCGGCGTCACGGAAGTGCGCTCCCGCCACCGAGATCGCGTTGAACCGCGGCACCTCCGCGGCGCAGAACTCGATGGTGTCGGCGATCAGTCGCAGCGACGGATCGGCCGGCCAGATCCACGTGCCGCGTGAGGCATATTCCTTGAGGATGTCGTTCTGGATCGTGCCGGTCAGCTTCGCACGAGGCACACCTGCCTTCTCGGCGGCGGCGACGTAGAACGCGAGCAGGATCGCGGCGGTGCCGTTGATGGTGAAGCTGGTACTGATCTTGTCGAGCGGGATGCCGTCGAACAGCACCTCGGCATCGGCCAATGTATCGACGGCGACGCCGACGCGGCCGACCTCCTCACCGTATTCCGGGTCGTCGGAGTCGTACCCGCACTGCGTCGGCAGATCGAGCGCGACGGACAGTCCGGTGCCGCCCTGGTCGAGGAGGTACCGGTAGCGCCGGTTGGATTCTTCGGCGGTACCGAATCCGGAGTATTGACGGAACGTCCACAGCCGACCCCGATAGCCGGTCGCGAAGTTGCCGCGGGTGAAGGGGAATTCTCCCGGAGCAGGCGGTTCACCGACCCGGTCGGCTGGCCCGTACACCGCATTCAGGGGGATACCCGACGAGGTCTCAGCGAAGTCGTTCACGACGAATACGATACTTGCAGAAAATGAGAATGCCAATATCATCAGCGAGAACGAAGCGAGTGATCGACCGATTGCAGGGAGAACGATGTCGAACCAGCCCAATGCCCTGTCCGACGACACAGCCCTGTCCGACGACACAGCCCTGTCCGACGACACGGCCCTGTCCGATCGAACAGCCCTGTCCGGCCGCACGATGGTGATCTCCGGTGCCAGCCGCGGAATCGGCCTGGCCATCGCGGTCGCCGCGGCGAGGCAGGGCGCCAACGTCGTTCTGCTCGCCAAGACCGCCGAACCCCACCCGAAACTGCAGGGCACCGTGCACACCGCCGTGGCGGACATCGAAGCGGCAGGCGGCAAGGCCGTCGCCGTGGTCGGCGACGTCCGCAACGAGGACGACGTCCAACGGCTCATCGACACCGCGGTCGAGCGGTTCGACGGCATCGACATCTGCGTGAACAACGCGAGCGCGATCGCGACCGGCTCCACCGAGGAGCTGTCCGCCAAGCGGTACGACCTCATGCAGGAAATCAACTGCCGGGGCACGTTCCTCATGACGAAGGCCGCGGTTCCGCATCTGCGCAAGTCCGCGAACCCGCACGTCCTGACCGTGTCGCCGCCGGTCAACATGAATCCCTACTGGCTCGGAGTCCACCCGGCCTACACCCTGTCCAAGTACGGAATGTCTTTGCTGACACTGGGTTTCGCCGCAGAATATGCCGAGTCGGGCATCGCCGCGAATTGCCTGTGGCCGCAGACCTTCATCGCGACATCCGCGGTCGCGAACATGCGCGACGGCGAGAGCCTGCTGTCGTCCTCACGTAGCCCGGAGATCATGGCCGACGCTGCGGTCACGATCCTCTCCCGGTCCGCCGCAGAGATCACGGGCCGGTGCTTCATCGACGCCGACGTACTCACCGATGCCGGCGTCACCGACCTGTCACGTTATGGCGGCGGCACCACCCCCCAGATCGACCTGTTCCTCGACTGATATTCAGTGGAACGCGAGCGCG
>NZ_JBAQXC010000335.1:0-3412 GCF_049299235.1 Rhodococcus sp. (in: high G+C Gram-positive bacteria) | reverse complement strand
GTCCGTGGGTGCACTCAGCGCGCGCGTCACCTCGGATGCGGCGCGGTCGAGTGCGCGCGCCAAACCTGCCGCGTCCAGTTGCTGATCGGTCGCGATGGAGTCCGCCATTCCGCGCAGCATCTGGGCGAGGATCACCCCGGAGTTGCCGCGTGCCCCGATGAAGGCACCGCGTGCGAGGGCGTCGAAGACTGCGGCGGCCGTCCGCGGTGTGCCGGAGGCGCGGAGTCCGTCGACCGCCGAACGCACGGTGATCAGCAGGTTCGTGCCGGTGTCACCGTCCGGGATGGGGAAGACGTTGAGGATGTTGATTTCGTCGCGGCGCTCGTCGATGGCCTCGAGTCCGAGTTCTGCCCAGCGGCACAACACGTGCACGTCCACCACGTCCTCGACGTCGAACAACTGTGGGCACCTCTTCCGCAACGCGCCGATTTCGAGGCCGGCCGATTCCCGATGCCGACAGGGTAACTGCGTCGCCGGCGGGAGGCTGGTTTGGTCTTCCGGCACCGGATTCGCTACTCTTGCAGGGTTGCCTCGCACGGGTAGCGAGATTTTCCCGTGTTCGTAGGTCAAGCATGACAATATCCACTACATAACAAGGAGTTCGCGACATGGCTGCCGTCTGCGACGTATGCGCCAAGGGCCCCGGCTTCGGGAAGTCGGTCTCGCACTCGCACCGGCGTACCAATCGTCGCTGGAACCCGAACATCCAGAGCGTGCGCGCCCAGGTTGCCCCGGGCAACACCCGCAAGGTCAACGTGTGCACCTCCTGCCTGAAGGCAGGCAAGGTCGTTCGCGGCTGATCGAGCCGAGACCAGATCGACAAGTACCCCGGCGTGCACCGCCGGGGTACTTTCGTTTTGCCGGGTGCGCGGCGGCGGCTAGTGTGCCGAAGGTGACCGAATTTCCTGTGACCGACCTCTCCGCGGGCGGCGCCGCGTCCGATACGTCCCCGTCGCATGTCAGCGTGACCGACGGAGTCTTGCGCATTGCCGTGGCGACCGCCGAGAACGGCACTTCCCTGTCGCCCGCCGGGGTCGACCAGGGCGCCGCTGCCCTCCGGGCCGCCGGACCCGAGATCCGCGCGGTTCTCCTGGTGGGCGAAGGCGCCAATTTCTGTGCGGGCGGAAACGTCCGCGGATTCGCCGGCGCCGCCGACCGTCGCGAACATGTCCGCGACATCGCCGACCGCTTCCACGAATTCGTGCTCGCTCTCGACGGTGTCGGTGTTCCCGTCGTCGCGGCCGTACGCGGCTGGGCCGCGGGTGCGGGCATGAGTATCGTGCTGCACGCCGACATCGCGCTCGGTGGCCCGTCGACGAAACTGCGCGCCGCATATCCGTCGATCGGATACACACCGGACGGCGGCATGTCCTGGACGCTGCCCCGGGTCGTGGGGATCGCCCGTGCCCGCGAACTGATCCTCACCGACGCTGTTCTCGGTGCGGACGAAGCCGTTCGTCTCGGTGTGCTGAGCAGGCTCGTCGCCGACGACGAGATCGAGGGTGAAGCACTGCGCATCGCGCGGACCCTCGCGGGCGGCCCGACAGCGGCCTACGCGAGCATCCGCAGGCTCGTCGCCGAGTCGGATCAGCGGACGCTCGCGGAGCAACTCGCCGCCGAACTCGAGTCGATCTCGTCGGCTGCGGTGTCACCGACCGGCATCGAGGGTGCCAACGCGTTCGTCGAGAAGCGTCGGCCCGACTTCTCGTCGCTGACGGGGAACTGAGCTGACGGGGAACTGACCGGCGCGAGCCGGTCAGGTCAGACGCCAGTCCACCGGGTCGCCGCCCTGCTGTTCGAGCAGGTCGTTCGCGCGGCTGAACGGCCGTGATCCGAAAAATCCGCGGGATGCGGACAGCGGCGACGGATGCGCCGATTCGACGGTGGGCACACCGCCGAGCATCGGCTTCAGCGTCGCCGCGTCGCGTCCCCACAGAATCGCGACGAGCGGTGTCTTCCGCGCGACGAGGGCGCGGATCGCCTGTTCGGTCACGGCTTCCCATCCCTTGCCGCGATGCGATGCGGGCTGTCCGGGCTGGACGGTGAGAACCCGGTTGAGCAGCAGTACTCCCTGCTCGGCCCAGGGAGTCAGATCACCGTTCGTCGGGACGGGCAATCCCAGATCGTCGGTGTACTCGCGGTAGATGTTGACGAGGCTGCGCGGTACCGGGCGCACGTCCGGTGCCACCGAGAAGCTCAGGCCGACGGCGTGGCCTGGCGTCGGGTACGGGTCCTGTCCGACGATGAGAATCCGGACCCGGTCGAACGGCTGCGTGAACGCGCGCAGCACGGCGCCGCCCGCGGGCAGGTAGCCGCGTCCGGCAGAGTTCTCGGTGCGCAGGAACTGCCCCATCGCGCTGATGTCGTCGGCGACCGGCGCCAGGGCTTGTGCCCAGCCTGGCTCGACGACCTCGGCGAGCGGTCGCGGCCCGGTCGGCATGTCGGGGGTGAGTTGGTCGGTCACGGTGTTCGTTCCTTGTTTCGGCGGCCTGCTCTGACGGTCCGGTCGTGACGGCTAGTCGATGCGACGCAGCGCGGTGCGGTAGTAGTCGGCGTTCGCCGCGTACATCTCGGCATTCGCGGCGAAACTGCCCTCGGGGATCTCGTAGCCCTCCCGGATCTTCGCGGGCACACCCATCGCCATGCGTCGTTCGGGCAGTGCGAAGCGCGGTGGGACGAGCGCACCGGCGGCCACCTGAGATCCGGCGCCGAGAGTCGAGCCGTTGAGCACCAGCGACCCGGACCCGATGAGGCAGCCGTCGCCGATGGTGGCGCTCTCGATGTGCGCGTTGTGCCCGACCACGCAGCGGGCGCCGATGATCGTCGCCTCGATCGCGGTGCAGTGGATGATCGTGCCGTCCTGGATGTTGGTGTACTCGCCGACGGTGATGAACCCGTAGTCGCCGCGCAGCACCGCCGTGGGCCACACCGAGGCGTGTGCGCCGAGGGTGACATTGCCGATCACGACGGCGTCGGGGTGCACCCACGCCTCCAGGTGGATATCGGGGACACGATCACCGAGTGCGTAGACAGCCATGCCCGGAAATCTATCTCGAGAAACTCTGCCAACCGCCGGGGCCTGTGTGGTCGCGGCCGTCGACAGTGACTACCGGTGGTCCCGGACGGACCGTTCCGATGCGGCGCCAGCCCGCCGGCAGTGTCACCTCCGGCGGGAAGCACGCGGCCAGCGCGTGATCCTCCCCGCCGGTGAGCACCCAACCCCACGGGTCGGCGCCCAGGTCCGTTGCGGCCGCGCACAGGTCGGCGCCGGGTTCGAGTGTGTCCGATGCGAGATCGATCGTGACGGCGGACGCGGCGGCGATGTGCCCCAGGTCAGCGAGCAGGCCGTCGGAGATGTCGGTGCCCGCGTGTGCACCGGCCCGGGCCGCGGCGACCCCGGCCGCGTAGGGCG
>NZ_JBAQXC010000334.1:0-18408 GCF_049299235.1 Rhodococcus sp. (in: high G+C Gram-positive bacteria) | reverse complement strand
CCACCGTGCTGTCGGGGGCGGACCCGCGGCCTCGCGTGCTCCGGCGTCAGCGTTCGTTGCGCGCCTTCGGGAACCGGGTCTGGTTGGCGACCCACCCGGCCATCTTCTTCCAGTGCCCCTGCTGCGGTGTGACGATGCTGGTCACTTCGCGATCCCAGTCCGAGACGGTGACATTCGGCAGGGCGTCGACGACCGCGTGCGCCGTCGGCAGGTCGGCGACGACACGGTCGCCGAGAGTGCCGTCATCGGCGACGACGGTGACACGCACCCCCACTACACCGATCGGCTGGATGACCGCCTTGGCGGCGCCGCCGTGCGCGGCGACGAAGGAACGAATGGAGGAGACGACTTCGGTGGGCGCGGGTGCGGCCACAACCTGGGTTTCAGCGCTCATACGTGCAGAATACTGTGGACCTATGCGCGCAATCGAAGTGACACGGTTCGGTGAACCCGACGTCCTCGTTCCCGCCGAACTCCCCGACCCTTCGCCCGGCCCGGGTGAGCTACTGGTCGGTACGGATGCGATCGGCGTCAACTACATCGACACCTACTTCCGGACCGGGGTGTACGCGACGGAACTGCCGTATGTTCCCGGCTCCGAAGGGACCGGTAGGGTCGTGGCCCTCGGCTCCGGAACCAGCGAGTTCCGGGTCGGTGACCGGGTGTGCTGGGCTGCGGCGCCCGGCTCGTACGCCGAACTCGTCGTCGTACCGGAGGCGGTTGCGGTGCCGGTCCCGGACGACGTCCCCGCCGCGCAGGCCGCGTCCGCGCTGTTGCAGGGTATGACCGCGCACTACCTGCTCGAATCGACGTACCCGGCGCAACCCGGCGACACCGTCCTCATGCACGCGGGAGCCGGAGGCGTCGGCCTTATCCTGACCCAGCTCGCGACGGCGAAGGGCGTCCGGGTGATCACCACCGTGTCGACCGACGACAAGGAATCCCTGTCACGCGGGGCCGGTGCCGCCGAGGTCCTCCGCTACGGCGACGATCTCGCCGACCGGGTGAGGGAACTGACGGGCGGCGAGGGTGTTGCCGCCGTGTACGACGGGGTCGGCGCGGCCACGTTCGACGTGTCGCTGGCGTCGCTGCGGGTGCGCGGCACCCTCGCATTGTTCGGTGCGGCGAGCGGCCCGGTTCCCCCGTTCGACCCGCAGCGCCTCAACGCCGCCGGGTCACTGTTCTTGACGCGTCCCACACTCGTGCACCACACCCGCGACCGGGAGGAATTGCTGTGGCGTTCCGGCGATGTGTTCGCTGCGATCACCGCAGGTGATCTCACGATCCGGGTCGCCTCCCGCTACCCGCTCGCCGACGCCGCGCAGGCCCACCGCGACCTCGAGTCCCGCCGGACCACCGGATCGATCGTGCTGGAGCCGTAGGCTCCGGTGTGCCTTTGTGGCCCCGCCAGGGGCCACAAAGGCACACGGGGTCACAGGTACGACGCGACGGTGGGCAGGTCCAACACCGAGTCCACGGCCAAACCGAGGCACACCACGGCAAGATAGTTGTTCGACTGCAGGAACAATTTGAGCGGCTTGACCGACGCACCACCACGGACGCTGTTGTACAGCTGGTGTGCGATGAACACGAACCATGCTCCGGCCAGCACCGTGACCGCCGCATACACGAACCCCGCCGCCGGGACGAGAATCAGCGTCGCGAGCACCGTGGCCCACGTATAGATCAAGATCTGCTTCGTGACGTGCTGTTCGGTGGCGATCACCGGAAGCATCGGCACACCGGCGGCCTTGTAGTCCTCCTTGTAGCGCATCGCCAGCGCCCACGTGTGCGGCGGAGTCCAGAAGAAGATCACCAGGAACAACACCAGCGGCTCCCAGCTCAGGGAACCGGTGACCGCGGCCCAGCCCACCATCACCGGCATACACCCGGCGGCGCCGCCCCACACCACGTTCTGCCAGGTCCGACGCTTGAGGACCATCGTGTAGACCAGCACGTAGAACGCGATCGTCGCCACGACGAGTGCCCCGGCGAGCAGGTTCGTACTCCACCACAGCCACACGAACGACGCGATGCCGAGCACGATGCCGAACACGAAGGCGTTCCGGGTCGGTACCGCCTGCCGCGCCAGCGGACGCAGCGCGGTGCGCTTCATCACCTTGTCGATGTCGGCGTCGACGACACAGTTGAGGGAGTTCGCACTGGCCGCACCCATCCAGCCACCGAACAGGGTGCTCAGGATCAGCGCCAGATCGACGGTGCCACGATCGGCGAACAGCATCGCGGGGATGGTCGCGACCAGCAACAATTCGATGACGCGAGGCTTGGTCAGCGCGATATAGGCGAGCACGGTTCCCGACACTCGACCCCACAGCGTGTCCGGCCGGGGGACGCTGGGCGCTTCCGGGGCACCGAAACCGTGTCCTCCCGGCCGTTGCCCTGCCCGCACACTGTCTCCTTGCACCACGCGAATACACACCTTCGCTCGCCCGCTCACCGTCGCCCGATCACGGACGCGCCACTACTACGGTCGATGGTAGACCGCGGACAGGCCCCAACCGAATCGACCCGTACTCCGCGTAGCGGTGCCGCGGCGATTAGGCTGGGAGGACGCGCGACGCAGTCGCCGTCGCAGGCGTCCCGTACCCCCATGTCAGGAGACTTGAAGCTCGTGTCGATCACCGACGAGATCCGCACCCTCACCGAGGCGGTCCACCCCGCCGACTGGACCGATCTGGATACCAAGGCCGTCGACACTGCTCGGGTGCTCGCCGCGGATGCGGTACAGAAGGTCGGCAACGGGCATCCCGGCACCGCGATGAGCCTGGCGCCGCTCGCCTACACACTGTTCCAGCGGGTGCTGCGCCACGACCCCACCGATCCGCACTGGGTCGGCCGCGACCGGTTCGTCCTGTCCTGCGGCCACTCGAGTTTGACCCTCTACATCCAGCTCTACCTATCCGGGTACGGCCTGGAACTTGCCGACCTCGAGGCGCTGCGCACCTGGGGTTCGCTGACGCCGGGCCACCCCGAGTTCGGGCACACCGCCGGTGTCGAGATGACCACCGGTCCACTCGGCCAGGGTCTCGCCTCCGCGGTGGGCATGGCGATGGCCGCACGTCGTGAGCGCGGACTGTTCGACCCGGAGACCGCCGCCGGGACCAGCCCGTTCGATCACTACGTCTACGTCGTCGCGTCCGACGGTGACATCGAGGAGGGTGTCACCTCCGAGGCGTCGTCGATCGCCGGTGTCCAGGAACTGGGCAATCTGGTCGTCTTCTACGACGACAACAAGATCTCCATCGAGCACGACACCGCGATCGCGCTCGGCGAGGACGTCGCCAAGCGCTACGAGGCGTACGGCTGGCACGTGCAGACCGTCGAGGGCGGCGAGAACGTCAGCGCTATCCTCGACGCCGTCGAGTCCGCGAAGTCCGTCACCGACAAGCCGTCGCTGATTCTGCTGCGCACCGTCATCGGATACCCGGCGCCGACCAAGATGAACACCGGTGACGTGCACGGTTCCGCGCTCGGTGCCGACGAGGTCGCCGCCGTCAAGACGTTCCTCGGATTCGATCCCGAGAAGAGCTTCGACGTGGATGCCGCCGTACTCGAGCACGCGCGCCGGACCGTCGACCGGGGCGCGGCCGCCCGCGCCGATTGGCAGGCCGGATTCGACGCGTGGGCCGAACGTGAGCCGCAACGCAAGGAACTGTTCGACCGGTTGCAGTCCGGCGAATTCCCGGCCGGCTGGACCGATGTGCTGCCGACCTACGAGCCGGCCGAGAAGGGCCCGGCGACCCGCAAGGCGTCCGGCAGCGCACTCGCCGCACTCGGCCCGATCCTGCCGGAACTGTGGGGTGGCTCCGCCGACCTGGCCGGTTCGAACAACACCACCATCCCCGGTTCCGAATCGTTCGGACCCGAAGCCATCTCCACGAAGGACTGGACGGCCACCCCGTACGGCCGCACCCTGCACTTCGGGATCCGTGAACACGCGATGGGCTCGATCCTCAACGGCATCGCTCTGCACGGCCCGACCCGCCCGTACGGTGGCACGTTCCTCGTGTTCTCCGACTACATGCGTCCCGCGGTGCGTCTGGCCGCGCTCATGCAGACCCCCGCGATCTACGTGTGGACGCACGACTCGATCGGTCTCGGCGAGGACGGCCCGACACATCAGCCGATCGAGCACCTCACCGCGCTGCGCGCGATCCCGAACCTCGCGGTGATCCGCCCCGCCGACGGCAACGAGACGTCGTTCGCGTGGCAGGCCGCGCTGGAGAACAAGACCGGTCCGACTGCGCTCGCGCTGACCCGTCAGGACGTGCCGGTGCTCGAGGGCACCCGTGAGAAGGCCGCCGAGGGTGTGACCCGCGGTGGTTACGTCCTCGCCGAGGCGTCGACCGGCACACCCGAGGTGCTGCTGCTCGCCACCGGTTCCGAAGTGCAGCTCGCCGTCGCCGCACGCGAGGTCCTCGAGGCCGAGGGTGTCCCGACCCGTGTCGTGTCGGTACCGGTCCTCGACTGGTTACTCGAGCAGGACCAGGCGTACCGCGACGAGGTGCTGCCCCCGTCGGTGCGGGCCCGCGTATCCGTCGAAGCCGGTCTGGCGATGCCGTGGTACCGGTTGCTCGGCGATGCCGGTGAGGCCGTGTCGCTCGAGCACTTCGGCGCTTCCGCCGACTACAAGACCTTGTACCGCGAGTTCGGCATCACCGCCGAGGCCGTCGTCGATGCGGCCCGACGCTCGCTCACGCGACTGAAGGGATAGACCGTCATGACGCAGGAGACCACCACACAGAACGCAAATCTGGCAGCACTGTCCGCCGCCGGCGTGTCGGTGTGGCTCGACGACCTGTCCCGCGACCGCATCGAGTCCGGCAACCTCGCCGAACTCGTTGCGACCCGCTCGGTTGTCGGTGTCACCACGAACCCGTCGATCTTCCAGGCGGCACTGTCGAAGGGCCACGCGTACGACGCGCAGGTCACCGAACTGGCTGCGGCCGGCGCCGACGTCGACACCACGATCCGCACCGTCACCACCGACGACGTGCGCGCCGCGTGCGACGTGCTCGCGCCGGTGTTCGACGCGACCGGCGGCGTCGACGGCCAGGTCTCGATCGAGGTCGATCCGCGGCTCGCGCACGAGACGGACGCCACGGTCGCGCAGGCGATCGAGCTGTGGAAGATCGTCGACCGCCCGAATCTGTTCATCAAGATTCCCGCGACGCTCGCCGGCCTGCCCGCGATCGCCCGGGTGATCGGCGAGGGCATCAGTGTGAACGTGACGCTGATCTTCTCGGTGGACCGGTACGAGCGGGTCATCGAGTCCTATCTCGACGGTCTGACCGCGGCGAAGGCCGCCGGGCACGACCTGTCGACGATCCATTCGGTGGCATCGTTCTTCGTCTCGCGGGTCGACACCGAGATCGATGCCCGCCTCGAGGAGATCGGCTCGGGCGAGGCATTGGCACTGCGCGGCAAGGCGGGCGTCGCCAACGCGCGGCTGGCGTACGCGGCGTACCGGAAGGCCTTCGAATCCGGTGCGCGTTTCGAGCAGCTCGCCGAGGCCGGCGCCCTGGCGCAGCGCGCACTGTGGGCGTCGACGGGTGTGAAGAACCCGGAGTACTCGGACACGCTGTACGTGACCGAGCTGGTGGCACCGAACACCGTCAACACCATGCCGGAGAAGACCCTGGAGGCCGTCGCCGACCACGGTGAGGTCACCGGTGACACCGTCACCGCCGCCGCTGCCGCCGCCGAGCACGTCTTCTCCGCGTTGAAGGCGGCCGGGATCGACCTGAAGGACGTATTCCGCAAGCTCGAGGACGAGGGCGTCGAGAAGTTCGAGGTGTCCTGGAACGAGCTGATCGCGGCCACCGCCGAGCAACTGTCAGCCCACACGGCCGACGCGGAGCGCTGACCGTGCGCGAGCCCGCGGCGGCAGGGTGGGTCAATCCGCTCAGCGACGAGAGGGATAGGCGGCTCCCGCGTATCGCCGGGCCGTGCGCACTGGTGATCTTCGGGGTCACCGGCGACCTGGCCCGGCGCAAGCTGATGCCTGCGGTCTACGACCTCGCCAATCGTGGCCTGCTGCCGCCCGGGTTCGCACTCGTCGGCTTCGCCCGCCGGGACTGGGCAGACGAGGATTTCGGCCGGATCGTGCACGACGCGGTCCGCGCGAACTCCCGCACCCCGTTTCGCGAGGAGGTGTGGCAGCGGCTCGCGGAGGGAATCCGGTTCGTACAGGGCAGTTTCGACGACGACGATGCGTTCGCCGAACTCACCAGGACACTGGGCGAACTCGACAAGATCCGCGGCACCGGCGGCAATCATGCGTTCTACCTGTCGATCCCGCCGGATTCCTTCCCCGTGGTGTGTTCTCAGCTGTCGCGTTCGGGTCTGGCCGGACCGGAAGACGGGCGATGGAGCCGCGTCGTGATCGAGAAACCGTTCGGCCACGACCTGAGCAGCGCTCGCTCACTCAATGCGGTTGTCGGCGAAGTATTTCCCGAGGATGCGGTCTTCCGCATCGACCACTACCTCGGAAAAGAAACAGTCCAGAACATCCTGGCGATGCGTTTCGCGAACCAGTTGTTCGACCCACTGTGGAACGCTCATTACGTCGACCACGTCCAAATCACGATGGCCGAGGACATCGGCCTCGGCGGACGCGCCGGCTATTACGACGGTATCGGCGCCGCACGCGACGTCATCCAGAACCACCTGCTGCAACTGCTCGCGTTCATCGCAATGGAAGAACCGATCAGCTTCGACCCCGCCGAGCTGCGCGCGGAGAAGATCAAAGTGCTCTCGGCGACGAGGCTCGCCGAACCACTCGACGAGACCACCGCGCGCGGCCAGTACGTCGGCGGCTGGCAGAACGGCGGCCAGGTCGTCGGGTTGCACGAGGAACAGGGTTTCGCACCCGATTCGACGACCGAGACGTTCGCGGCGATCACCTGCGAGATCGACACCAGACGGTGGGCGGGTGTGCCGTTCTATCTGCGTACCGGGAAGCGGCTGGGCCGCCGGGTCACCGAGATCGCGATCGTGTTCAAACGGGCCCCGCACCTGCCGTTCGACGACACGATGACCACCGAACTCGGCCAGAATGCGCTGGTGATCCGGGTCCAACCGGACGAGGGGGTCACCCTGCGGTTCGGTTCGAAGGTGCCCGGGTCCTCGATGGAAGTCCGGGACGTGAACATGGACTTCAGTTACGGCCAAGCGTTCACCGAATCGTCCCCGGAGGCGTACGAACGGCTCATCCTCGATGTCCTGCTCGGCGAACCATCGCTGTTCCCCGTCGACGACGAGGTCGAATTGTCCTGGAAGATCCTCGATCCGGTGCTCGAACACTGGGCCGCGAACGGTGTCCCGGAGCCGTACGAAGCGGGCACGTGGGGTCCGCCGTCCGCAGATGAGATGCTGCGCCGCACCGGGCGTGACTGGAGGCGGCCGTGAGGGTCCAACTACGCAACGCGACCGCAATCGACATCGGCAAGAAGCTCGTCGAACTGCGTCGCAACGGCGGTGTCGTCACACAGGGCCGCGTCCTCACGCTCGTGGTGTGCACCGACAGCGGTCGCGGTCTCGAGCCGGCGATCACGGCGGCGACTGCCGCGGCACGTGAACATCCGTGCCGTGTGATCGTGGTCGGTCGGGGCAGCGACGGCCGCGAACCACGGATGGACGCCGAAATTCGCCTCGGTGGCGAGGCCGGTGCGTCCGAGGTGCTGATTCTGGCGCTGCACGGACCGCTCGCGAACCACCCGCAGTCGGTGATCGTTCCGTTCCTGCTGCCCGACACTCCCATCGTCGTGTGGTGGCCGACCTCACCTCCCGAGGTTCCGGCGAAGGACCCGGTCGGTCGGCTGGCGGTGCGTCGGTTGACGGATGCGACCAACGACACGGATCCGATGGTGTCGATCGCGGCCCGCCGGACCGGATACACCCCAGGCGACACCGATCTGGCGTGGGGACGCATCACCTACTGGCGGGCATTGCTGGTTACCGCGCTCGATCAGACCCCGCACGAGAAGGTCGAGTCGGCGAGTGTGTCCGGCTTGGCGAACGAACCCGCGCTGGACCTGCTGGCCGGGTGGCTGGCGAGCCGCATCGACGGACCGGTGCAACGGTCTGTCGGCGAACTGCAGGTCGTGTTGCGCACCCGGTCACAGACGATCGAACTCGTACGCCCACAGGACGGCCGCGTCGCGACGCTGCGGCGCACCGGGAAGCCCGATTCGCTGATCACCCTCGCGCGCCGGGACTCGTGGGAGTGCCTGGCCGAGGAATTGCGGCGACTCGACCCCGACGAGATCTACCATTCGGCACTCAACGGCATCACGAAGGTGAAGTATGTCTGACGACGCGGTCCGCGTGGAACGTTTCGACTCGACCGACGACCTGGTCGCCGCGGCCGCGGCCGCGTTCGTCGACGCGATTGTCGCCGCGCAGCGTGAACGGGTGAGCGCGTCGGTGGTACTGACCGGTGGCGGTACCGGAATCGCGCTGCTCGAGCAGGTGCGCCGCGCCCAGGGCGGCATCGACTGGTCCGCGGTCGACGTGTACTTCGGTGACGAACGATTCCTGCCCCCCGGCGACCCGGATCGCAACGAGGTGCAGGCCCGGGCAGCGCTGCTCGATCGGGTGCCGATCGACCCCGCGCGCATCCATGTGATGCCTGCTCTCGGCGACCCCGGTGGCGTCTCCCCCATCACGTCCGCCGAGGCATACGCGCAAGTCCTGGCGGCACACTCCCCTGACGGCACGGTGCCCACCTTCGATGTGCACCTGCTCGGGATGGGCGGGGAAGGCCACATCAATTCGCTGTTCCCGGACACCGCCGCAGTGCGCGAGTCCGAGAAGTTCGTTGTCGGAGTGGATGATTCACCGAAACCACCGCCCGCTCGGGTCACCTTGACATTGCCCGCGGTCTGCCGGTCCCGGCAGGTGTGGTTCCTCGTGAGCGGCTCAGCCAAGGCCGGCGCGGTCGCCGCAGCGGTGGCCGGCGCCGATCCCGTCGACATTCCGGCGGCCGGCGCGCACGGCCTCGAGCAGACGGTGTGGTTCGTCGATACCGAAGCCGCGGGCGACCTTCCGGGCGCCTGAGTTCGCCGAGCGGTCAACGCTCGGTTCCGTCGCCACGGGTGTCGTCGGGGCGGACGTCACTACCCGCTGTCATGTCGCCACCCGCTGTCGTGTCGTCGGACACCCCGTTGCACCCGAGTCGCGCCGAACTCCGTGGTCCCGACTGCGCACGCAGCGAACCTCGTCGCGGTCGTGTGCTGCCGCAGCGCCTCGTGTGTGGTCCCATGATCGTGGCTCCTCCCGATCGGTGACGACTTCTCGTCCCTACCTCTTTCGACGCGGCAGGGGCACCGTCGGTTCCATCGGATCGCCGGATTGCGGTGTACCGCTGGGCGGGACGATACGAGCAGTCCTCGTCCCGATGGCCGACGATGGCAGGGCGGTGCGACGACAGGGCGGTGCGACGAAAGGGTGCGGTGGCGTGAAGGTCGGTGTGGTGATGCCGGTCGAGTTGGGCATGGCAAGCGATCCGGACGCGGTGCTCACCTTCGCGCGGGCCGCGGAGTCGCTGGGCTTCGACGAGATTTCCGCGGTCGAACATGCGGTGGTCATCGCGAACACCGCCAGTGAATATCCCTACTCGCCCACCGGAAAGTCGCATCTGCCCGACGACTGCCCCCTGCCGGACCCACTCGAACTGCTCTCGTTCGTCGCCGGGGCGACCGACCGACTGGGCTTGGCCACCGGAGTTCTGGTCGCGCCCAATCACAATCCGGTGGTGCTCGCCAAGCGACTCGCCACCCTGGATCGACTGTCCCGCGGGCGGACCCGCATCTGCCTCGGTGTCGGCTGGATGCGCGAGGAGATCGAGGCGTGTGGCGGTGATTTCCGCAGGCGCGGAAAGGCCACGGACGAGGCGATCGCGGTGATGCGGACACTGTGGGCGGGCGGTTCGGACGGCGTCGACTTCACCGGCGAATTCCACGACTTCACCGGCGCCGTATCGTTACCGAAGCCGTTCCGGGACAATACGGTTCCGCTGTATATCGGCGGACACAGCGCGGCTGCGGGCCGGCGGGCAGGCCGGATCGGCGACGGCTTCCAACCGCTCGGTCTCGGCGGCGACGACCTCACCGGAGCGATCGCGGTGATGCGGGCCGCGGCTACCGATACCGGTCGCGATCCTGCCGATGTCGCCGTGGTGCTCGGCGCGACGTTGCCGCGGACGGACGAAGCGAAGGTCGAGTGGGCTCGTTCGCTCGGATCCGATCGTCTCCTGGTGTCGGCGTCGCGGCACGCGACCACCCTGGGCGCCGTGCTCGACGAAATGGCGGCGTGTTCACAACGACTGTCCCTGGCCTGACCTCCCCGCTGGTCCAGCGGTGCAATGCTCGATCTGCAGACCGGCTTACGCACCCGGCACGGTGATCGCACGATCGTCGACGAAGTCGACGGCCAGCACCCGGCGCGCAATCGACCAGCGACCGTCCACCCGGCGGTAGGTATCGTGATAGCGGATTGCAATCGCATTGTCGCGCATTCCGTTTCGTCCCCGATACAGGTGGTGCGCCGTGCAATACACGTGCCCGGTCGCGGTGTCCCCATCGTTGTCGATCACCTGCTGATACACGTCGTGGCGGGTGCGGTGCAGATGCGCCGTACTGTCCAGCACGACCGCGGCGATCGCGTCGGAACCGACGGTGACGATCTCGCCGGCGCCCCGGGTGATCGCGGGCGGCTGCACGAACTCGGCATCGGCGGTGAACAGTGCCGCGAGTGCGACGGCATCGCGCTCATCCACCGCGAGCGCATATCGGCCGGCCAGATCCGACGGGACAGTCATGGGGTCGATTATGCGGGCGTCGCGGTGCCCGGCGTAGTCGATACCCGCTGAACGGAACTCAGGCGTGGGAGAATGTCGGTGTTCGGTGCACCGACCGGCAAGAGGAGCAGTCCGATGAGCACTCCGACCACCGCGCTCGGCGAGGTCCGCCCCGAACACGACGCTCCGGCCGACACGGACCTGGTCACCCTGCACTACCAGCGCAGTTTCCCACTGCCGATCGGCTCGGTCTGGGCGGCGGTGGCAGAGCCCGACATGCTGGCCGGCTGGTACGGACGGTGGGCCGGGGACCCGTCGTCCGGTCGGGTGCGGTTGACGATGACCGACGAACACGACTGCGCGACCACGGACGTCGAGATCGTGGAGTGCGCGGGTCCGCAGTTGCTCGTCGTCGATGTCGACGGATGGCGGCTCGAGCTGCGGCTGCGGCAGGTCGGGCGGGTCACCACGCTCGAGTTCGCCCATCGGCATGTCCCTCACTCCGAGGCCGCCGACGTCGGCCCCGGTTGGCAGTACTACCTGGACCGGCTCGACGCGCTGCTCCTCGGCCGGCACGAACCGCAGTGGGCGGACTATCCGACACTCGGCGAGTCGTATCGCTGATGCCGGGCGATAGCCGGCGATCACCGGCCCCCGTGACATCTAACCGCTGTTGCGCAGCGCGGTGGCCAGGCCGTTCATCGTGAGTTGAATGCCGCGCCGCACCTCGTCGGTGTCCTCTCCCGCACGCAGTCGCCGCAGCAACTCCACCTGCAGATGGTTGAGTGGTTCGAGGTACGGAAAACGGTTGTGCACCGACCGTGCCAACGCCGGATTGTCCGCCATGAGATCCGGCTGCCCGGTGATCGCCAGATAGGTGCGGACCGTGCGGGCGTGTTCGTCGACGATCTTACCGAAGACGCGGTCGCGCAAATCCGCGTCGGGAACGAGTTCGGCGTAGCCGGCCGCCAGCCCGAGGTCGGACTTCGCGAGCACCATCGCCATGTTCGACAGCACGGTGCGGAAGAACGGCCACCGCTCGTACAGGTCGGTGAGCGCGGCGAGTCGAGTGCTGTCGTCACCGATCCACGTTTCGAACGCGGTCCCGGTGCCGTACCAGCCGGGAAGCATCACGCGGGATTGGGTCCAGGCCAACACCCACGGAATCGCCCGCAGATCGGCAATCGAGGATGTCGGCTTGCGTGAGGTGGGACGGCTGCCGATGTTGAGTTGGCCGATCTCGCCGACGGGCGTGGCCGTGCGGAAGTACTCGACGAATCCGGGGGTGTCGTGCACGAGTTCGCTGTACGAGGTGCGTGCCCGGGCCGCCAGGTCGTCGAGGATCGCATATGCGGTGGGTGCGTCGGCGCCGAGCCCTTCGACATCGAGCAAGGTGGACTCGAGCGTCGCGGCGACGAGGCTCTCGAGGTTGCGGCGCGCCGAGCGTGGTTCGGCGTATTTCGCGGCGATCACCTCACCCTGCTCGGTCAGCCGCAGCGACCCGGTGACCGCGCCGGGAGGCTGCGCGAGAATCGCGTCGTAGCTGGGTCCGCCACCGCGGCCGACGGTGCCGCCGCGCCCGTGGAACAGCCGCAGCCGGACGCCGTGCTCGCGCGCACACTCGACGAGATCGAGTTCCGCACGGTACAACGCCCAGTTCGCCGCGAGGTAGCCGCCGTCCTTGTTCGAATCCGAGTAGCCGAGCATCACCTCCTGCACGGACCCGGCGGAGTCGACCAGACTGCGGAATTCCGGGATCGACAGGGCCGCAAAGAGAATCGCGGCACCGTCCTGCAGATCCTCGATGGTTTCGAACAGGGGGATCACCGCGACCGAGCAGCGGGGTCCGGTGCCGGTGTGCTCGACGAGCCCGACCTCCTTCAGCAACACCGCTGCTTCGAGCAGGTCGCTGACCGAACCACACATGCTGATGATGTAGTGCGGTACGGCGTGGGCGCCGAGCAGTGCGATCGCGTCGGCCGCGGCGCGCAGCACCCCGAGTTCGGCGCTGGTGAGTTCCCCGAGGTGCGCGCCGGGCCCGCTGAGCGGGCGACGGGTCGCGAGTTCGCGGGTCAGCAGCGTCACCTTGTCGTCTTCGGCCAGAGCCTCGTAGTCGTCGGTGACCCCCGCCCAGGCGAGCAGTTCGGCGATCACCCGGCCGTGGATCTCGGAGTTCTGCCGCAGATCGAGCGCGCTGAGATGGAACCCGAATACCTCGACGGCACTGCGCACGCGGGCCAGGCGGTCGTCGGCGAGAACGTCGTCGCCGGCCGCGCGCAGCGAGGCGTCGAGGACGTCGAGGTCGGTGAGCAGATCGGCGGGGCCCGGGTAGGGCGCGCGGTCGGGGACACCGAAATCCGGCGGGTCGTCGAGCAGGCGTCGGGCGGTCGCGGCGAGCCGACCGCGCATACCGCGGATCGCGCGCCGATACGGTTCGTCGGCGCGTGAGGGCGCATCGTCGGCGGCGGCGTCGACGAGCGCGGTCAGTTCGACCGTGACCGGGACGAGTCGCTCGGACATCGACAGTTCCTGCTCGAGTTCGGCCAGTTCGGTGCGGTAGTGGCCGAACACCGTGTTCGCGGCCCGGTCGGTGGCGCGGTGGACGACGTCGGCGGTGACGTTCGGGTTGCCGTCGCGGTCGCCGCCGATCCACGATCCGGTGCGCACCATCGGTCCGGTGAGCAGGCCGGTACCCGGCCACCGGGACCGCAGTTCGCGACGCACCTCGACGTCGAGTGCGGGGACCACCTCGAACAGGGACGCTTCGTAGTAGCGCAGACCGGTGTCGATCTCGTCCTGGATCCGCAGTCGGGACAACCGGATCAGCGCGGTCTGCCACAGGGTGAGGATCTGCTGCCACAACTGTCGGTCGATCGCGGCGATCTCGGTGGCGTCGTCGGCGCGACCGCGGCGCCGCATCAGGTCGGTGATCCGGGACTGCACCACGAACACGGTGCGCCGCCGGGTTTCGGTGGGGTGTGCGGTGATGACCGGGGAGACCAGGGCGTGCTCGAGAGCTACCGCGACCGACTCCGGGTCGAGGTCGGCGGCGTCGAGCTTGGCGTAGGTGGCGGCCAGCGAACTGTCCTGCGGCGGTTCCCCGGCGCCGATGTGCAGGGCGCGGCGCCGCTCGCGGTGCAGATCCTCGGCAAGGTTCGCGAGCAGAGCGAAGTGACTGAATGCGCGGATGACCGGGATCGTATCGGCGGTGGCGACCTGCGCGAACATCGCGGCGAGATCGACGCGGTCCAGTTCGGATCGACGCACCCGGAAGCTTTCGATCCGCGCCTTCTCGACGAGGGCGTAGGCGGCTTCCCCGGCGTGTCTGCGCACGATCTGCCCGAGGATGCTGCCGAGCAGGCGAATGTCGTCGCGGAGTGGTTCGGTGGCGGCGGTTCCGGTCGGCACGCTCATTCGGTCAGTATCGGCGCAGTGCGCCGGTTACGCGACCGGAAGCAGCTCAGCTGAACTTGATCTGCAATCCGATGCCGAGGATGGCGATCAGCCAGATGATGCCGGTGAAGACGGTGAGACGGTCGAGGTTCTTCTCCGCGACCGACGATCCGGACAGGCTGGACTGGACCCCGCCGCCGAAAAGGCTGGACAGACCGCCGCCCTTGCCGCGGTGCAGCAGCACCAGCAGGATCAGCAGGAGGCTGGTGACAATCAGCAGAATGTCCAGGAACAGTTCCATGCGGCGTTCGGTGTCCTTCGATGGTCGGTGACGTCGGCCGTCAGCTTACCCGGTGATCCGACGGCCCCTGACCGGGAGGCACCGCCGCACGGCCGCTGCGCCGGATCCGCACGCCGATAGGACAACCGCTCACGGTCGCCGGCAGCGCGCCGCTGTCCTCCTCGTGTACAGATTGTCTGTGCGACACCACCCGTGTTCTCAGGCAAGAAACCGTGGGGCGCGGGATCGGTACCGATCCTGCGCCCCACGGGTGGAACTGTCGTTCACGCCGGCCGCTACAGCAGCGGACCGCCCGCGGCGATCGCCGAGAGCTGCGCGAACTCGTCGGCCTTGAGCGAGGCTCCACCGACCAGGCCGCCGTCGACATCGGTCTGCGCGATGAGCTCGCCGACGTTCTTGGCGTTCACCGAGCCGCCGTAGAGGACGCGAACGGACGCGGCGACCTCGGGCGAGGCGAGCTCGCCGAGCGTGGCGCGCACCGCGGCGCATACTTCCTGGGCGTCGGCAGCCGAGGCGACCTTGCCGGTGCCGATGGCCCACACCGGCTCGTACGCGATCACGGTCTTCGCGATCTCGTCGGCGGTCAGGCCCGCCAGCGAGCCCTTCAACTGCTCGACGTTGTACTCGACGTGATTGCCCGCCTCGCGGATGCCGAGACCTTCGCCGATGCACACGATCGGGGTCAGGCCATGCTTCAGCGCGGCCTTGGCCTTGTCGCGCACGGTCTCGTCGGTCTCGCCATGCAGCGTGCGCCGCTCGGAATGGCCGACGACGACGAACGTGCACCCCAGCTTGGCGAGCATGCCGCCGGAGATCTCGCCGGTGTAGGCGCCGGAATCGTGGGCCGACACATCCTGCGCACCGTAGGTGAGCTTGATCTTGTCGCCCTCGATCAGGGTCTGCACCGAGCGGATGTCGGTGAACGGCGGGATCACCGTCACGTCGACCTTGTCGAGGTACTTCTCCGGGAGCGTGAACGCGATCTTCTGCACCAGGGCGATGGCCTCGAGATGGTTGAGGTTCATCTTCCAGTTGCCCGCGATGAGCGGTTTACGGGTCATCTCTCATCCCTCCAGAACCGCGATGCCGGGGAGTTCCTTGCCCTCGAGGTACTCGAGGGATGCGCCGCCTCCGGTCGAGATGTGCGAGAAGCCGTCCTCGGGCAGGCCCAGCAGGCGCACGGCCGCGGCCGAGTCGCCGCCGCCGACGACGCTGAACGCGCCCTTGCCGGTGGCCTCGATGATCGCCTCGGCGACACCCTTGGTGCCGTCCGCGAACTTCGCGAACTCGAACACACCCATCGGCCCGTTCCAGAACACGGTCTTCGCAGCCGAAAGCAGCGACGAGAAGCGCGACACGGAGTCGGGGCCGATGTCCAAACCCATCCAGCCGTCCGGGATCTCGGTGGCCGGAACCACCTTCGATTCCGCGTCGGCGGAGAAGCTGTCCGCGACCACGATGTCCTGCGGGATGTGCAGCACGTCGGCGTATTGCTCGAGCAGCGCCGTGCACGTGTCGATCATCGACTCTTCGAGCAGCGAGTTGCCCACCGAGAAGCCTTGCGCGGCAAGGAAGGTGAAGCACATACCGCCACCGATGACGAGGGTGTCGACCTTCGGTGCGAGCGCCTCGATCACGGCCAGCTTGTCCGAGACCTTCGAGCCACCGAGCACGACCGCGTACGGCCGCTCGGAATCGGCGGTGAGGCGAGCCAGCACGTCGACCTCGGCCGCGACGAGCGTGCCCGCGTAGTGCGGAAGCATCGACGCCACGTCGTACACCGACGCCTGCTTGCGGTGCACCACACCGAAACCGTCGGAGACGAACGCGCCGTCGTCGCCGACGAGTTCGACCAGGTCACGAGCCAGCGCGAGCCGCTCCGCGTCGTCCTTGCTGGTTTCGCGCGGATCGAAGCGGACGTTCTCGAGGAGGAGAATGTCGCCGTCGGTCAGGCCCTCGGAACGGGCCAGGGCGTCCTGCCCCACCACGTCACCGGCGAGCTGAACATTGCGGCCGAGCACCTCACCGAGCTTCACCGCGACAGGCGCGAGCGAGAACGCCGGGTCCGGCTCACCCTTGGGGCGGCCGAGATGCGCGGTCACGACAACCTTGGCACCGGCATCGGCGAGTGCCTTGATCGTCGGGGCGGACGCCACGATCCGACCGGGGTCGGTGATCGTCGCGCCGTCCAGCGGGACGTTGAGGTCGGAGCGCACCAGCACACCGCGCCCCTCGACGCCGGCGTCGAGCAGATCCTTCAGGGTCTGAACTGCCACTGTTCGGGTGTCCTCTTCGATCGGAGTCAGAGGGACTTGGCGACGAGACCGATGAGGTCTGCCAGGCGGTTGGAGTAGCCCCACTCGTTGTCGTACCAGGACACGACCTTGACCTGATCGTCGATGACCTTGGTCAACGGCGCGTCGAAGATCGACGAGTGCGGGTCGGTGACGATGTCCGAGGAGACGATCGGGTCGGTGTTGTACTTCAGGATGCCCTTGAGCGGACCCTCGGCAGCAGCCTTCATCGCGGCGTTGATCTCGTCGACGGACGCGGACTTGCGCAAGTTCGCGGTGAGGTCGGTGACCGAGCCCGTCGGGATCGGCACGCGCAGCGCGTAACCGTCGAGCTTGCCGAGGAGCTGCGGGAGCACGAGGCCGATGGCCTTCGCCGCACCGGTGCCGGTCGGGACGACGTTGAGGGCGGCCGCACGGGCGCGACGCAGATCCTTGTGCGGCGCGTCCTGCAGGTTCTGATCCTGCGTGTACGCGTGGACCGTGGTCATCAGGCCCTTCACGATACCGAACTCGTCATCGAGGACCTTGGCGATCGGGCCGAGGCAGTTCGTGGTGCACGACGCGTTCGAGATGATGTTCTGCGAGCCGTCGTACTTGTCGTCGTTGACGCCCATGACGATGGTGATGTCCTCGTCGGTGGCGGGCGCCGAGATGATGACCTTCTTGGCGCCGGCGTCGAGATGCCCCTTGGCCTTGGCAGCGTTGGTGAAGATGCCGGTGGACTCGACGACCACGTCCACACCGAGGTCGCCCCAGGGCAGAGCCGCCGGGCCTTCCTTGATTTCGAGGGCGGTGATCTTCTGGTCGCCGACGTAGATGTAGTCACCTTCGGCACGGACGTCCTTGTCGAGACGACCCAGGATCGAGTCGTACTTCAGGAGCGTCGCGAGGGTGTCGTTGTCGGTGAGGTCGTTGACTGCGACGATCTCGATATCGGTTGTGCCGAGTGCCTTCTGGGCCTCGACCGCACGGAAGAAGTTACGTCCGATGCGACCGAAGCCGTTCACGCCTACGCGGACAGTCACAGTGAAGCTCCTTTGCCCAAATCTTGATGGTGGTGCAGCTGGTGTCCCATACCCTAGTGCGCGCAGCCACCGAGGTGGGATTCGCCCTGCGCGGGCACGGGACCCTCAGTCAGCCTGCCGCGCTAATCCTCGTCCAGCAACTCGATCGTCACCGCCGACTCGGTATCGGGAATGCCCAGTTCCTTGGCACGCCGATCCGCCATCGACAGCAGCCGCCGGATGCGGCCGGCGACCGCATCCTTCGTCATCGGCGGATCGGCGAGCTGTCCGAGTTCCTCGAGGGACGCCTGCCGATGCTGGACCCGCAGCGACCCGGCCGCCGCAAGGTGGTCGGGCACGTCGGCGCCGAGAATCGTCAGTGCTCGTTCCACGCGCGCTGCGGCCGCGACCGCGGCGCGCGCCGAGCGCCGCAGGTTCGCGTCGTCGAAGTTCGCAAGGCGATTCGCGGTGGCCCGCACCTCGCGGCGCATGCGTCGTTCTTCCCACGTCAGCCGCGTGTCCTGCGCGCCCATGTGGGTGAGCAACGCGCCGATGGCCTCGCCGTCACGGACCACGACGCGGTCGGCGCCGCGC
>NZ_JBAQXC010000333.1:0-4624 GCF_049299235.1 Rhodococcus sp. (in: high G+C Gram-positive bacteria) | reverse complement strand
GTGCCCGTCAGGCGGCGGCCGCGCGGGCGGCGCGTCCGCAGGCCGCGGTCAAGGAGCGGGTGTGGGACACCGTGGTGGGTGACGACTCGATCGCCAACATCACCGCGCGGGCGGTCATCGGCGGGTTCGCCCCGGCCGGGCAGGGTGAGCTGCTCGAACCGTTCGTGGCGCGGTACTTCGCCGATATCGCGGGTGTGTGGGAACGGCGGTCCAGTGAGGTCGCGCAGACGGTCGTGGTCGGGCTGTATCCGGCGTGGTCGATCTCGGAGTCGTCGGTCGCGGCGGCCGACGAATTCCTCGCCGAAGACCGGCCGCCGGCGTTGCGCCGGCTCGTCGTCGAGGGCCGTGCAGGCGTCGTCCGGTCGCTCGAGGCTCGCACCTTCGACGCCTCCTGACACGGGTGAAGGGACCCTTCAGCCGGTTCGACCGACTGATGGGTCCCTTCACCGAGCAGCTGGAACTACGGGGGGAGCTGACGCTACGGGGCGACGACCGCGTTGCTGATGACGCGGATGGCGCTGACGAGGCCGTCGAGCAGCTGACCCTGGCCGAACGACGAGACCGCGGCGGTCACACCGAGCTGCGCGACACGATCGGTGACGCGGTCCTCGACGTCACTGCCACTGCGGATCTGGATCGACCGCTGATTCGGGTAGACGGCGATGAGCACCGAACGGGCCGCCTCCGGTGTCTGCGGGAAGACCGTGTCGGTGGCCGCCGCCGGGTCCGCCGCATCCGCGATGTAGACGTTGAACCGGATCTTGGTGGCCCGGGTGGCGTCGGCGAGAGCATCGTCGAGCGCGACGAGGTCCCACATGCCGAACGGCGGGTTCTCGTCGAACGGGTCGCCGAGCGGGATGGCCCGCGAGATGCGTCCGCCTGCCGTCTGCACGGCGGCGTACGGCAGGTTCTCCGGCGCGATCGCCGGGGCGTGGATCACGTCACCACTTGCCACTTGCGGTACCTCCGATCAGTTCCGTCGCCGAACCGGCGTGTCCGTGTCCACCGTGGTGTCCGTGTCCGGTCACCTCGTCGACAGCGCTCCACAGCACCGGCTCGCGATCCCACTTGTCACCGAGCTTGTACTCGGGCAGATCCGGGGCCGTGTACTTCGGCCCGATGTAGCCCAGCCCCCCGAGGACGAGGACCACAAGCAACGGGATGCCCACGAATATGAGGGTTGTCTCGAGAATGCTCACACCGCAAACGGTAGCCCAGGCGGTACCATCCCGGCGCACTTGGGCCGAGATGTTCACGAAGCGCTCAGGCGGCGCCTTCGCTCAGATACGGCAACCAGGTCGGATGAAGCTCCGGCAGGGTCGCTAGCAGACGCCAATGCCTGCCCTCCGGCGGCACCAGTGCGGCCCGCAGGGTCCAGCCCAGTTCGCTGAGCAACCGGTCGGCCTTCTTGTGGTTGCACGACGCGCAGCAGGCGACGCAGTTTTCCCACGAATGTTCGCCGCCGCGACTGCGCGGCACGACATGATCGACGGTTTCGGCTTTGGATCCGCAATAGGCGCACCGGTTGCCGTCCCGGTGCATGAGCGCAGCCCGGGTCATCGGCACCCGCGCGCGGTACGGCACCCGCACGAACGTGCGCAGCCGGATCACCGACGGAAGTTGCACGGATCGCTCCGCCGAATGCACGACCGGTGCTGCCGGATCCTCGTGCACGGTGTCGGCCTTACCGCAGGTCATGAGCACGACAGCCCGGCGCGCGGGGAGTGCGGTCAAGGGTTCGTAGGTGGCGTTGAGCAGCAGCACCCGCAGCCCGAACCAGTTCGGTGCGGCACCGGGATCGTGTACTACACGCAGTGTGTTGGCCCCCGGCACCCCATCCGGGGCGTCCGTGGGCGGGAGTTGTCGATGTGAGCTGCTGCGGTGCTTCATGCGACCTCCGGAAGACTGGCAATAGTGGATCACGGATGCCGCCGAATCGCACCCCGAATTCGCCGACGCCGTGTGGTCTCGGTGGTGAACATCCGATGCCGCCCCGGCGGCAGCCTCACAGCGGAACCGGGCACAATGGGCGAGCGAGAGGGAACGGTGAGCAACGATGAGTGACGAGCAGACCTTCTACGACGCGATCGGTGGAGCCGAGACGTTCCGGAAGATCACCGCGCGATTCTACGAAGAGGTCGCCAAGGACGAGATCGTCCGGCCGATGTATCCGGAGGAAGACCTGGGCCCGGCCGAACGCCGCATGCGGATGTTTCTCGAACAATATTGGGGTGGCCCCCGCACCTATTCGGACGAGCGGGGACATCCGCGCCTGCGGATGCGTCACCACCCGTTCACGATCGGTCCGACCGAACGGGACGCCTGGCTGCGCTGCATGCACATCGCGATCGCATCCATCGACGACGCCACACTCGACGCCGCGCACCGCCGGCAGTTGGTCGACTACATCGACATGGCGGCGGATTCCCTGATCAACTCGCCGGACTGACGCGGACACGTGAGGCGCGGCGTCCCGGTGGTTGCGCCGGGGGCGGCGCACGGCCCCGAGTTTTGACACGATGGTCCCGTGTCCCGGCCACACCACCCCGAACCCCCGGCATCGCCGGTGCCGTGGTGGCGCGACGCCGTCTTCTACCAGGTCTATCCGCGGTCGTTCGCCGATGCGAACGGCGACGGGATCGGCGACCTCACCGGGATCCGCGACCGCCTCGGCTATCTCGAACTGCTCGGCGTCGACGCGATCTGGCTGAACCCGGTGATGCGCTCCCCCATGTCCGATCACGGCTACGACGTGTCCGACCCGCGGGACATCGATCCGCTGTTCGGCGACCTCGACGATTTCGACGACCTGGTCCGGGAGGCACACGCCCGGCGGATTCGCGTGGTGATGGATCTGGTGCCGAACCACACCAGCAACGCCCACCCGTGGTTCGTCGCCGCTCTCGCCGCACCTCCGAGCAGCAGTGAACGTGCCCGCTATCACTTTCGTGACGGTCGGGGCCCCGGCGGCAGCGATCCACCGAACAACTGGCCGAGCATCTTCGGTGGCCCCGCCTGGACACGGATCACCGAACCCGACGACACGCCCGGCGAATGGTATCTGCATCTGTTCGCACCCGAACAACCGGATTTGAACTGGGACAACGACGAGGTCTTCGCCGATCTGGAACGGACACTGCGGTTCTGGCTCGATCGCGGTATCGACGGATTCCGCATCGACGTCGCGCACGGCATGGCCAAACCGGACGGTCTGCCGGACCACGACGGGTGGCAGTCGAACAAGTTGCTGACGCACTTCGACACCGACCCGCGGTTCAACGACCCGAACGTGCACGCCATCCACCGGAGGATCCGGAAGGTCCTCGACGAATACCCGTACGCCGTGGCGATCGGCGAGATCTGGGTGCATGATCCGCGGCGGTTCGCCGAATATCTGCGCCCCGACGAGCTACACCTGGGATTCGACTTCCACCTCGCGCTCACCGGCTGGGACTCGGCTGCGATCCGGGAAGCGATCGACGATTCGCTCGCCGCGGTCGCTCCGGTACACGGGAGCCCGACGTGGACGCTGTCCAATCACGATGTGCCGCGGGAGGTCACCCGGTTCGGCGGCGGCGCGACCGGAATCGAACGGGCCCGGGCGATGATCCTCGTCGAGTTGGCGCTGCCCGGCGCGGTGTTCGTCTACAACGGAGCCGAACTCGGTCTGGCCGACGTCGACCTGCCCGACGACGCCTTGCGGGACCCGGTGTGGACACGGTCCGGGTACACCGACCGCGGTCGCGACGGCTGCCGGGTTCCGCTGCCGTGGCAGGGCGACCGGCCGCCGTTCGGATTCACCGAGGCCGCACAGGGCTGGTTGCCGCAGCCGACGAGCTGGGCCGCACTGACCGCCGAACGGCAACTCGAAGACGTGACGTCGATGCTGTCGCTGTACCGGTCGGCGCTCGAACTGCGCCGTCGCCGTCCGGAGTTCTCCGGTGGGATCGCCTGGTACGGAAGCCCACCCGGTTGCCTGGCCTTCCGGCGACGCGGCGGCCTGACGTGCGCGCTCAACACGACCGACGAGCCGGTGCCGCTGCCGCCGGGTACGGTGCTGCTCGCGAGCGCACCGGACGTGGAAACCGCACTGCCACCGAACACCGCGGCCTGGCTGCTCTGACACCGTCGACCCAGAACCCTGTTGTGTCACAGCATGTTCAGTCCAGGGACGTCGCCTCGTCGCAGATACACCGAGCCATAGCGGGCATCGAGCCGCAGCCACGTCGAGGTGGCCCGCACCCGCACCACCTCGGCCGGATCGATGCGCGCGAGGTCGATATCCGCGGTCGCACCGACCCCGGGGCCGGTGGGTACGAAACCCATTCCGTTGAGCGCGAACACCAGCCGCATCGGCACCCCGACGGTAGTGCCGCCGCCGGTCACCTCGAGAACCTCCTGCGCGAGCAACGACACCGGTGGACCCTGCGCGCCCTGTTCCCGGGTCACCGCCACTCCCCGCTGCGCGAGATCGACGAGGACACGCGCCGGGACGTCGTCGATGTGGACGTAACCGTCCTCCGGTGGCAGCGACCCCCGCCACGCCGAATCGACGGCCCAGCCGGGTTCGATGCTCTCCTCCGCGCCGGGCGCGCTCAACGCCGCGCGCAGCCCGTCCGCGGCC
>NZ_JBAQXC010000332.1:0-15544 GCF_049299235.1 Rhodococcus sp. (in: high G+C Gram-positive bacteria) | reverse complement strand
GCACGATACGCTGCGCACCCGCTACCCGGACTCGGAAGACGGCCCGTACCAGGACATTGTGCCTACCGCAGAGGTGGCGCACGCCCTCGTCGTCGAACCGCTCGGCGGTGCGCTGGGGGAACGCCTGCGCGCGATCGTCGGGCGCGGATTCGATGTCACCGCGGCGCCGCCGGTCGCGCTGACGGTACTGCGTGAGAGCGACCCTGCGGTGCGCGCGGACGACGCCGCACACGTCGTCGTCCTGGTCGTGCACCACATCGCGATCGACGGATGGTCGATGCAGGCGCTGGCCCGCGACCTCGTCACCGCCTACGCGGCGCGCGCCGAACACGCCGCACCGGCCTGGGTTCCACTGCCCGTGCAGTACGCCGATTTCGCTGTGTGGCAACAGGATCTGCTGGGATCGGGCACCGACCCGGAATCGGCGGCGAGTCGTCAGCTCGCGTTCTGGCGACAGACGCTGGCGGACGCACCCGACGTGTCGGACCTACCCACGGACCGGCGCAGGCCCACGGTGCCGACGTTCCGCGGCGGTACCGTCTCGGTGACCGTCGATCCGGAACTGTATGGCCGCCTGTCCGAATTCGCCAGGGCCGGAGACGCGTCCCTGTTCATGGTGTTGCATGCCGCCCTCGTGGTGCTGCTCACCCGCGTGAGCGGCACCGACGACATCGTGGTCGGCACTCCGGTCGCCGGGCGCGGCGACGCGAACCTCGACGACGTCGTCGGCATGTTCGTCAACACCCTGCCGCTGCGGACCCGCGTCGCCGCCCGTGACTCGTTCACCGACCTGCTCGGGCGGGTCCGCGACACCGACCTCGCCGCGTACGCGCATGCCGACCTGCCGTTCGAGCGACTCGCCGAGGCGCTTGCGCCGTCGCGGGCCACCTCGCATCACCCGCTGTTCCAGACGGTCCTCGCCCTCGAGGTCCCGCGGCCGTCGTCCGTGTCGCTGCCCGGACTCGGAATCGAGCTTCTGCCGGTCGATGCCGGGATCGCGAAGTTCGATCTCGAGTTCGTGGTGACCGAACACGAGCACCATGCGACCGTCGCGCTGACGTACGCGCGGGACCTGTTCGACGACACCACCGCCGCCGGCCTGCTCGACCGGTACCTGCGGGTGCTGGCCGGGGCGGTGGCCGAACCCGCTGCCGCCGTGGGCGATCTGGACCTGCTCTCGGATGTCGAACGCGCGCTGGTGCTGCGGGCACCGGAACCGGCGCCGTATCGGACACTGCCGGAGTTGCTCGCCGACGCCGCGCGTGATCCCGACGCGGTCGCGTTGATCTCCGGCGACGTGTCGGTCACCTACGGTGAGCTCGACCGGCGGTCGAACATGCTCGCGCACAATCTGATCGAGGCCGGCGCGATACCCGGCTCGGTGGTGGCGGCGGCGCTGCCGCGGTCCGTGGACTCGGTGCTCGCGCTGTGGGCCGTCGCGAAGACCGGAGCGGCCTTCCTGCCCGTCGACCCTGGATATCCGCGTGCGCGAATCGAGCACATGCTCACCGATTCGGGGGCCCGGATCGGAATCGCCGCGGCCGAGCACACCCTCCCGGACACCGTCACCTGGATGTCTCCGCACGGCACCGGCGATCCGGTTCCGGTCCCGCGGTCGGCGGTGCGTCTCGACGAGGCCGCCTACCTGATCTACACGTCCGGATCGACGGGCGTCCCCAAGGGGGTCGTGGTCACCCATCGCGGTCTCGGCGCGTTCGTCGCCGAACAGCAGCGGCGCTACCGGGCGCGTCCGGGCGACCGCGTCGCGGCGTTCGCGTCACCGAGCTTCGACGCCTCGCTGCTGGAGATGTTCATGGCGTTCGGTGGGGGAGCCACCCTCGTGCTCGTCCCCACCGAGGTGTACGGCGGTACCGAACTCGCCGAGCACCTCGCGTCGGTCACCCACCTGTTCCTCACGCCGGCAGCGCTGGCCACCGTGGACCCGGCCGACCTCGACCGGGTGCGCGTCCTCGTCGTCGGCGGCGAGGCATGCGAGCCCGCGCTCGTCCGGCGGTGGGCTCCGGGCCGGGAGATGTTCAACGCGTACGGACCCACCGAATCCACCGTCATGGCCACCCATTTCGGGCCGATGGCGGCGGATACGCGGGTCGGAATCGGTACGCCGGTACTCGGTACCGGTGCGGTCGTCCTCGACGCACGGCTGAACCCGGTGCCCCCCGGTACCGCGGGTGAACTGTATGTGCACGGTCCGGGGCTCGCCCGCGGCTATCACGCCCGGCCCGCCCTCACCGCAGCCCGGTTCGTCGCGAATCCGTTCGCGCCCGGACTGCTGTACCGAACCGGCGACCTCGTGCGCTGGACCGCCGATCACCAGTTGGACTATCTGGGCCGCACCGACTTCCAGGTCAAGGTGCGCGGCCACCGCATCGAACTGGCCGAGATCGACGCGACTCTTACCGCCCACCGAGGTGTCGCTGCCGCAGTCACTGTCCCGCACCCGGCGACCGGAACCGTGGTGTCCTATGTCGTTCCGGTCGCCGGTGTCGCGCTCGAACCCGCCGAGGTGGCGGGCCACCTCGCGCACTCGCTGCCCGCGTACATGGTGCCGTCCGCGATCACGATCGTCGACGAGTTCCCGCGGACCGGCGCCGGCAAGATCGACACCCGTGCGCTTCCCGAACCCGTCTTCGCCGCAAGCGAATTCGTGGCGCCGCGCGACGCGGGCGAACGTCGGGTGGCGGCCGCATTCGCGGAGGTCCTCGACCTCGACCGCGTCGGCGCCCACGACGACTTCTTCGCGCTCGGCGGCAACTCGCTGTCGGCCACCAAGGTCGTCTCGCGGCTCGATCCCGCGCTCGGGGTGCGGACGATCTTCGAAAACCCGACGGTCGCGGCGCTCGCCGCCGCCGTCGGCGCGTCGTCGCTGCCGCAGCGTCCCGCCCTGACCGCACAGCCCCGGCCCGCCCACATACCGCTCTCTCCCGCGCAGCAGCGGATGTGGCTGATCAACCGGTTCGATCCGGATTCGCCCGTCTACAACATTCCGGTCGCGGTGCGGCTGACCGGCCGGCTCGACATCGAGGCACTCTCCGCTGCCGTCGCCGATGTGGTGGCGCGGCACGAGAGCCTGCGCACGGTGTTCCCGGCGACCGACACCGGCCCACACCAGGTCGTGCTGGACGCGGCTTTCTGTGACCTTGCGGTCACACCGCGCCGCGTCACGACCGGTTCGGTGCGCGACGAGATGCTCGCGGTGCTGTCGCGCGGATTCGACGTCACCACCGAACCACCGATCCGCGGTGCGCTGCTCCGGATTTCCGACGACGAGCACGTCCTCGTCGTGGTCGTGCACCACATCGCCGCCGACGGTGCCTCGACGGTGCCGCTGGCCCGCGACATTCTCGTCGCCTACACCGCACGCCTGGCCGACGCCGCCCCCGCCTGGGAACCGCTCGCTGTGCAGTACGCGGACTTCGCGATCTGGCAACGCGGTGTCCTCGGTGATCCCGCCGATCCGGACTCGCTCGCCGCACGACAACTCGCGTACTGGACGCGAACCCTCGCCGACGCACCCGCCGTCGTCGACCTGCCGACGGACCGGCCACGCCCGATCGTCGCCTCGCAGCGCGGCGCCCGCACCGACTTCCGCATCGACCCGGCCACCGTACGTGCCCTCGACGCCCTCGCCCGCGGCCACCGCGCGACCCGTTTCATGGTGCTGCACGCGGCCCTCGCGGTGCTGCTCACCCGGCTCGGGCCCACCGGCGACGTCAGCATCGGCACACCCGTCGCCGGACGTGGCGCCCCCGAACTCGACGACCTCGTCGGCATGTTCGTCGGCACCCTGGTGCTGCGCACCGACGTCGACCCGGCCGCCGCGTTCGGGCGGGTGCTCGACCAGGTGCGTGACACCGACCTCGCCGCGTTCGGTCACGCGGACATCCCGTTCGAGGACGTCGTCGACGCCGTCGATCCGGTTCGCTCGCAGGCCCACGCACCGCTGTTCCAGGTGACGTTGTCGCTGCAGAATCAGGGCACCGGAATCCTCGAACTACCCGGTCTCACCGTCGAACCCGTCGATCCCGGTGTCGACGTCGCCAAGGTCGATCTCGAGTTCACCCTGCGCGACGACACCGACGGCGGTCTCGCGGCGTCGCTGACGTACGCAACCGACCTGTACGACGACGCGACCGCTGTGGCGCTCACCGAACGGTGGGTGCGGTTGCTGCGGGCCGTCGTCGCCGACCCGGACGGTGTGGTCGGCGACCTACCGATCCTCGACGATGCCGACACCGCCCGCGCTCGCGCCGACGCGGTGCCCGCGAGGCTGCCGGTGCGGTTGCTGCCGGACATCTTCGCCGCCGGCGTGGCGGCGAACCCGGACGGCATCGCCGCGACGGACGGCAACCGCAGCCTCACCTACACCGAACTCGACCGCGCCTCGAACCGGCTCGCGCACAAACTGGTCGGTCTCGGCGTGGTCCCGGAAACGACGGTGGCACTGTCGTTCCCGCGGTCGATCGACGCGATCGTGGCGTTGTGGGCGGTCGTCAAGACCGGGGCGATGTTCGTCCCCGTCGACCCGGCGCTGCCCGCGGCGCGCATCGCCTACCTGCTGGCCGATTCGGGGGCACGCCTCGGCCTCGGCGACGGCCCGCCCGAGATCCCGTGGCTGACCCCCGCCGACGCCGCCGATCACCCCGATACCCCGCTCACCCCGGCGATCACCGCTGCGTCGGCGGCCTACATGATCTACACGTCCGGCTCCACCGGCACCCCGAAGGGCGTCGTCGTCACGCATCGTGGTCTCGCCGCGTTCACCGCCGGGCACCGCACCGAACTCGGGTTGACCAGCGCATCACGAATGCTGCGCTTCTCGTCGTCGAGTTTCGACGCGTCGGTGTTCGAGCAGATCGCCGCGTTCTCTGCCGGGGCCACCCTGGTCGTCGCGCCACCCGGCATCGTCGGCGGCGGCGAACTGAGCGAGCTGATCCGCCGCGAACACATCACGCACATCATCACCGCCCCCGCCGCGCTCGGCACCGTCACCGGCGACTTCCCGGACCTCGAGGCCGTCGTGGTGGGCGGCGATGTCTGCCCACCCGAACTCGTCGAGCGTCTCGGTGCCCACAGCCGGTTCGTCAACAGCTACGGGCCGACCGAAACCACCATCATCATCACCGAGACCGCACCGCTGTCGCCGGGCGACGTCGTCACCATCGGCGCACCGATCGACGGTGCGGGCGCGGTCGTTCTCGACCGGAGGCTGCACCCCGTCGCCGACGGTGTCATCGGCGAGCTGTATCTCGCGGGGGCAGGACTCGCGCGCGGCTATCATCGGCGGCCCGATCTCACCGCGGCCCGGTTCGTCGCGAATCCGTTCACCGGCGGGCTCATGTACCGGACCGGAGACCTGGTGCGGCGCACCGTATCCGGAGAGCTCGATTTCGTCGGTCGCGGCGACGCCCAGGTTCAGGTACGCGGACTGCGCATCGAACTCGGTGAGATCGAATCGGCCCTCACCCGCGGCGGCGACGTCGCGCACGCGGTCGTCGTGCTCCACTCCGACACCCGCACCGGCGACCGGCTCATCGGCTACGTCGTCGCCGCGGGCGGGCACGACGTCGACCCGCAGCGACTGCGCGACCGACTCGGCGACGAACTACCCGGCTACATGGTGCCCACGCAGATCCTCGTGCTCGACGCGCTGCCGATCACCGCGAACGGCAAACTCGATCGCCGCGCGCTACCCGTCCCGGAGTTCGAATCCCGGCCGTTCCGCGCCCCGGAAAACCCCGTGGAGCAGACCGTCGCCGACGTGTACGCCGACCTACTCGGCGTCGACCGGGTCGGCCTCGACGACGACTTCTTCGCGCTCGGCGGAAACTCGCTCAGCGCAACACAACTCGTCGCTCGTCTCGGTGCCGCACTCGACACGACCGTCCCGGTCCGCGCAGTGTTCGAGACCCCGACGGTGGGGTCGCTCGCCGCAGCGGTGTCCCACACTGTCGGAACCGGGGCCAGGCCGGCGCTGACCGCCGGGGCCCGGCCCGACCGGATTCCGCTGTCGCTGGCGCAGCAGCGCATGTGGTTCCTCAACCGGTTCGAACCCGACTCGTCCGCCTACAACCTGCCGATGGTGGTCCGGCTCACCGGGCCTGTCGACGCGGCCCTGCTGTGCGCAGCGGTCGCAAGCGTCGTCGATCGGCACGAGTCGCTGCGCACGGTGTACCCGAATACCGCCGACGGTCCAGCGCAGGTGGTTCTTCCGTCCGCGACCGGCGTACCGGATATCGATGTCGTCGACGCGGGATCGGCGGAACTCACCGAACTCGTCACGTCGTTCACGACCCGGCCGTTCGACGTCACCACGGCAGTTCCGCTGCGAATGCGACTGTTCCGGCTCGCCGCAGACGATTTCGTGCTTGCAATGGTTGTGCACCATATTTCGGCGGACGGCTTCTCCATCGCCCCGATGATCCGTGACCTGCTCGCGGCATACGCGGCGCACCGGGCGGGCGAAGTGACGGCGTGGGCACCGTTGCCGGTGCAGTACGCCGATTACGCGCTGTGGCAGCGGACCCTGCTCGGATCCGAGGACGATCCCGATTCGCTGATCGCACGCCAGCTCGCACACTGGCGTGGCGCGCTCGCGGGACTGCCGGACCAGATCGACCTGCCGACCGACCGGCCGCGACCTGCCGTGCAGTCGTATGCGGGCGGGCGCGTCGACATCGCCGTCGACGCGGACCTGCACACACAACTCGTCGAGCTCACCCGCCGACACCACGCCACCCTGTTCATGACCGTGCATGCGGCGCTTGCCGTGCTGCTGGCGCGGCTGTCGAACAGCGACGACATCGCAGTGGGCACACCCGTCGCGGGCCGCGGCGAGCAGCAACTCGACGACCTCATCGGAATGTTCGTCAACACCCTCGTGATGCGGGTGAGGGTCGCCGACGAGATGACGTTCGACGACTTGCTGCGCGCCGTCCGTGACGCGGACCTTCGCGCGTTCGGACACGCCGATGTGCCGTTCGAACGGCTCGTCGAGGTACTCAACCCGCAGCGCTCCACCGCACGGCACCCGCTGTTCCAGGTGGGTTTCTCATTTCAGAACGTCGCTCAGGGCACGCTCGAACTGCCGGACCTGAACGTGTCCCTCGTGGACCTGGCCCACCGCACGTCCCAATTCGATCTGCACTGGATCGTCCAGGATCACTACGACGATGCGGGCAGACCCGATGGCATCGCGGGCTATCTCACGTATGCCACCGCCCTGTTCGACGAATCCACCGCGGTCGGTCTGGTGGACAGATTTGTGCGGGTCCTGCGCGCCGCGGTTGCCACGCCCGAGGCGCTTGTCGGGGATATCGACATCCTCGACGACGTCGAACGTCGCCGGATCGTCGCCGAGTGGAACGACACCGAGCGCCCCGTGCCCGCGAACACCCTCGTGTCGTTGTTCGATGCGCAGGTCGCCGCCGCACCGGACTCGATCGCCCTGCGGTGCGGCAGCATCGAACTCACATACCGCGAGTTCGATGCTCGGGTCAACCGCCTCGCCAGACGGCTGATCGCTGCCGGTGTCGGCCCGGAGACCAGAGTGGCACTCGGTATGCGTCGGTCCGTCGAACTGCTCGTCGGCATGTACGCGGTGGCCAAGGCCGGCGGCGCCTACGTCCCACTGGATCCGGACCAGCCGACCGAGCGGACCGAGTACATCCTCGGGGCGGCGGATCCGGCCTGCGTGCTCACCAGTCGTGGTGACGCAATAACCACGGGCCGGGTCACGATCGTGATCGACGACGGCGACTCCGACGCGTTGCCCGACGGCCCGGTCGGGGACGACGAGCGGCTCGCCTCACTGACTCCCGCACACACCGCGTACGTGATCTTCACATCCGGTTCCACCGGGCGGCCGAAGGGTGTCGCCGTCACCCACGGTGCCGTCGCCAATCAAATGCTATGGAAGGCAGATTGTTTCGGACTCGGTCCGACGGATTCCGCGCTGCTCAAGACCGCGTCGACGTTCGATCTGTCGGTGTGGGAATTCTGGTCGGTGCTCGTCTCGGGTGGCTGCCTCGTCGTCGCAGACCCCGACGGTCATCGAGACCCGTCCTATCTGATCGACACCATTCGTCGGTACGGGATCACGACACTTCACGTCGTGCCGTCCATGCTCGACGCGCTGACGGCACTAGCGAACGGTCCGCTCGGTTCGTCGCTGCGCCGCGTCCTCGCCATCGGCGAGGCGCTCGCCCCCGACGTCGCGCGCCGCTTCCGTGCCGCGAACCCCGACACCGGGCTGTACAACCTGTACGGGCCCACCGAAGCCGCGGTGTCGGCAACCTGGCATCGCGTGAGCGAGGACGATTCGTTCGACGTTCCGATCGGTCGTCCCGTCTGGAACACACGGGTCCGGGTACTCGACGCGCGTCTGCGTCCGGTGCCGGTGGGCGTTCCCGGCGAATTATACCTTGCAGGTACGCAATTGGCGCGTGGATACCTCGGCAGGCCGGACCTCACCGCCGAGAGGTTCGTCGCGGACCCGTTTGTCGCAGGCCACACGGCAGGGACGCTGTACCGCACCGGAGACCTCGTCGTATGGAACTCCGACGGCACCCTCGGCTACCGTGGCCGCACCGACTTCCAGGTCAAGGTCCGGGGCTTCCGCATAGAACTCGGCGAGATCGAATCGGCTCTGCGACGACTCGATTCCGTCGCCCACGCTGTCGTGGTAGCACATCACGACGATCTGACCGGTGATCGACTGGTCGCGTATGTCGTGCCCGAGTGCGGGGCATCGGATTTCGACTCGATCCCGGTGCGGGATGCACTCGCGCAGCAGCTCCCGAGCTACATGGTTCCCGCCACGTACATCGCGCTCGATGCCCTTCCTCTGACTGTCAACGGCAAACTCGATCGACGTTCCTTGCCGTCACCGACCTTCGGCGGCACGGACTTCCGGGCTCCGTCGACACCGGTGGAAGAGATCGTTGCTGCGGTCTATTCGGACCTGCTCGGAGTCGAACGGGTCGGAGCGGACGACGACTTCTTCGCGCTCGGCGGTAATTCGCTGGTGGCCACGCGTGTTGTCGGTCGGGTCGGTGAGGCACTCGATACGCAGGTGCCGGTGCGGACGTTGTTCGAAGTGTCGACGGTGGAGGCGTTCGCGGCCAGGGTCGCGGTGAGTGCCGGTTCGGGACGGGTGGCGCCGTTGGTGGCGCAGCAGCGTCCGGATCGAATTCCGTTGTCGTTGGCGCAGCGTCGGATGTGGTTCTTGAACCGGTTCGATCCGGAATCCGCGGTGAACAACATTCCGGCGGCGATCCGATTGTCGGGTGTGCTGGATGTCGACGCACTGCGTTGTGCGGTCGATGATCTGGTGGCCAGGCACGAGATTCTGCGGACCTACTATCCGGATGTCGACGGCGTCGGGGTGCAGGTGGTGGTTCCGTCGGCGCAGGCGCGATGTGAGTTGGCTGTCGAGTCGGTGCCGGAATCGGATCTGGTGGAGGCTGCTGCCAGGTATCTGGGCGCCGGATTCGATGTGACGGAAGCTCCGCCGCTGCGGATTCGGTTGCTGCGAATCTCGGATGCCGAGCATGTATTGGTCGTGGTGGTGCACCATATTGCGGCCGATGGGTTCTCGATGGGTCCGCTGGCGCGGGATGTGATGGTTGCGTATGCGTCGCGGGTGGTTGGCGAGGAGCCGTCGTGGACGCCGCTCGACGTGCAGTACGCGGACTATTCACTGTGGCAACGTGCCGTGCTCGGATCCGACGAGAACCCCGATTCGACGATCGCGCGTCAGTTGGCGTACTGGCGCGATGCGCTGGCGGGGATGCCCGACGTGCTGGCGCTGCCGTCCGATCGTCCGCGACCGGTCGTCGCGTCGCATCGTGGTGGCTCCCATCGGTTCGTGGTCGGTGCCGCTGCCGTTTCCGGAATCGATGCGTTGGCTGCTGAATTCGGCGCAACGCGGTTTATGGTGGTGCACAGCATCTTTGCATCGTTGTTGGCGCGTCTCTCAGGTTCCGGTGACATTGTGGTCGGTACTCCGGTGGCGGGCCGCGGGGAGCGTGCCCTCGACGATCTGATCGGAATGTTCGTCAATACGTTGGTGTTGCGCACGGAAATCACCGCGGACGAGCCGTTCGCAGAGTTGCTGCGCCGGGTACGCGAGGTGGATCTGGGAGCGTTCGGTCATTCCGACGTGCCGTTCGAGCGATTGGTGGAGACGCTCGAACCGGTACGGTCCACGGCATGGAACCCGATGTTCCAGGTGATGCTGACGTTGCAGAACATGAGCCCGGCACGATTCGAGTTGCCGGGGTTGACGGTTTCCGCGGTGGAAGCAGATATGCCGTTGGCGAAATTCGATCTCCAGCTCACGTTGTCGGAAACGTCCGACGGCGGGTTCGCTGCGGATCTGACCTATGCCACGGACCTGTTCGACGAGGTGACGATCGTCGGATTCGCTGACCGGTTCGGGCGCCTGATGTCAGGCGTGATCGATGATCCGCAGATTCGGGTCGGCGACCTCGAACTGCTCGGCGCCGACGAGCGCCGGATGGTACTGGCATCGGGTCGAGGCGCCGCGGTCCCCGTGCACCGGCGAGTCGTTCCGGACCTGCTCGCTGCGCAGGCCGAGCGGTCGCCGGCGGCGGTGGCGATCGCGGCCGGTGCGCCGGTGCTCACCTATTCGGACTTCGGGGCGAGGGTGAACCGACTTGCCCGGCATTTGATCTCGCTGGGTGTGGCACCGGAGATTCCGGTGGCAGTGGCGATGCACCGGTCACTCGACATGGTGACGGCGCTCCACGCGGTGTTCGCGGCGGGCGGTGTCTACGTTCCGGTGGATCCGGAGCAACCGTCCGAGCGCATTTCCTATCTGCTCGACGTGACGAATCCGCTGCTCGTCCTGTCGCTGTCCGATAGCGGAATCGACACCGCACGGACCGTCGTGCACGTCGATGCTGTCGATGTGTCCGGATATTCGGGTGGTTCGATCCTGGCCGACGAGCGCCACGGCCCGCTGCGTCCCGAGAATGCCGCATACGTGCTGTTCACGTCCGGGTCGACGGGACGGCCGAAGGGGGTGACCGTCTCGCATGAGGCAGTCGTCAACCAGTTGTCCTGGATGCAAGATGAATTCTCGCTCACATCGTCGGATGTGGTGCTGCTCAAGACTCCGGCAACGTTCGATGCGTCGGTATGGGAGTTGCTGTGGCCGTTCGCCTCGGGCGCACAGATGGCCATTGCGAGTCCGGACGGGCATCGCGATCCGGAGTATCTGGCCCGCGCGCTCGTAGATTTCGGTGTCACGGTCGCACAGTTCGTTCCGGCGGTTCTCGATGCCGTGCTGGATGTCGTCGGCGATCCGACTCCGGCGCTGCGGCTGGTGTTCGCCGGTGGTGAGGCGCTGTCGGTGTCCACGGCGCAGCGCGCGCGAGCGCAGTTGGATGCTCGGGTCCTCAACCTGTACGGACCGACCGAGGTGACGATGCAGGCGACCTCTCGTTGTGGCGACGAGGCTGCCGGCGGTCTGCAGGTTCCGATCGGTACGACCGTGTGGAACACGGATGCGTGGGTGCTCGATACGCGGATGCGGCCGGTACCGGCCGGTGTTGTCGGCGAACTGTATCTTTCGGGGGTTCAGTTGGCGCGCGGATATGCGGCCCGGTCCCGGTTGACCGCCGAGCGATTCGTGGCGAATCCGTTCGACGGTGTGGGCGACCGGATGTACCGGACGGGTGATCTGGTGCGGTGGAGCCGTGACGGGCAACTCGAGTATGCGGGTCGAAGCGACGGTCAGGTGAAGTTGCGCGGCCAGCGCATCGAACTCGGAGAGATCGAGTCCGCGCTGCATGGGATCGCGGACGTGTCGGCTCCTGCGGTGAGAGTGTTCGGCGATCGTCTTGTCGCGTATCTGGTTCCGGTTCCGGGCGCGGATCTACACATCGACGGGATCCGGCGCGAAGTCGCGCGGAGACTTCCGGCCTTCATGATTCCGACGCAGTTCGTGATCCTGGATAGTTTGCCGCTCAATGCTTCCGGAAAGCTGGACCGGAAGGCGTTGCCGGAGCCGGTGCTGGAGGTGCGCGAGTTCCGGGCGCCGGTCGATGTGGCGGAGCAGGCCGTGGCTGCGGCGTTCGCCGAGGTGCTCGGCGTCGAGCGTGTCGGTCTGGACGACGACTTCTTCGCGCTCGGTGGCACCTCGCTGGTAGCGACGCAGGTGACCGCACGGCTGCGGATCGAGTTGAACGCGGAAGTCCCGCTGCAGTTGTTGTTCCGGGATTCGACAGTCGAAGGTTTGGCCGGTCTGATTACGGAGACTGCGGAGTGGAGTGAAACGGATGCGTTCGGCCCGGTGCTGCCGTTGCGCGACGACGGGCCCGGTATTCCCTTGATCTGTGTGCATCCGATCGTCGGTCTCTCCTGGTGCTTCACCGGACTCGCTCGCCGGCTGGATTCCGGTATGCGGGTGTACGGGCTGCAGACCCCGGCGGTCTCGGACGAATCATTCGACCCGGATTCACTGGAGCGGTTGGCGGGACGGTACATCGACGAACTTCGGAAGGTGCAGCCGGAAGGGCCGTACCGTCTGCTCGGGTGGTCGCTCGGCGGGGTGATCGCGCATGCCATGGCAGTCCAGCTCCAGCGGTCCGGGGCTCGTGTGGAATTGCTGGTCATGTTGGACAGCTTCACCGGGGCGGAGTTGGCCTCCGGGGAGGTTGCGGAGGTTCAGTTCAGTGAGGTGCTCGCTGGTTTCGGTCTCGATCCAGGAACGATCGGCGACGGCGTGGCGGGCATTGTCGATGCTCTGGCGTCGCTGACCGGCTACTCGTCGGAGCGGACGGAGCAGGTAGTGACGACGCTGTTCGGCGCTGCCGAACGGAACTCCGAGCTGATGGCACAGCATGAACCCGAGCGCTTCGACGGCGATGTCGTCTACTTCACCGCTGCCGGGGATGATCCGACGGGAGCGCGAGGCGCGGCAGGGTGGCGCGATGCGGTCACCGGCACGGTGTGGAATTTTCCAGTTCCTTCGACGCACTGGGGAATGACGTCGCCGGAGGCACTCGAATCGATCGTGCCTATTCTGAACAAGGCTTTGGTGGACGGTGGGTTTGCATGACCCAAATCGGCAGATACGTTCAGTTCTTCTGAACGACCAATCAACGTGAAGGCGGAATTTTCGGCAATGTGCAGTGATTTGCTACGCCGTACCGGACTGTGCGTCGGCATGGTTCTCGCGTTCGGAATGTCCGTGCCAGGGGACGTGGTTGCTGCTCCGGTGACAACGCAGGAGACATCCGCTCCTGCCGTCGTGGATCGCATCGAACGGATCGACGAGCACAGGTGGGATGTATTCGTGTATTCGCCGTCGATGGATCGTGTCATCCCATTGCAGGTGATTCGTCCCGCAGATGCGAGTGTTCCGCGGCCGACGCTGTACTTGCTCAATGGTGCGGGCGGGGGTGAGGACGGTGCCAACTGGCTGAACCAGACGGACATCCTCGACTTTATGGGTGACAAGAACACCAACGTGGTGGTACCCGCCGAGGGAATGTACACCTATTACACCGATTGGCAGCAGGACGACCCGAAACTCGGCCGCCAGAGATGGCAGACCTTCCTCACCCGGGAACTTCCACCCGTGATCGACGAGGTGCTCGGAGCGAACGGAATCAACGCGATCGCGGGCCTGTCCATGTCGGCAACATCCGCGCTCAATCTGGCGATCGAGGCACCGGGCCTGTATCGTGCCGCGGCGTCGTACAGCGGATGCGCCCAGACCAGCACCCCGCTCGGGCAAACCTATGTTCGCTCCGTCGTCGAAATGATGGGGGAGATCGACGCCACGAACATGTGGGGACCGTTCGACGGACCGGGATGGAAGGAACATGATCCGACGTTGAACGCGGAAGGACTGCGCGGATTGTCCCTGTACATCTCGAATGGCACGGGACTTCCCGGCCCGCATGAGAACCCGGCGTTGCCGCGCACCCCGCAGTCGCCGCCGCTCGCGGATCAGATCGTCGTCGGCGGAACCATCGAAGCGGCCACCAACGTATGTGCCCATGCGCTGGCTGGGCGGTTGAACGATCTCGGTATTCCAGCGACCTTCCATTTCCGGAACGAGGGCACTCATTCGTGGGGGTACTGGCAGGACGAACTGCGGCGCTCGTGGCCGCAGCTTGCCGCCTCGCTGGAACTGCAATCCACAGGCGGCTGATTCATCCACAGATTTGGTCCGGCGGGGCAGTCGGGGAAGTTTTCGCCGGGCTGATGCGCGAGCCTGGTCGTCATGGGGGAATTGGAGAACATCATCCGGCGTAGTGACGCTCATGCTCGGGGCGTCACCGACACCGAGATCCGGCGGTTGTGTCGAACGGGAACCTGGACCCGGTTGACCCGCGTCGTCTACGTGCCCACGCGGCTGTACGCCGAGACCGACCAACGGGGCAGGCACCTGTACCGTGCCCTTGCGGCAGCGCACGTCGCCCGGCCTGGGACTGTGCTCGGTCATGTGTCCGCGGCGATCGTGCACGGCCTGGACCTATGGCGAACATCGCTCGACGACGTACATCTGACGTGTGGTCCTAGCGGTGGAAATGGACGTGGTCGCGGCCGGGTTCTGCACGCCGAACACTTCGAGGCTGATGAAGTCGTCCACGTCGGCCGGGTGGCAGTCATGTCGGCAGCCCGGACGGTCGCCGATCTCGCACGGACGTTGCCGTTCGAACAGGCAGTGGTCACCGGCGACCATGCGATGAGGGCCGCCGGCGTTTCGGGCGCAGACGTCTCGGCGATTCTTTCCCGGAATCCCTCGCACCCGGGAAATGCGAAGGCGACGCGGGCTCTGCGATTCATGTCCGGGCACAGCGAAAGCGTCGGCGAATCGCGTAGTCGAGTGCTGTTCGTGCGTTCGGGTCTGCCGATTCCACAGTCTCAGGCAGCGATCTATTCGAGCGCGGGGCAGTGGCTTGCGCGCGTCGATTTTCTGTTGCCCGAACACGGTGTGATCGGTGAATTCGACGGGCGCATCAAATACCGCCGCGACGGCGTTGCGAATGTCGCTGCGGAAGAAGTGGTGTTCCGGGAGAAACAGCGTGAAGATCGCCTGCGCGACGCGGGGTGGGTCGTCGTGCGCTGGGTGTGGGCTGACCTGGAGAATCCGGACGTCGTCGTCGCTCGTGTGCGTGAAGCGATCGCGCGTGCCGCGCGAGGTCCACGACCGAGTGGCCACTTCGTCATGCCTCCGGGCATACACGAGATGTAGAACCGTACACCCCGTCCTGCGGCAGGACGGGGTGTACGCGTTGTTCGAGCGCTGTGGGGACTACCTGCGGCCGGGCGGCTTGATGCCGCCCTTGATCTGCAGGCCACCCGGCTTGGCCTTCGGAACAGCAGGCGCTGCCGGGGTTTCGGTGGCCGGTGCCTCAGCCACGGGAGCCGCCTCAGCCGCCTCAGCCTCGGGTGCCGGGGCAGCCGCCGGAGCCGCCGCCTTCTTGGCGCCGGGTGCCTTGAGGCCGCCCTTCATGGCCAGCCCACCGGGCTTGGCCTTCGGAAC
>NZ_JBAQXC010000331.1:0-4253 GCF_049299235.1 Rhodococcus sp. (in: high G+C Gram-positive bacteria) | reverse complement strand
CCGGCAGGCCGACCGTCGTCCCGGCCGAGCAGGACGTGCGGGCTCTCGCCGACGCGATCGACGAGGCGGCGACGGTCGCGATCTTCGCCGGGGCGGGAGTGCGCGACGCCCGCGACGAGGTCCTCGCCCTCGCCGACACCGTCGGGGCACCCATCGGGCACAGCCTGCGCGGCAAGGAATGGATCCAGTACGACAACCCGTTCGACGTCGGGATGACCGGGTTGCTCGGATACGGTGCGGCCCACGACGGCATGCACGGAGCCGATCTGCTGCTGCTCATCGGTACGGACTTCCCCTACGACCAGTTCCTGCCCGACGTGCGCACCGCCCAGATCGACGTCGATGCGTCCCGCCTCGGTCGCCGCACGGACCTGGATCTGGCCGTCCACGGCGACACGGCCGCTACCCTGCGGGCGTTGCAACCGCTGATCCGCCGCAAGACCGATCGCACGTTCCTCGACCGCACTCTCGACAAGCACCGCGGATTGATGGAGAAGGTTGTCGGCGCGTACACGACACCGGTCAAGCAGCGGACACCGATCCACCCCGAGTACGTCGCCTCGATCCTCGACGACATCGCGGCCGACGACGCCGTCTTCACCGCCGACACCGGAATGTGCAACGTGTGGTCGGCGCGATATCTGAATCCGAACGGCCGGCGCCGCTTCCTGTCGTCGGCGCTGCACGGCTCGATGGCCAACGCGCTGCCGCACGCGGTCGGCGCGCAGCTCGCCGAACCCGACCGCCAGGTCGTGTCGGTCAGCGGCGACGGAGGTCTGTCGATGCTGCTCGGCGAACTCATCACCGTCGCGATGCACCGGCTCCCGATCAAGATCGTGCTGTTCGACAACGCGACGCTCGGCATGGTCAAACTCGAAATGCTCGTCGACGGTCTCGCCGACTTCGGGGTGGACGTGCCCGCCGTCGACTATGCGCGACTGGCCGACACACTCGGGTTCTTCGCCCGGCGCGTCGACGATCCCGCGGACGTCGAGCAGGCGCTGCGCGACGCGTTCGCCCATCCCGGACCCGCCCTGGTCGATGTGGTGACCGACCCGCTGGCGTTGTCCCTGCCGCCCGCCATCACCGGCGAACAGGTCAAGGGCTTCGCGCTGGCGATGTCGAAGGTCGTCATGAACGGTGGTGTCGGGGAGGCGGTGCAGATGGCGAAGTCGAATCTGCGGAACATGCCGCGTCCGTCGCAGTTCGGCTCGTGAACCGGTATTGCTTTGGATGATCGGTGAGCAGGGTGGCAGCATTGACCGGGTGACCACCTACCCGCACACCGCAGAACCGACGCAAGCGCCCGTTGTGAACGTGGCCGACATCGAGGCGGCGGCGGAGCGAATTTCCCCTGCGGTGGTACCGACCCCCCTCGAGCACTGCCCGCGACTGTCGGCCCTGACCGGTGCGAACGTCTACCTCAAGCGTGAGGACCTGACCCGGGTGCGGTCCTTCAAGCTGCGGGGCGCCTACAACCTGATGGCCCAACTCAGCGACGCAGAGCGGGCTGCGGGTGTGGTGACGGCGAGCGCCGGCAATCATGCGCAGGGCGTGGCGTACGCGTGCCGGTCGATGGGAATCAGCGGACGCATCTATGTGCCGTCGCGCACTCCCAAGCAGAAATGCGACCGGATTCGTGTCCACGGCGGTGAGTTCGTCGAGCTCATCCCCATCGGCGACACCTTCGATGTGGCTGCAGCGGCGGCCCGCGCGGATGCCGAGCGCACCGGCGCGACGATGGTTGCGCCGTTCGACGATGCGCGCACCGTGGCGGGGCAGGGCACGATCGCCCGCGAAATCCTCGTGCAGTTGCCGACATCGCCCGACCTGGTGGTCGTCCCGGTCGGTGGTGGCGGTCTGTTGGCGGGTATCGGAGCCTACCTGCACCAGATGTCGCCGAAGACCTCGATCGTCGGGGTCGAACCGGCCGGTGCCGCATCCATGACAGCTGCGCTCGTCGCGGGTGGCCCGGTGACACTGCCCGAGGTCGAGCCGTTCGTCGACGGCGCCGCGGTCCAGCGGATCGGGAATGTCCCGTACGCGGTGGTGTCGCACTTGGGTGCGGAGGTTGTTTCGCACGCGAATCTCCCGCTGATGTCGACGATCCGGCAGGACGCGCTCGGCACCGTGCCGTTCGGAATGAGTCAGGTCGACGAGGGTGCGATCTGCACGGCGATGCTCGAGCTGTACCAGAACGAAGGCATCATCGCCGAGCCCGCCGGTGCACTGTCGGTGGCGGCGCTCGAGCACCTCGCGCCCCCGCCGGGCGCGACCGTGGTGTGCCTGATCTCCGGTGGCAACAACGATGTTTCACGGTACGGCGAGGTCATCGAGCGGTCGCTGGTGCACCGCGGGCTCAAGCACTATTTCCTCGTCGACTTTCCGCAGGAGCCCGGCGCGTTGCGGCGATTCCTCGACGAGGTGCTCGGCCCGGACGACGACATCACCTTGTTCGAGTACGTCAAACGCAACAATCGGGAGACGGGTGCCGCGCTGGTCGGTGTCGAACTCGGCGCGGCGGACGGTCTGGCGCCCTTGCTCGCACGGATGGATGCGTCCAGGCTTCAGGTGCAGCGGCTCGAGCCGGGATCGCCCGCGTACCGCTACCTGACCTGACCCGCTCGGTGCGGTTCGTCGCGGCGCAGCAGTCGGTCGATGATCGCGCGGTGCAGTTCGGGGTCGGGGCGCGGTAGTCCGAGTAGCGCGCCGAGGTAGATGCCGTCGCCGACGAGCCGCACGATCTCCGCGGCGACGGGATCGTCGAACTCGGCACGGAGTCCGTCGTCCCACGAGCGCATCACGTCGACGACGGCCCGCTGCACCTCGTCGTGCTGCCCGTCGGCGCTGCGCATGGCCGCGACCATCGAGCGGAACAGGGAGATCTCCGCGGCGTCGCCGAGGTCGTCCGGGTAGGCCAGGTACCACTCGGCGACCCGGGTGCCGCCGGCGACGGCCTCGGCGAGTTGGTCGTCGCTGCGTGAGCCGAGCCGTCGGACCATCGCGGCGAGCAGTGCTTCCTTGGTTGGGAAGTGGTAGAGCAGGCCACCTTTCGATACGCCGGCAGCTGCCGCCACGGATTCCAGGGTCACCTGGGCGACACCGACGTCGAGCAGTGTGCGTTCGAGTGCGTCGAGGATCCGGTCGCGGGTGTCGGAAGCCATGGGTGTGATCCTAGCCAAACGACTGTACCGGCCGGACGGTCCGCTGCTAGCCTGGTTCGACTGTACCGGCTGGACGGTTCAGAAGTTGTTCTCTCGGAGGACACGTACTCGTAGGACGAGGTCATGCACGAACACCCCGGCACCACGCTTACCGATTCGCCGTCGCGGGCCGACGCCCGCACCTGGCTGGGCCTCGCCGTGCTCGCCTGCGCGGTCCTGCTCATCGCGATCGACGCGACCGTGCTCGATCTCGCCCTGCCGTTCATCAGCGCAGATCTCGCACCCACCGGCGTCCAGTTGCTGTGGATCATCGACGTGTACTCGTTTGCCGTCGCGGGTCTGCTCGTGACCATGGGCGTGCTCGGCGACCGGATCGGGCGCCGCCGCCTGTTGATCATCGGTGCCGTCGGGTTCGCCGCCGCCTCGGCGCTCGCCGCCTGGGCGGTCAGCCCGGAGATGCTCATCGCGGCCCGGGTCCTGCAGGGCGTCGCCGGGGCAACCCTGATGCCCGCGACACTCGGTCTGATCCGGCACATGTTCGCCGACGCCCGTGAACGCACCCTCGCCATCGGCGTGTGGAGCGCGATGGCCGCCGGTGGGGCTGCGGCCGGACCGCTCGTCGGTGGTTGGTTGCTCGAACACTTCTGGTGGGGCTCGGTGTTTCTCGTCAATCTGCCGATCATGGCGATCCTCGTGCTGGCCGCACCGCGGCTGATCCCCGAATCCCGTGACCCGGCGCCCGGCCGCTTCGATCTCGTCGGTGCGGTTGCGTCGCTGGCCGCGGTGTTGCCGATCGTCTACGCCGTGAAGGAATCCGCGCTGCACGGTCTGCAACCGCAGAACCTGCTCGTCGGCGGTGTCGGTGTGCTCGCGGCCCTGTTCTTCGTTCACCGTCAGCGCACCACGGCCTCGCCGCTGCTGGACCTGTCACTGTTCGCCGACCGTGCCTTCTCCACCGCCGTGGTCGCCAACATGCTGTCGGTGTTCGCGCTGGCCGGAGTGCTGTTCTTCGGATCGCAATACTTGCAGTTGGTGCTCGGAGTGAGCCCGCTGACTGCCGGGCTTCTCATGCTTCCCGGCACCGCGGCC
>NZ_JBAQXC010000330.1:0-15828 GCF_049299235.1 Rhodococcus sp. (in: high G+C Gram-positive bacteria) | reverse complement strand
CGTTCGCCGCGGCCGATACGGTTGCGGCGGCGGCCGGGGTGCGGCTTGAACGGCGTGCCGCGCAGTACCTGCCGTGGCATCCGGGTCGCTGCGCCGAACTGCTCGTCGACGGGAAGGTAGTCGGGCACGCCGGTGAGCTGCATCCCGCGGTGATCGAACGTGCCGGGCTTCCGGCCCGGACCTGCGCGTTCGAACTGGACCTCGATGCACTGCCGATCGTCGAGTCGTTGCCCGCCCCGGTGGTCTCACCGTTCCCGCCGGTGCTGCAGGATGTCGCGGTCGTCGTCGATTCGGCCGTGCCCGCGGCCGGTGTCGAAGCTGCGTTGCGCGCGGGTGCGGGGGATCTGCTCGAGGACGTGCGCCTGTTCGACGTGTTCGCAGGCGCCCAGGTCGGTGAGGGTCGCAAGTCGCTGGCGTTCGCGCTGCGCTTCCGCGCTCCGGACCGCACACTCACCGAGGACGAGGCGAGCGCCGCGCGTGACGCCGCTGTAGCGTCCGCGTCGGCTGCGGTGGGGGCGCAACTGCGCGGATGACAACCGGGTGGGCACGTACGTAACCGTCGGGGGCGTGCGTGCCCACCCGCTTCTCTGTGGTCAGAGCCTGATCCATCCGGGCCACCACGCCGGGATTCCGTCCTCGCACACCGGTGTCGGGTCATTGCCGCCCGGGTTGTGCCGGATCGACAGATGCAGCCACTCGGTGGCGACGGACGTCAGAACGAGAGCCGTCGCGAACCGGGCACCCCGGAGCAGCACCGCCGTGCCGATGAGGCGCGCCAGTGTCAGCGTCCCCAGGACGGGAAGGTCGACGAACAGCACCGTGGTTCCGACGGCGGGGCCGACGTCGCACGCGCGCCAGATCCGCGCCACCAGCGCGACAGAGATGAGTGACGCCGCGGCCGCATCCCAGCCCGATGCGCGGCCGACGTAGCCTGGAAACATGACCACGGACCCGACCGACCCCGACCGTGCGCCCGAACCCGATCGGCCGGTACCGGATGTGACGCCGGCCGAACCGACATCGCCGACCGTGCCCGACGTTCCGCCCGGACCGGATATTCCGGACGTGACGCCCGCCGAACCGGAGCCGGAGATCGAGCCGGACCCGGTGGTGCCGGACGTGACGCCGGCCGAAGGTGTTCGCGCACCGACGATCGGAGAGATCACCGGCTACACCGAGGGTGGCGTGCCCACCTTCGATTCGGTCCGGGACAAGATCGAGAAACGTCTCGGCACTGCGATGGGCGCGGAGGAACTGGCGCGAGATTCCGAACCCGCCCGAACTCTCGACGAGGAATTCGAGGATAGGAAGAAGGCGGCCGCGGACAAACTCGCGGAGATCCGGCGATCGATGAGTCGCTGACCCGACGTCCACCGGCGATTCGTCCCCACCCATTTGAGCGAGTGTGCCGCTCCGTCGATTGAATGAGACCAGCGATACATTCGCTCGACGGGGGAGGAGCGCAGGGGCGGTCCGGCGACCCGTGGGTGAATACATTTGCATCACTGTGCATAATGAATCGTATGGGTAACTCACCGGCATTCACGGCGACGCCGCAGTCGCCGATTCGGGTCGCGGTGGCGGGCGCCAGCGGCTACGCGGGCGGCGAAGTCCTGCGACTGCTTCTCGCGCATCCCGCCTACCACGACGGCTCCCTCGTCTTCGGCGCACTGACCGCAGGCGGCAACGCAGGCGCCACCCTCCGCGAGTTCCATCCCCACCTGCTGCCGCTCGCCGACCGCGTGCTCGGCGCCACCGACATCGCCACCCTCACCGGCCACGACGTCGTCTTCCTCGGCCTGCCCCACGGACACTCGGCGATCATCGCCGAACAACTGCCCGACACCACCGTCGTCATCGACTGCGGCGCCGACTTCCGGCTCGAATCCAGCGACGACTGGCAGCGCTGGTACGGCGGCGACCACGCAGGCACCTGGCCGTACGGCATGCCGGAACTGCCCGGCAAACGCGAGCAACTCGTCGGCGCCACCCGCATCGCCGTGCCCGGCTGCTACCCGACGTCCGCATCGCTCGCGCTCGCCCCGGCGGTCGCCGCCGGCATCGTCGAACCGAAGGTGCAGATCGTCGCCGTGTCCGGCACGTCCGGCGCAGGCAAATCCCCGAAGGTCGACCTCCTCGGCTCCGAGGTGATGGGCTCAGTCCGCGCATACGGCATCGCCGGGGCACACCGGCACACCCCGGAAATCAAACAGAACCTGTCCGCCCTCGCCGGCACCGACGTGACCGTCTCCTTCACCCCCGTCCTCGCACCCATGCCGAGGGGCATCCTCGCCACCTGCACCGCACCGACCACCGCGACCGCAGCCGAAGCCCGCGCCGTGTACGAGAAGGCATACGGCGACGAACCGTTCATCCACCTGCTGCCCGACGGCGTCCTGCCCGCCACCGGCTCGGTGGTCGGTTCCAATGCCGTGCAACTCGCCGTCACCGTCGACACCGACGCGGGCCTGCTGATCGTCGTCGCCGCCCTCGACAACCTCACCAAGGGCACCGCCGGAGCCGCGGTGCAATCCATGAACCTCGCGCTCGGCCTCCCCGAAACCGCCGGCCTGTCCACCGTAGGAGTAGCACCGTGACCGACCCGACCCCGACCGCAGCGGACACCAACGCCGAGCACGTCTACGCCGACGCCGTGAAAATCGCCGGTGGCCGACTCGTCCGGACCCAGGGCGTGACCGCCCCCGCCGGCTTCCGTGGCGCCGGAATTCGGGCCGGCATCAAAATCAACGGCAACCCGGATCTCGCACTCGTGTTCAACGAAGGCCCCGATCTCGCCGCCGCCGGCGTGTTCACCAGCAACAAGGTCAAAGCCGCACCGGTGCTGTGGTCCCAGCAGGTCCTCACCGCCGGTGCGCTGCGCGCGGTCGTCCTCAACTCCGGCGGCGCCAACGCGTGCACCGGGCCGGGTGGCTTCCAGGACACCCACGCGACCGCCGAGGCCCTCGCCGACGCGTTGAGCAACTGGGGAACCGACACCGGCGCCGGGGAAGTCGCGGTGTGCTCCACCGGCCTGATCGGCGACCGACTGCCCATGGACAAGGTACTCGCCGGTGTACAGGAGATCGTCCACGAACTCGCCGGTGGCATTTCCGGGGGTACCGACGCCGCCTACGCGATCATGACCACCGACACCGTCCCGAAGCAGGCCGCACTCCACCACCTCGACAAATGGAACGTCGGCGGCATGGGCAAGGGCGCAGGCATGCTCGCCCCCGCCCTCGCCACAATGCTGGTCGTCCTCACCACCGACGCGGTCGCGACCGCAGCCCATCTCGACGAGGCGCTGCGCCAGGCCACCAGCCGGACCTTCGACCGACTCGACGTCGACGGTGCCACCTCGACCAACGACACCGTGCTGCTGCTCGCCTCCGGTGCCAGCGGTGTCACCCCCACACAGGACGAACTGAACGCGGCGGTCCTCGCCGTGTGCGACAGTCTCGCCGATCAGATGATGGCCGACGCCGAAGGCGTCACCAAACGCGTCACCGTCACCGTCCGCGGTGCCGCCACCGAAGGCGACGCCCTCGTCGGCGCCCGCACCGTCGCCCGCGACAGCCTCGTCAAAACCGCATTGTTCGGTTCCGACCCGAACTGGGGCCGCGTCTTGGCCGCCATCGGCATCGCCCCGATCGAACTCGACCCGAACACGATCTCGGTGCGGTTCAACGGCAGCCCCGTCTGCATCGACGGGGTCGGCGCGCCGGGCGCCCGCGACGTGGACCTGTCCGGCATCGACATCGCTCTCGACATCGACCTCGGCATCGGCGACGCCGAGGTCTCCATCCGCACCACCGACCTGTCCCACGCGTACGTCGAAGAGAACTCGGCGTACTCGTCGTGACAGCACAGAGCGCAGCGCAGAACAGGATGGGAGACGACGTGACCGACGACCTCATCGCCGGCCTCACCGCGCACCAGAAGGCATTCGTGCTGGCCGAAGCGCTGCCATGGCTGCAGAAGTTCCGCGACAAGATCGTCGTCGTCAAGTACGGCGGCAACGCGATGATCGACGACGACCTCAAATCGGCGTTCGCCGCCGACATGGCGTTCCTGCGCACCGTCGGCATCCATCCGGTGGTCGTGCACGGCGGTGGACCACAGATCAACGCGATGCTGAAGCGGCTCGGCATGGACGGTGAGTTCCGTGGCGGCTTCCGCGTCACCACCCCCGAGGTCATGGACATCGTGCGGATGGTCCTGTTCGGCCAGGTCGGTCGCGAACTCGTCGGCCTCATCAACAGTCACGGCCCGTTCGCCGTCGGCATCTCCGGTGAGGACGCCCGGCTGTTCACCGCTACCCGCCGCACCGTCGTCGTCGACGGCACCGACACCGACATCGGCCTCGTCGGCGACGTCACCACCGTCGACCCCGCCGCCGTCCTCGACCTCATCGCCGCCGGACGCATCCCCGTCGTGTCGACCATCGCGCCCGACGCCGACGGAGTCGTACACAACATCAACGCCGACACCGCCGCAGCCGCGCTCGCCGAAGCCCTCGGCGCCGAGAAACTCGTCGTCCTCACCGACGTCGAAGGCCTCTACACCGCTTGGCCCGACCGCGACTCCCTGACCTCACAGATCGACACCGCCGCCCTGGCCGCCCTGCTGCCGTCCCTCGACGCGGGGATGGTCCCGAAGATGGAAGCGTGCCTGCGCGCCGTGCACGGTGGCGTCCCCACCGCGCACGTCATCGACGGCCGCCAACCCCATTCCGTCCTGCTCGAACTGTTCACCCAGGAAGGCATCGGCACCATGGTCGTTCCCGGTAAGGAAGGAAACGCATGACCGGCACCTCGGATCTGCAGCAACGCTGGGCGCATTCGCTCATGCACAACTACGGCGTGCCGAAGGTTGCGCTCGTCTCCGGCGACGGCGCCGTCGTCACCGACGCCGACGGCAAGCAATACCTCGACCTGCTCGGCGGCATCGCCGTCAACAGCCTCGGCCACCGGCACCCGGCGATCATCGACGCCGTGACCACGCAGCTCGATCAGCTCGGCCACGTGTCGAACCTGTACGCCTCCCCGCCGGTACTCGAACTCGCCGAACGGCTCCTCGCACATTTCGGACACGAAGGACGCGCCTTCTTCTGCAACTCCGGCACCGAAGCCAACGAAGCGGCTTTCAAGATCGCGCGGCTCACCGGCCGGCCCAAGATCATCGCCGCGGAGAAGGCCTTCCACGGACGCACCATGGGTGCGCTCGCCCTGACCGGCCAGCCCGACAAGCGCGCACCGTTCGAACCGATGCCCGCCGGCGTCGAATTCGTGCCCTACGGTGACGCCGCAGCCCTCGAGGCCGCCGTCGACGAGGACACCGCCGCCGTGTTCCTCGAACCGATCATGGGCGAATCCGGTGTCGTCGTACCACCCGAGGATTACCTCGCCGCGGCCCGGCGCATCACCACCGCGAAGGGTGCACTGCTCGTCCTCGACGAAGTGCAGACCGGTATCGCCCGCACCGGCACCTTCTTCGCACACCAGGCTGCCGGGATCGTCCCCGACGTGATGACCCTCGCCAAGGGCCTCGGCGGTGGCCTGCCCATCGGAGCGGTCATCGCCACCGGCCCCGCCGCCGAACTGTTCCAACCCGGCAAACACGGCACCACCTTCGGCGGCAACCCGGTCTGCGCCGCCGCCGCACTCGCGGTGCTCCGCACCATCGACGAACAGAACCTGCTCGACCACGTCGACTCCGTCGGCAAGCACCTCGCCACCGGCATCGAAGAACTCGGCCACCCCCTCGTCGACCGCGTCCGCGGCTCCGGACTGCTCCTCGGCATCGTCCTGGCCGAACCCCGGTCCGCCGCGGTCGAGGCCGCCGCACGCGACGCCGGCTACCTCGTCAACGGCGCCGCACCCGACGTCATCCGGCTCGCGCCGCCGCTGATCCTCAGCGAGCAGCAAGCCGACGGATTCATCGCCGCGCTCCCCGCGATCCTCGACACGGCCCAGCAGGAAGGAACGAACTAACCCATGGTCAGGCACTTCCTGCGGGACGACGACGTCACACCCGCCGAACAGGCACAGATCCTCGATCTCGCCGCCGAACTCAAGAAGGCGCCGCTGTCCCGGCGGCCCCTCGAAGGGCCGTACAGCGTCGCCGTCCTCTTCGACAAGACCTCCACCCGCACCCGCTTCTCGTTCGACGCGGGCATCGCCCAACTCGGCGGTCACCCGATCGTCGTCGACGCCGGCTCCACCCAAATCGGCAAGGGCGAAACCCTCGAGGACACCGCCCGGGTCTTCTCCCGCTTCACCGAAGCCGTGGTGTGGCGCACCTACGGCCAGGACCGCATCGAAGCGCTCGCCGAACACTCCACGGTGCCCGTCGTCAACGCGCTCACCGACACCTTCCACCCCTGCCAGGTGCTCGCCGACCTGCAGACCATTCGCGAACACAAGGGCAGCACGGCCGGCCTGTCCATGGCGTACTTCGGCGACGGCGCCAACAACATGGCGCACTCGCTGATGCTCGGCGGGGTCACCGCAGGCATGCACGTCACCATCGCCTCCCCGACCGGATTCCTGCCCGACCCCGACGTCGTCGACGCGAGCCGCGCACGTGCCGCGGACACCGGCGGCAGTGTCACCGTCACCGACGACCCACGCGCCGCCGCGACCGGCGCCGACGTGCTCGTCACCGACACCTGGGTGTCGATGGGACAGGAAGACGACGGACTCGACCGCGACTCGGTGTTCCGCCCGTTCCAAGTCAACGCCGACCTGCTCGCCCTGTCGAAACCCGACTCCATCGTGCTGCACTGCCTGCCCGCCTACCGAGGCCGCGAGATCACCGCCGACATCCTGGACGGACCCCGCGCCGTCGTGTGGGACGAAGCCGAGAACCGCCTGCACGCGCAGAAGGCGCTGCTCGTGTGGTTGCTCGAGCAGCAGGAGAACTGACCGTGAGCACCGCCGCGAATCGAGCAGACGGTGCGGACCGCAGCGCCGCGTCCGCCGCCCCGACGCGCGCGGCGCGGCAGGCACGGATCACCACGCTCGTCGCCACCCGCGAGGTGCGCAGCCACACCGAACTCGCCGCGCTGCTCGCCGACGAGGGCATCGAGGTCTCCACCGCCACCCTCTCTCGCGACCTCGAAGAACTCGGCGCGGTCAAACTTCGCGCCGCCGACGGGGGAGCCGGCGTGTACGTCGTCCCGGAAGACGGAAGCCCCGTCCGCGGGGTGTCCGGAGGCACCGACCGGCTGTCCCGGCTCCTCGGCGAACTGCTCGTCTCCACCGACTGCAGCGGCAACCTCGCGGTGCTGCGCACACCCCCCGGGGCAGCGCACTATCTGGCCAGTGCACTCGATCGGGCATCATTACCTGAGGTGGTCGGCACGATCGCCGGCGACGACACCATCGCGGTGATCGCACGGGAGCCGATGACGGGGGCCGAACTGGCCGCAAAAATCGAATCACTCGCCTGAACTACTACCCATTGACGTCAGTCGAACAAGAAGGAGCGCAAGAACAATGGCCGATCGCGTCGTACTCGCCTACTCGGGCGGGCTGGACACCTCCGTTGCCATCAGCTGGATCGGCAAGGAGACCGGCAAGGAGGTCGTCGCCGTCGCCATCGATCTCGGCCAGGGCGGCGAAGACATGGAGGTTGTGCGTCAACGTGCCCTCGACTGCGGTGCCGTCGAGTCCGTCGTGATCGACGCCAAGGACGAGTTCGCGAACGAGTACTGCCTGCCCACCGTCCAGGCCAACGCCCTGTACATGGACCGCTACCCGCTGGTGTCTGCGATCAGCCGCCCGTTGATCGTCAAGCACATCGTGCAGGCCGCCCGCGAACACGGCGGCACCATCGTCTCGCACGGCTGCACCGGCAAGGGCAACGACCAGGTGCGTTTCGAGGTCGGCTTCGGTGCTCTCGCCCCCGACCTGCGGGTCATCGCCCCGGTCCGCGACTACGCGTGGACCCGCGAGAAGGCCATCGCCTTCGCCGGCGAACACAACCTGCCGATCAACGTCAGCAAGAAGTCGCCGTTCTCCATCGACCAGAACGTGTGGGGCCGCGCCGTCGAAACCGGCTTCCTCGAAGACCTGTGGAACGCCCCGACCAAGGACGTCTACGACTACACCGAGGACCCCACCCTCAACTGGCAGGCCCCTGACGAACTGATCGTCAGCTTCGAGGCAGGCAAGCCCGTCGCCATCGACGGCAAGCACGTCACCGTCCTCGAGGCGATCCAGCAGCTCAACCAGCGTGCCGGAGCCCAGGGCGTCGGCCGCCTCGACATGGTCGAGGACCGCCTCGTCGGCATCAAGAGCCGCGAGATCTACGAGGCACCCGGCGCCATCGCCCTGATCACCGCGCACCAGGAACTCGAGCACGTCACCCTCGAGCGCGAACTCGGCCGCTACAAGCGTCGCGTCGAGGAGCGCTGGAGCGAGCTGGTGTACGACGGCCTGTGGTTCTCGCCGCTGAAGTACGCGCTCGACGCGTTCATCGCACAGACCCAGCAGCGCGTCACCGGTGACATCCGCATGTCGATGCACGGCGGGCACATCACCGTCAACGGCCGCCGCAGCCCCGAATCGCTGTACGACTTCAACCTCGCCACCTACGACGAAGGCGACAGCTTCGACCAGTCCAACGCCAAGGGTTTCGTGCAGATCCACGGCCTGTCGTCGAAGGTCGCCGCCAAGCGCGACCTGGGCCTGTAGCGATCATGACCAGCCAGGACCCTCACGGCACCAACGAAGGCGCCCTGTGGGGTGGCCGGTTCGCAACCGGACCGGCCGCCGCCATGGCCGCGCTGAGCAAATCCACCCACTTCGACTGGGTCCTCGCCCCGTACGATGTGCGCGCCTCCCAGGCACACGCGAAGGTCCTGCACCGGGCCGGACTGCTCAGCGACGGCGACCTCGCCACCATGCTCGACGGGCTCGATCGGCTCGCCACCGACGTCGCCTCCGGCACGTTCGTTCCCGCCGAATCCGACGAAGACGTCCACGGTGCCCTCGAACGCGGACTCATCGACCGGGTCGGACCGGACGTCGGTGGCCGCCTGCGCGCGGGCCGGTCCCGCAACGACCAGGTCGCTACGCTGTTCCGGATGTGGCTGCGCGACGCCGCGCGGCGCATCTGTGACGGTGTGCTCGATGTCGTCGACGCGATCGCCGGCCAGGCCGCCGCCCACCCGCAGGCGGTCATGCCGGGCAAGACGCACCTGCAGGCCGCACAACCGGTTCTGCTCGCGCATCACCTGCTCGCGCACGCACACCCGCTGCTGCGTGACGTGCAGCGCCTGCACGATTTCGACAAGCGTGCCGCAGTGTCCCCGTACGGGTCCGGTGCGCTCGCCGGGTCGTCGCTCGGGCTCGACCCCGACGCGATCGCCGCCGAGCTGGACTTCGACTCGGCCGCCGACAACTCGATCGACGCGACCAGCTCGCGGGACTTCGCGGCCGAGGCCGCGTTCGTGTTCGCGATGATCGCGGTCGACCTGTCCCGCATGGCGGAGGAGGTGATCCTGTGGAGCACCCCGGAGTTCGGGTACATCACCCTCGCCGACGAGTGGTCCACCGGCTCGTCGATCATGCCGCAGAAGAAGAACCCGGACGTGTCCGAACTCACCCGCGGCAAGGCCGGGCGTCTCATCGGCAACGTCACCGGCCTCCTCGCAACCCTCAAAGCGCAGCCGCTCGCGTACAACCGTGACCTGCAGGAGGACAAGGAACCGGTGTTCGATTCGGTGGCGCAGCTCGAACTGCTGCTCCCGGCGATCACCGGCCTGATCGCGACGCTGACATTCCACACCGACCGGATGGCGCAACTCGCACCCGCCGGGTTCACCCTCGCCACGGACATCGCCGAGTGGATGGTGCGCCAGGGCGTGCCGTTCCGGGTCGCGCACGAGGCGGCCGGTGCCTGCGTCAAGGTCGCCGAAGGCCGGGGCGTCGGACTCGACGACCTCACCGACGAGGAACTCGCCGCGGTCGATCCAGCCCTCACCCCGCAGGTGCGGGAGGTGCTCACCGTGGAAGGGTCCATTGCGTCGCGCGATGCGCGCGGCGGCACCGCGGGGGCGCGTGTCGTCGAGCAGCTTGCCCGGGTCCGTGCGACGGCGCAGGATCTGAGGAGCCGGTCCGGCTCCTGACCGATCACCACAGGCCGGTTCGAACGATGCAGGGTGTGACGCACACAGGTGTGACGCACACAGGTGTGACGCACACTGTATTTCGAACCGGCCTGTGGTGTGCAGAACGTGTGGTAGGCTGAAATGCCGGACAGGTCGAATGGCGAAACGCGCGGCGGATGGGATGCAGTTCGTGGGACTCGGAAGTGAATCGGTGATGGGGCCGCTGCGCCGCATGGTGGCGACGGCGCAGAACGGGCTCGAAGTGCTTCGCTTCGGTGGCCTGGAGACGGGTGCGACACCGTCGCCGTTCCAAGTTGTCGCACGAACTCCGATGTATCGCTTGCGTCGTTACTTCCCGGAGTCCGATACCGCGGATTCGGGGATACCGATCGTGTTGGTTCCGCCGATGATGATGTCGGCGGATCTGTACGACGTGACGCGGGACGCGGGCGCTGTCGGAATGCTGCACGCCGTCGGACTCGATCCGTGGGTCGTCGATTTCGGGTCTCCGGATCAGGAGGAAGGCGGTTGGCAGCGCACCCTCACCGACCACATCGTCGCTCTCGACGAGATCGTCGACCGGGTGCGCGAGTACACCGGACACGACATTCACCTCGCCGGGTACTCCCAGGGCGGCATGTTCTGCTATCAGGCCGCGGCATACCGGCGTAGCCGGAACATCGCGAGCCTGGTCACGTTCGGCAGTCCCGTCGACACCCTGGCGGCACTGCCGCTGGGTATCCCGGATGCCGTCGCGGTCCGCGGTGCGGACTTCCTCGCCGATCACGTCTTCAACCGGATGGCCATCACCGGGTGGATGGCCCGCACCGGCTTCCAGTTCCTCGATCCGATCAAGACCGTGCGCGCCCGCGCCGAGTTCGTCATGCAACTGCACGACCGCGAAGCGCTGCTGCCACGCGAACCGCAACGCAGGTTCCTCGACACCGACGGCTGGGTGGCATGGTCGGGCCCCGCGGTCGCAGACCTGCTGCGTCAGTTCGTCGCGCACAACCGCATGGTCAGCGGCGGGTTCGTCATCAACGACCGGCCGGTCACCCTCGCAGACATCACCTGCCCCGTCCTCGCGTTCGTCGGCGAGGTCGACGACATCGGCCAGCCCCTCGCGGTCCGTGGCATCCGCAGGTCCGCCCCGCGCGCTGAAGTATATGAATACCTCTTGCGCGCGGGTCATTTCGGACTGGTCGTGGGATCGGTAGCGGCGCAGCACACGTGGCCCGCCGTCGGCGAATGGGTGCTGTGGCGCGAAAAGCAGGGGGATCGCCCGATCGGTATCGTCCCGATGGCAGTTCCCGAACCGCACGCCGAGGGCGAGACAGGAGTGTCCGTCACCAGCAGGCTGACCCACACCGTCACCACCATCGCGGAAGTCGGCGTCCAGGTGAGTAGAGGAATCGCGGAGATCGCTGCCGGCACCATTCGCGGTGCGCGAGAACTGTCCGAGGAAGCCGCACGGGCACTCCCGCGGCTGGCGCGGCTCGGTCAGATCCAACCGCACACCCGGATCTCCGTCGGAAGCCTCCTCGCGGAACAGGAACGCAAAGTCCCGGACCGCGAAAGTTACATCTTCGAGGACCGGGTCTACACGTACGCGGCCGTCAACCGACGCATCGACAACGTCGTACGCGGCCTGATCCACTGCGGTGTCCGCCCGGGCATGCACGTCGGCGTGCTCATGGAGACACGCCCCAGTGCCATGGCCGCGCTCGCCGCGATCTCCCGCATCGGTGGTGTGTCGGTGCTGTTGCCGCCCGGTCCGGACCTGGAGGAGACATTGCGGCGGGGCACCGTCGAGAAAATCGTCACCGACCCGGAGAACCTCGCGACCACGGTGGCGGCAGGTCTGCCCGCACTCGTCCTCGGCGGCGGCGACGTCCGCGACATCGACGTCGAACCCGGCTCCGACGTCGTCGATCTGGAACGCCTCGACGTCACCACGGTGGAGTTGCCGGGGTGGTACGTACCGAACCCCGGAACGGCCCGCGAACTCGCCTTCATCCTGTTCACCGGTCACGGCGACTCGCTCGAGATGAAGCTCATCACCAACCACAGGTGGGCACTGTCCGCGTTCGGCACCGCGACCGCCGCCGCGCTCGGTCGCGGAGACACCGTGTATTGCCTTGCGCCCCTGCATCACTCGTCGGGCCTTCTGGTGAGCTTCGGTGGTGCGCTCGCAGGCGGATCCCGCATCGCGCTGTCCCGGGGACTGGACCCTGCACGATTCAGCGACGAGGTACACCGCTACGGCGTCACTGTCGTCACCTACACCTGGTCGATGATGCGCGACATCCTCGACAGTCCGTCGCTGCACATCGACGACAGCCATCCGGTGCGTCTGTTCATCGGGTCCGGCATGACACCCGGACTGTGGCGCCGCACCATGGAACGATTCGCACCCGCACAGGTACTCGAGTTCTACGCGTCCACCGAGGGAGCAATCGTGCTCGCGAACGTCTCCGGCGCCAAGGTCGGCGCGAAGGGGCGGCCACTGCCCGGCAGTACCGATGTCCGGCTGGCCGCCTACGATCCCGCCGGCCGACGATTCCTCGAGGACGAACGAGGCTTCGTCCGGGAAAGCACACCCGGAGAAGTGGGATTGCTGCTCGGACGCCAGAGCTCGACGGCAGATCTCTCCGCCGGCGTGATGCGTGGTGTGTTCGAAGCCGGTGATGCGTGGATACCCACCGAGAACCTGTTCCGGCGTGATGCGGACGGCGACTATTGGCTGCTCGACAACAAGCGGACCGTCATCCTCACCGCCCACGGACCCGTCTACGCGCAGCCGGTCGTCGACGCACTCGGCGCACTGCCGCGAGTCGCGCTCGTCGTCGCCTATGACGTGCACGCAGGCGAGGCGGACCTCGCCGTCGCCGCGTGCACACTGAGGGAGAACGCGGCGCCGACCGCCCTCGAGATCACCGCGGCGCTCGACGTGCTGCCACCTTCCGAGCGACCCGATGTCGTCCACGTGGTGCCGGACATCCCACTCGGCCCCTCGTTCAGGCCCGTCGCGGACACGCTGCGGGCGCAGGGATTGCCGCGACCGACCGTGCGGTCCTGGTACGCAGATGCCGAGACCGGAACCTACAAGCGGCTCACCAAAGCGGTCGCGGCACGACTGGGGTCGGGCATCGTCGGTACCGGTTCGGCTGCACGGTAGCCTGATCCGGTTCGCACATCGCACTTCGAGAGGGACAACGGTGGCTGTCGACCCCACGCTGTTGAGCATCCTGGCCTGCCCGCAGGACAAGGGGCCGTTGCTCCTCGTGGATGATTCGGTTCTCTACAACCCTCGGTTGCGGCGCGCCTACCCGATCGAGAACGGTATTCCCGTCCTGCTCGTCGACGAGGCCCGCGATGTCACCGACGCCGAAGCCGACGACTATGCCGCGCGCGGGGTCGCCGGCTGGACCCAGGACTGACCGACTGATCTGCGACGACGCCAGCTCGCGGGAACTGCTTGCCGCGGCCGATCCGGTCGCGGGTGCCCGCGCGTTGCTCGGCGCGATCATTCGCGTCGGCGACGTCGCGCTGCGTATCAGCGAAGTCGAGGCGTACGGCGGACCCGACGGCGGACCGTGGCCGGACCCGGCCGCGCATTCGTATCGTGGCTGCACCACGCGCAACGCCGTCATGTACGGCCCCGCCGGGCATTTGTACGTGTATCGAAGTTACGGGCTCCATCACTGCGCGAACATCTCGATCGGCGCCGACGGGGTGGCGGGAGCTGTCTTGCTGCGGGGGGCGCAGGTGGCGTCGGGAACCGACATTGTCCGCGCGCGCCGAACCCCAGGTATCGCGGCCCCGAATCTTGCGAAGGGTCCGGGGAATCTCGCGGAAGCGCTCGGCCTGACACTCGCGGACAACGGTGTTGACGTGTTCTCCGCAGAGGCGCGTGTTCGTCTCGTCCTCGGCGCGGCCGCTCCGCCGGCCCGGGTGGCGTCCGGTCCGCGCGTCGGAATCAGTCGGGCTGCCGACAGACCGTGGAGGCTGTGGATACCAGGATCGGTCGGTGTCTCGGCGTACCGGCGCAGCCCACGTGCGCCGACCGCCGATCGGCGGATGGGATGATCGAACGGTGACTGAGCACATTCTCGACGAACTGACCTGGCGCGGGCTGATCGCCCAATCGACGGATATCGACGCGCTGCGCCGTGATCTCGACGCGGGGCCGATCACGTTGTATGCCGGATTCGACCCGACCGGGCCGAGCCTGCACGCCGGACATCTCGTCCCGCTCCTCGCCCTCAAACGATTCCAGCGAGCCGGCCACCGCCCGATCGTTCTCGCAGGTGGAGCCACCGGAATGATCGGCGATCCACGAGATGTGGGGGAGCGGACGATGAACTCCGCAGATACCGTCGCCGAGTGGTCCGAGCGGATTCGCAGCCAACTCGAGCGGTTCGTCGACTTCGACGATTCACCGACCGGTGCCGTGGTAGCGAACAATCTGGACTGGACCGGAAACCTCGGTGCAATCGACTTCCTGCGCGGAATCGGCAAGCACTTCTCGGTCAACGTGATGCTCGCGCGCGACACCGTCAAGCGTCGACTCGACGGCGACGGCATCTCGTATGCGGAGTTCAGCTACATGCTTCTGCAGGCCAACGACTTCGTCGAACTGCGCCGCACGTACGGCTGCACGCTTCAGGTCGGCGGCTCCGACCAGTGGGGCAACATCATTGCGGGTGTCGAACTGAACCGACGCACGGACGGCGAATCGGTGCACGCGCTCACTGTTCCGCTGGTGACCTCCGCCGACGGCAAGAAGTTCGGCAAGTCTACCGGCGGGGGCAGCCTGTGGCTCGATCCGGACATGACCACGCCGTACGCCTGGTACCAGTACTTCGTGAACACCGGCGACGCCGACGTGATCAAGTACCTGCGCTGGTTCACCTTCCTCGATCAGCGAGAGCTCGCCGATCTCGAGGTCGCGACCACGGAACGGCCTCAGGCGCGCGAAGCTCAGCGCCGGCTCGCGGCCGAGATGACGACGCTGGTGCACGGCGAGGAGAACACCCGTGCCGTCGAGCTGGCGAGCCGGGCCCTGTTCGGCCGGGCGGAGCTCACCGGCCTCGACGAGGGCACCCTCGCGGCGGCGCTCGCGGAGGCGTCGATCGCCGAGGTTCGCGACGGCGCGTCGTCGACGATCGTCGACTTGCTCGTGGCGACCGGGCTCTGTGAGAGCAAGGGTGCGGCGCGGCGTGCTGTGAAGGAAGGCGGCGCGTCCGTCAACAACGGCCGCATCTCCGACGAGGAGTGGACGCCGGCCGAGTCGGACCTTCTGCACGGACAGTGGCTCGTCGTCCGACGCGGCAAGAGAAACTTCGCCGGCGTGCGCGTGACGCGCAACTGACGACGCGTGATTGTTACCGCTGACGGGCCGTTGACCTGCGGATTTGACGGCCCGTTAGCTGTGGCGTAACTTAGTCGTCGTTCGAGCGACAGGGACACCAACCCGGACCGCAAGGTTCGGAAAGTAGTGGTGTCGCGGATATGCCCGAATGGCTCAGTGGAAGTCGTGACCGGATCACAGTTTTGACTCGGTTAGGACGATCTGCTAAGTTGGAACAGTTGCCCCGGAGCGGCCGAGTGTGTCTCGGTGGTGATGGTGTGTGCGTGTTCTTTGAGAACTCAACAGTGTGCCGATGAATGTCAGTGCCAATAATATATTGGTGCGATCACTTCGCTTT
>NZ_JBAQXC010000329.1:0-2184 GCF_049299235.1 Rhodococcus sp. (in: high G+C Gram-positive bacteria) | reverse complement strand
CGCTACCGCTCGTCCGCGGCGGTAGCGTCGGCCGGGCCGCTCGTCGCTACAGTCGGCCGGGCCGCTCGTCGCGGGAGCCGACCTTCCGTCGCGTGGCATCGACCGATCGGCGCAAGTGACCCGGTTGCATGTCGATGCAACGATGCGATCCTCGTCACAGATGGCTACGCTCGATTCAGCCAGATTCGTATCGCATCCCCCGAAAAGAGGCCCCGGCATCATGACCAGTGCAGCCCAGGACCACGAACAGCAGGTGTTCCCCCCGAACGCGGAGTTCACCGCCACCGCCAACGCCGGTCCCGAGCTGCAAGCCGCCGCCGACGCCGACCGGCTCGAGTTCTGGGACACCCAGGCCCGCCGTCTGGATTGGGCGACCCCGTGGACCCAGGTGCTCGACTGGTCGGATGCTCCCGTCGCGAAATGGTTCGTCGGCGGGCAGCTCAATGTCGCCTACAACTGCGTCGACCGGCACGTCGAAGCCGGCAACGGCGACCGCGTCGCCATCGCGTTCGAAGGCGAACCGGGTGATTCACGCTCGATCACCTACAACGACCTGCTCGCCGAGGTGTCGAAGGCCGCGAACACCTTCACCGAACTCGGACTCGTCGCCGGTGATCGCGTCGCGATCTACATGCCGATGATTCCCGAGGCGATCGTCGCGATGCTCGCGTGTGCCCGGCTCGGCCTGACCCATTCGGTGGTCTTCGGTGGTTTCTCCGCGACGGCGCTGCGCTCCCGCATCGACGACGCTGCCGCCAAGTTGCTGGTCACCGTCGACGGCCAGTGGCGTCGTGGCGCCCCGGCCCCGCTCAAGCCCGCTGCCGACGAGGCGGTTTCCGGCGCGGAATCGATCGAGCACGTGCTCGTCGTCAAGCGCACCGGCATCGACGTCGAGTGGACCGAGGGCCGGGACCTGTGGTGGCACGAAACCGTCGACAAGGCCTCCGACCGGCACACCGCGCAGCCGTTCGACGCGGAGCATCCGCTGTTCGTTCTCTACACCTCCGGCACCACCGGAAAGCCCAAGGGCATCGTCCACACCTCGGGCGGCTACCTCACGCAGGCGTCCTACACGCACCACAACGTCTTCGACCACAAGCCCGGCACGGACGTGTACTGGTGCACCGCCGACATCGGGTGGGTCACCGGCCACACCTACATCGTGTACGGACCGCTGAGCAACGGCGTCACGCAGGTCGTCTACGAGGGCACCCCCAACTCCCCGAACGAACATCGGCACTTCGAGATCATCGAGAAGTACGGGGTGTCGATCTACTACACGGCACCCACGCTCATCCGCACGTTCATGAAGTGGGGCCGCGAGATCCCCGATGCTCACGATCTGTCGTCGATCCGGTTGCTCGGGTCGGTGGGTGAGCCGATCAACCCGGAGGCCTGGCGCTGGTATCGCGAGGTCATCGGCGCAGGCACCGCCCCGATCGTCGACACCTGGTGGCAGACCGAGACCGGTGCGATCATGATTTCGCCGCTGCCGGGCCTGACCACCACCAAGCCCGGTTCGGCGATGGCTCCGCTGCCCGGCATCTCGGCGAAGATCGTCGACGACGATGCCAACGTCCTCGCCGAGGGCGGAAACGGCTATCTGGTGCTCGACCAGCCCTGGCCGGCGATGCTGCGCGGCATCTGGGGCGATATGGATCGCTACCGCGATACGTACTGGTCTCGGTACGCCGAGCAGGGCTGGTACTTCGCCGGTGACGGAGCCCGCTACGACGACGACGGCGCCCTGTGGGTGCTCGGCCGTGTCGATGACGTCATGAACGTCTCCGGGCACCGCATCTCCACCTCCGAGGTCGAATCCGCTCTGGTCAGCCACCCGGCGGTCGCCGAGGCGGCCGTGGTCGGCGCGGCCGACGAGACCACCGGCCAGGGCATCGTCGCGTTCGTGATCCTGCGCGAACACGTCGAGAACACCGGCGACGCGCTGATCAAGGAATTGCGTGATCACGTCGCGGTGGAGATCTCTCCGATCGCCAAGCCGCGGCAGATCTCGGTGGTGCCGGAACTGCCGAAGACCCGCTCCGGCAAGATCATGCGCCGTCTGCTGCGGGACGTCGCGGAAGGTCGCGCACTCGGCGATACCTCGACACTGGTCGATCCTTCGGTGTTCGACGCGATCCGAGCACAGAACACGTAGCGCCTCAGGGTTACGTCGGCCGTCCG
>NZ_JBAQXC010000328.1:0-2509 GCF_049299235.1 Rhodococcus sp. (in: high G+C Gram-positive bacteria) | reverse complement strand
GGGCGGTGCCGTCGCGGTGGGTGTCGCCGTGGCACGGCGAGCAGAGTCCGTCGCGTCACGCATCCTGGTGGCGACAGCCGGCGCGGCGACGATGGTCGCGATGGCATTGCTGTCGACCGGCCCGTGGCGTGCTCCCGGCGGCTACGTCGGGCACTCGTTCCTGATTCAGTTCGCCGCGCTGGCCGGGTTGGTGGCGCTGGGGCTCGCGACGGTTCCGCTGTCGCCCCGCTTCGCCCGGGTCCTGCGGTGGAACTCGCGGCGGGCAGGTTCCTCGACGAGCGCGTAACTCACGGACGCGACCGCGATGCTCACGATCACGGTGACGACGAGCACGAACCAGAAATGTCCGTGGAACGGCAGGATGCCGAACACCGGGAACACGATCGACAGCACCGCGAGGTGCCAGATGAAGATGCCGTAGGACCAGCGTCCGACCGCCAGCGCGGTGGTCGACGCGAGGATCCGGTGGTGGTCACGGGGGGTCAGCACCAGCGGGGCGAGCAACGCCGCGCTCATCACGGCGCCGAGCAGGATCTTGCTGTTGTACTCCCACGGCTCGAGAGTGGTCAGTTCCGCCGGACCGCCGAGCGGGGTGGCCGCGAGGACGAACGCACCGATCGCGATTGCCGCCATGAGACCCCGCCGGGCCGCCAATCGGTGTACCCAGGTACCGCCGATGGTCACCAGTTCGGCGAGCAGCATGCCCACCCCGAACCACGGCAGATAGCCGGGCAGCCAGTTGTCGTGGTTGATGTGGTCGGGCGTGGCCACCGGCAGCCACACCCACACGAAACTCGCCGCGCACGCCGCGAGGATCACCGGGATCCGGAATCGTGCGGCGTCCCCGCGCAGCCGGCACAGCGCGGCGCCGAACAGCGGCAACAGCAGATAGAACGCAACCTCGACGGACAGGCTCCACATCTGGGTCAGCCCCTCGGTGAGGGTCAGCGGCACGAACACCTGAACGAACGTGAGGTTCGCCACCCACACCCGCCAGCCGCCGCCCGCTCCTGGCAGCAGAAGCAGTACCAGGCACACCGCCGTCCAGTACGCGGGGAGGATGCGCACGGCACGGGACACGAGGTACCGACCGGGTGACTGCGCGGCACCGTACCCGCGAGCCTCCGCGGCGTGCGGACGCCACAGCAGGAACCCGGACAGGGCGAAGAACAGGGCGACCGCGAGGTCGAGCCTGCCCCACACGCGGCCGATCACCGGATCGTGCACGGCACCGGTCTGGAACGCGACATGTGTGACGAGAACTCCGACGGCGGCGCAGCCGCGCATGCCCTCGAGGGCAGGCAGGAACCCGGTCGCGCCACGGGGCGGCACTCCGGTGTCTGGTCGACTGGTCATCGCGGACCAGTGTGCCGGGCGAGTCCCGTCCGGGAAGTACCGGGTTGTTCCGAGTCCGGCCGTACGCACAACGACCGTCGGCTGTTAGTGTCTGGGCTCACGTGGTGTGCGCGACGTCGTACACCAGACGATCCGTGCAGCCCGGCTGCCGGTGGGGGTACTCGATGACAACCGTTGAGTGAGGAGAGACAGCATGGCTGAGCGTTCGAGCTCGGGCCGGAAACTTGCGCTGGTGTTGGTGGGCCTGGGGACTTTCCTCCTGGCGATCGCGCTGCTGGTGCCGACCTACACCGTAGGCAAGCTGAAGAAGACACCACTCGACCTCGAGGTCACCACCGTGGCCGAGGGTACGGGTGACATTCTCAATTCCAAGGCGCTGCTCGCCGGCCAGGCACAGGTCGACACGAACGTCCTGATCGTCGCGCAGCGTTTCGTCACCGTCGAAGACCCCTCGAACGCCGAGGTCATGACGCTGCAGGCCGGCCAGGCCGTGCGCCGACTGGACATGCAGGGCGACACCGGACTTGTGTCGGCGACGGTGGACCGGCTGACGATCGACCGCGTCACCTCGATGCCGGTCTCGCTCGAGGAGTTCCCCGACCGGGTGAGCACCATCCAGACCTCGTCGACGGCGCCGCCCACGGAGATCACCAACCGTGAGGGTCTGCAGTACAAGTTCCCGTTCGACGTCGAGCGGAAGAGCTACCCGTACTTCGACAACAACGCACGCGAGAACTACGAGATCAACTACGTCGAGGGTGACGACAGTGAGATCGGCGGCGTCGAGGTCTACCACTTCACGCAGACGATCGAGCCGGTCGACCTGTCGAAGTCCGATCCGACGAACCCCACCTACAAGCTGAGCCTGCCCGCCGCCACCTGGGGTATCGAGGGCGGCGACGAGCCGATCACGATGGTCCGCTGGTACAGCAACGTCCGCGACATGTGGGTCGACCCCGTCACCGGCGTCGTCGTGAAGGGCCAGGAGCAGCAGTACCAGTACTACGCGCGTGAGGCCGACACCCCCGAGGTGACGGTCCTGAAGGTCACGCTGCCGTTCGACCAGGACACCATCGAGTTCCAGGTTCAGCAGGCCAAGGACGGCCAGGATCAGTTGTCCACGTTCGGTCGTACCGTCCCGATCATCCTCGGC
>NZ_JBAQXC010000327.1:0-6187 GCF_049299235.1 Rhodococcus sp. (in: high G+C Gram-positive bacteria) | reverse complement strand
CGTTGTGCGCGGCCATCGCGAGCCGCACCGGGTCCAGATCGCTGCCGATCACGGTCTGCGCGACACCGGTGAGTGCGGCCAGTTCGGCGCCGATCGAGCACGTCACGTCGTGCACCGCCCGCCCGGTCAGGCGCCGCGCGCGGTGCGCGGCGACAACTGCGGGGGTGGCCTGCTGCACCGCGTCGTCGGTGAGCAACCAGTTGCCCGCGTCCGGCAGCTTTCCGACGGCCTTGCGCCGCGCGAGCGCGGTCTCGACGAGCAGTGCGGCGCGGTCACCGAAACGCGTACGCGCCCAGCCGATATCGGCCAGGCGCGTGCGCGCGGACAACTCGCGGCCGCCCACTTCGGTGAGGGCGGACGCCGCCTCGGCCGACGTCAGGTAGGCGACGTCGGCGAGGGTGAAGTCGTAGCCCAACTACTCGCCGGGCTTCACACCGGTGATCATGACGTTGTAGAAGAAGCTGCGCGGGACGACGTGCTTGAGCACGTTCTCGTCGACCCAGCTCAGCGTCTTCCAGCCACCGAACGCGAACTTCGCCCAGCCCCAGCCGAGTTTCTCCTCGGGCACGGCGGCCTCGAAGGTCCGTACCGGCCAGCCGAGCAGTGCGGCGGCGAACTCTTCACTCGACGCCGTGACGTCGACGGCACCGGCGGCGGTCGCGATCTGTTCGAGATCGGACGGGTCGAAGGTGTGCAGGTCGACGACGGCCTCGAGGGCCGCCGCCCGCGACGACTCGTCGAGTTCGGTCTGCGGGCGCCGCCAGTCGCTCAGGAAGGGCAGTTTGGTGATGTTGGTGGTGGCTTCCCACGTGATGCGGCCGAGCCAGCGGGCATAGAAGTTGCCGACCGTGCTCGGCTCGCCGGCGAAGACGAACCGGCCGCCGGGCTTGAGGATGCGCAGGACCTCGCGCAGCGACTGCTCGACATCCGGGATGTGGTGCAGCACAGCGTGTCCGACGACGAGGTCGAAGGTGTTGTCCTCGTACGGGATGGTCTCGGCGTCGGCGACGCGGCCGTCGACGTCGAGTCCGAGATTCGCCGCGTTGCGCAGGGCGACCTTGACCATGCCGGGTGACAGGTCGGTCACCGAACCGGACGTCGCGACGCCCGCCTGCATGAGGTTGAGCAGGAAGAAGCCGGTACCGCAGCCGAGTTCGAGGGCCTTCCCGTACGGGAGGGGCTGCTCTCCGGCGGCGGCGTCGAATCGCCCCTTGGCGTAGTCGATGCACCGTTCGTCGTACGAGATGGACCATTTCTCGTCGTAGGTTTCGGCTTCCCAGTCGTGGTAGAGCACCTGGGCGAGTTTGGTGTCCTCCAGTGCCGCCGCGACCTCTTCGGCGGTGGCGTGCGGGTTCGGCGCGGGGTCGTTCCCGTCGGTCCTGCTTGCAGTCATGAGGTGATCCTACCCATCGGTAAGCGTGGAACAAGTTCCAGTTTTGTCGGGGCTATCGGCCCGTGAACACGGCCTTGCCGGGGCCGTTCGCGATGAACGACTCCATCCCGATCGTGCGATCGGCCGTGGCGAACAACGACGCGAACACATGCTGCTCGATCTTCAGCCCGGTGTCCAGGTCCGTCTCGAGGCCCTGATCGATCGCGGCCTTCGCCGCGGCCAGGGCACGCGAGGCCGCGCCGGTGAACTGCGCTGCCCACGTTCGTGCCGCGTTGTACACCTCGTCCGGTGCGACAACCTCGTCCACCAACCCGATCGTGAGTGCCTCGTCGGGCCCGACGAACCGGCCCGAAAAGACGATGTCCTTCGCCTTCGACGGACCGACGAGTCGCGCGAGCCGTTGGGTGCCACCACCGCCGGGGATGATGCCCAGCTTGATCTCGGGTGTCCCGAGTTTGACGTTGTCGCCGATGATCCGGCGGTCCGCGCCGAGTGCGAGTTCGAGTCCGCCGCCGAGCGCATACCCGGTGATCGCCGCGACCGTCGGCTTCGGGATTTCGGAGATCGATCCGATCGCCGATTGCAGATCCGCGACGATCTCACTCATCTGCACGAAGCTCAACTCGGCGAGTTCGGTGATGTCGGCGCCGGCCGCGAACACCTTCTCGCCGCCGTAGACGATCACGGCGGCGACGTCGGCACGCACCGTCGCTTCCCTGGCCGCGGCCCGGATCTCCTCCTGCACCTGCCGGTTCAACGCGTTCATCGGCGGGCGGTCGAGCCGGATCGTTCCGATACCGTCCGAAACCTCGAGAGTGACGAATTCAGCCATGCCGCACAGGCTAGTTCAGAGATCGGCGCGCAACGCCCACGGGTGTGGTCCCCCGGCGCTGTAGTAGCCCTCGTCACCGCCGAACGAGATGTGGATGTGCCCGTCGTCGTTGCGCGACATGATCGGCAGGACGGGGTCGATCGCTACCTCGTCCGCGAGTGCGTCCGCAACCGTGGCGTAACCGGCCAGCGAGGTGAGCAACGCCCAGGTCGGTGGCAGCAGGATCGACGCACCCGACGTCCAGTCCGTGAGCGCCTCGGTCACCGTGCGCCACTGCACATGTTCGGCTTCGCTGGTGTCGCCGTCGGCGCGCTGCCCTTCGGGGACCGCCGCGACGAAAAAGTTCGTGTCGTAGCGGCGACGCTCACCGAGCGGAGTGATCCAGTTCGCGCGGGGCCGCAACAGGTCGGTGCGGACCGCGAGCCCTTCGGTGGTGAGGAAGTCACCGAACGACTGTTCCCGACTTTCCAGGCGACGGCGGGCCGGTGCGTACGGCGCGGTGTCGGCGACGACAGTGTCTACGGTGGGCCCGGCCAGCAGCAGACCGCACTCCTCGAACGTTTCCCGGACCGCGGCCAGTACCAGCGCCTGCGCGCGGCCTTCGGTGGTGCCGAACCGCTCGGCCCACCACGAGACGGGGGGCCCTGCCCACCGCACGGATGCATCGCTGTCGGTCGGGTCGACGCCGCCGCCCGGGAACACCGTCATGCCGCCCGCGAAGTCCATCCCGACGACGCGGCGTTGCAGGAACACCTCGACACCACGATCCGAGTCGCGGATCAGGAGCACAGTGGAGGCGTCCCGGATCGGCACCGCGGCCGGGTCGAAGGGCACCGCTGAACGTTCGGTAGGCATGCGTACAAACTACGCGACGAAGTGACGCGCATCGCATCGGGCCGGCGCCACGGTGCCGGGCCGATGGTTGTGCCGGGCCGATGGTTCAGACGCGAGCCCGGTGGAGTCCCGATTCCCTGGTACGGCGCGCGAAGAACCGGCCGTCGACCCGATCGAGGGTGATCGACTGGCTGAACGCATCACTCAGGTTCGCGGCGGTGATCACCTCGTCGATCAGCCCCTGGGACACGACCCGTCCCTCCTTGAGCAGCATGGCGTGGGTGAAGCCCGGCGGGATCTCCTCGACGTGATGGGTGATCAGCACCGTCGCAGGCGCGTCGGGGTCGGCGGCGAGCGTCGCCAGCCGCGCCACGAGTTCCTCGCGTCCACCCAAGTCCAGACCCGCGGCAGGCTCGTCCAGCAACAGCAGTTCCGGATCGGTCATCAACGCCCGGGCGATGAGTACCCGCTTGCGTTCCCCCTCCGACAACGTGCCGTACATGCGGTCGGTGAGGTGTTCGGCGCCGAGGCTTTCCAGCATCTCCGTCGCCCGTTCGATATCGATCGTGTCGTATTTCTCCCGCCACCGACCGAGCACCCCGTATCCGGCGGAAACCACCAGGTCGGAGACCTTCTCGTCGAACGGAACCCGGTTGGCCAGCGCCGACGACGACATCCCGATGCGCGGCCGCAGTTCGGACAGGTCGGTGCGCCCGAACCGCTCGCCCAGCACGCTCGCCGTGCCGGAGGTCGGGAACGTCTCGGCGGCCGCGACCCGGAGCAGCGAGGTCTTGCCGGCGCCGTTCGGGCCGAGCACCACCCAGCGTTCGTCCAGCTCGACCTTCCAGGTCACGGGCCCGACCAGGACGTTGCCGCCCCGCCGCACCAACACGTCGTCGAATTCGATGAGCAGATCGGGATCAGGTTGCGCCACGCCGTCCATCTTGGACTACCCGCCGCGCCGATACACGGCAGGATCGACTTTCGTGTCGTCCTCCACCACCGATCCCACCGCGCCGCCGGTGGCCCGCGCCGGCCGCGGGCCTTTTCCTCTCGGCGCAACCCCGCTCCCCGACGGGGGCACCCACTTCGCCGTGCACGCCCCGCACAGCGACCGCGTCCAGGTCTGCCTGATCGCCGACGACGGTCGCGAGCAGCGAATCGACCTGCCGGAACGCACGTTCGGGATCTGGCACGGCAGCATCGCCGGGGTCGGCCCCGGACAGCGCTACGGATACCGTGCCCACGGCCCGTGGCGACCTCGCACCGGGTTGCGCACCAACCCCGCCAAGCTGCTGCTCGACCCGTGGGCACGCCGCCTGACCGGGGACATCGGCGATCCCGCCCGGTTGCTCGCCTACGACGACGACCCGTTCGGGGTACCGTCGAGCATCGATTCGCTCGGCCACACACCACTCTCGGTCGTCACCGGCCGGTCCGGCCCGTACCGCGGCGAGCGGCCCGGCACCGCGTGGGAACAGAGCGTGCTCTACGAACTGCACGTCGGGTCCTTCACCGCGCGACATCCCGGGGTGCCGGGCGAACATCGCGGCACCTACCTCGGGTTGACTGCGCCCGCCGTGCTCGACCATCTCGTCGGGCTCGGGGTCACCGCGGTCGAATTGATGCCGGTCCACGCGTTCGTCACCGAACCGCCGGTGCGGGCCCGCGGAATGCGCAACCACTGGGGCTATTCGACCGCCTCGTATTTCGCGCCGCACCCCGGCTACGCGAGCATGCCCGGCGCCGAGATCGACGAGTTCCAGACGATGGTGCGGGCACTGCACGCGGCCGGCATCGAGGTGATCCTCGACGTCGTCTACAACCACACGTGCGAATGGTCGGTCGCCGGCCCCACCCTGTCGTGGCGCGGACTCGACGCACCCGGCTACTACCTGCTCGACCATCACGGAGTCGACATCGACCTGACCGGATGCGGCAACACGATCGACGGCAACTCACCGATCGCGGTGCGGATGGTGTGCGACAGCCTGCGCTTCTGGGCCACCGAGATGGGGGTCGACGGGTTCCGGTTCGACCTGGCCAGCGCGCTGGGGCGGCCGCGCGGCGGCGAGTTCGATCCACGGGCCGCGCTGCTGACCGCGATCACCACCGATCCGGTCCTGACGGATCTGAAGTTGATCGCCGAACCGTGGGACGCGACCGGGCCCGGCTATCGACTCGGCGAGTTCGGCGCACAGTGGGCGGAATGGAACGACCGCTACCGGGACGTGGTGCGCCGGTTCTGGGCGGGCCGTTCGGGAATTCGTGAGATCGCCTCACGCCTGGCCGGTTCGGAGGACCTCTACGACCGGACGGTGCGGCAACCGTGGATGTCGATCAACTTCGTCACCGCCCACGACGGGTTCCCCGTCGCCGATCTGGTCGCCTACGAACGCAAACACAACGAGGCCAACGGCGAGGACGGACGAGACGGCGCCGACCACAACGAATCCGTCAACCACGGGATGGAAGGACCGACGGCCGACCCGGAGATCGTCGCCGCGCGTGACCGTCATGTGCGGGCCCTGCTGTCCACGTTGCTGCTGTCCACCGGCACCCCGATGCTTCTCGCCGGCGACGAATTCGGGAACAGCCAGGGCGGCAACAACAACGCCTACTGCGTCCCCGTCGGCACCTCGGTGGCGGATGCGTGGGCGTTGGACTGGTCGTCGGCCGACCCGAACCGGATCGCGTTCGTGCGGCAGTTGCTGCGGTTGCGCACAGTGGTTCCGGTACTGCGGCAACGCCGATTCTTCGACGGCCGGGCCCGCACCGTCGGCTTCCCCGACCTGGTGTGGTTCGGCGGCGACGGCACCGAACTCGACGAGCCCGGCTGGCACGACGACGACCGCCGCACCCTGCAAGCGTGGGTGGACGGATCTCAACTCGGCACGGTCACACGGGCGGGGGCACCGCTCGCGGACAGCAGCGGTCTGATCGTGCTGCACGCCGGCGGTCCGGCGACGATCGTGGTCGCCGGACCCGAGTGGTATCGAGGCCCGGTGGTGTGTGTGTTCGATTCGAGCGCGCCCGACGGTGTGCCCGCGGACTCCTCTCCCAGGGCCGTCGGCACACCGCTCGCGATGACGGGTGCGACGGTGCTGGTGTTCCGCACTGAACGGTGA
>NZ_JBAQXC010000326.1:0-6383 GCF_049299235.1 Rhodococcus sp. (in: high G+C Gram-positive bacteria) | reverse complement strand
GGGCGTGGGTGCGCGAGCGGGCGGTGGCCGGCTACCTCGGGAAGGTGCGCCCGAAGACCGGCGGCGGGTTGTCGGCGGAGGCGGCCGCGGAGGTCGCCGCGATGCGGCAGCAGATGACGAAGGTGGGGAACAACCTGAACCAGATCGCGAGGGCGATCAACGCCGGGCAAGTGCCGCCGCAGATGGCCGAGCACCTGCAGAAGGGGTGGCTGGAGAGGTGGGGGCAGGAGTTGGGACGGATGGCGGATCGGCTCGACGCGCTCGACGATCAGGGCTGACATGATCGCGAAGATCAGTACCGGGTCGGATCCGAAGGGGCTGGCCCGGTATCTGCACGGTCCGGGGAAGGCGACGCCGCACACGTACCGGAATGAGGCGGGCCGGTTGATTGCCGGCGGGACGGTGATCGCGGGATCGGTGCAGGTCACGGCGAAGAACCCGACCCGGTGGGGTCGAGACTTCGAGCGCGCCGCGGCCACGAACGCGCGCGTGGGCAAGCCGGTGTGGCACTGTTCGCTGCGCTGCGCGCCCGGAGATCGGCGGCTGACCGATACCGAGTTCGCCGACATCGCACAGACGGTCGCCGAGCGGATGGGCTTCGAGAACCACCCGTGGGTGGCGGTCCGGCACGACGATGACCACATCCACATTGCCGTCTCGCGGGTCGATTTCCAGGGCGTGACCTGGAAGAACAGCAACGACCGGTGGAAGGTCGTCGAGGTGATGCGCGAGGTCGAACGCACGCACGGCCTCGAGGTGGTCGACAGCCCGGAGCGGGCCCGCCGGCGGCAGACCACCAGCGGGGAGCAACGCCAAGCGGTTCGGACGGGGAAGGTGCCCCAGCGCGACGGGTTGCGGGAGATCGTGACTGCGGCCCACGACATTGCCGCGGGACAGGGCGTTGAGGCGTTCGAGAAGGCGCTCGCGTCCAACCCCGTTGCGACTGTGGAGTTTCGGCGAAACGTCGCGTCGACGGGCCGGATGAACGGGTATAGCTTCCATCTGCCCGGCTACGTCGACGCCGTGGGGGAACCGATCTGGCTTCCAGCGTCCAAGCTCGACCGACGTCTGTCCTGGTCACAGCTGCAGAAGGTGCTCGACGGGCCGCAGCCGGAGCGGATCGCGGGCGAGGAGGCGGTGCCGCGCCGCCGGTTGGAGCGCCCCGCGGCGTGGGAAGCCCGGCGCCGGGAGGTCGGCGCTGAGCAGTTCACCGCGGCCCGTTGGGAGCAGGCCCGCACTCTCGTCGGTGAAGTGGCCGCCCAGATTCGCGGCGAGCAGTCCGCCGAGCAGAAGTGGAAGCAGGTGGACCAGGCGTTGACTAGCCAGGATGAGGCCGCCAAGCGCGCCGAGGCCGCCGCGAAGACAGCTGCGGCCGTGATAGGAAGCCACCCGACGGAGATCCGGGACATGCTCGCAGCCAGCCAGCAGCAACGGAAGCCGTGGACGCCGGAGATGAAACGCCAGTACGCCACCGCGAAAGCCCAGGCAGAACGCGCGGCGAAAGCCAAGGATGCCGCGAAGTGGACCGAGCTGCCCGGCGGCGGGTTCTCTCGGGACGTGCGCGGGGTGAACATGCGACTGTGGGTCAGCGACGACGGGGCGTGGTCGCTGACCTCGAAGAAGGACCCCGACCGCCAGGTCGTGGCGGGTCAGGCCGGCACCGTGGCCCAGGCCCAGGCCGAGGCCGCCGCCGCGGCGAAGAAGCAGGTACAGGCCCTGTGGAAGCAAACCCCGCCCGACAAGCGCACCGAGCAGGCCGCGAAGACGATCCGCCGCGCTGCCGCGGACCTGACCCCCACCACACCCGCCGAGGTGAAACCGCCGGCGCGGCGCTCGGCCGGCCCCACGGCCCAGCTCCCCCCAGGCAACCGGACACCGGACCAGGGCCGCACCCGCGACGACGGAATGAGCCTGTGAGCGGCGGCGAGGCGCTGCCCTGGGCATTGCTGGCATTGCTGGGATTGCTGGCAAGAGGGCCGGCCAGCGGTCGACGCTGCGTCTGCCGTTGCGCGCGTTGCGACTTAGCTCCACCAGCGATGCTTGCAATGCTGGAAATGCTTGCAATGCCAGCGAGGCGTCGAAATGCTGCCGCGCCACCGCTTCGCGCTGGCTTGCCACTGAACTGGTCGTGGCCGGTTCAGGTCGGGGTTTGACCTGGGGACATGACACCGCCAACACGCTGGGCGAATGCGCGGTGACCCGGGTCAGATGCGAGACGATGACCCGATGACCGGGGATCGTGACCTACCCATGCTGACCGTCAAAGAGGCCGTGGATGCGACGCAGACCAGCGAAAGCACGGTCAAGCGCCGGCTACGAGCCGGGGCATTCCCGAACGCGGTGCAGACCGCCGACGGGAAATGGATGATCCCCCTCGGTGACCTATCAGCGGCAGGGCTGCGACCAGGGAAGATGTCCAAACCTGACCCGGTGACCCCTCCAGCTGACCTAGCGCGTGAACTGGCCGCCGAAAACGCTGAACTGCGGCAGCGCCTCGCGGTGGCCGAGGCGCTGGCCAGCGAACGCAACCGGATCATCGAGGTGCAGCAGCAGATGCTGCGGATGCTTGAGGCGAAGCCAGCGCCGGCTCCCGCCGCGCCGACACCGCCGGTGCCGGTGTCGGCCACGGATGCACAGTCAGAGGCTCAGAGCCCTACGAGCGTGCGGGGTTGGTTGCGTCGACGGTTCGCGGGATGACCTCGCAATTTGCGCGCTCTTCGGCCTTGCGAGCGTGGTGCAGAATGGTGCCCACGCCGCCGACCGTCATGCCGACCTCGTCGGCGATCTCGCGGAGCTTGAGGCCCTGGGCACGCAGCTCGAGCACGCGCTGACGCCGTTCGGCCGCACGAGCTTCGAACTCCTCCCGAGGCTCGGCAACGATTCGCCTGATGGTGCGCGACGAGACCCCGAACCGTTCGGCTGCTTCGCGGGCGGTGAGCTTCCGCCGACCCGGAGTGTGTGCACTCACAGCAGCTCCTTTGCGATGGACTCACGGTCCAGCTTCGTCCGGCGAGCACGGTTTGCCTCGACTTTGGCTGGTGTCATGACCTTGCCGCTGGCCTTGCCTCCTTTGCGTCCGCGGGCGGATTGGATGGCGACGAAGGTTGCCTCGTAGACGGCGGGCCCATCGGCCCACATACGGGATTTGGTGATGATCCAGCGGTGGATGCTGGCGGCGACGGCGCGGGTTTCGCTGGCCGGTAGCGGTTCGGAGAACCCAGCGTTGAGCATGGCGGCTTCGGCGTGGATCGCCCGGCCAAGGCCGGCCGGATCGCCCCAGTGGTGTCGGATCTCCCGGTACGCCCAGGTGCGGGCGGTCTCGAACAGGGTGCAGTTGCGGCCGAGTCCTACGGGGTTCGCACGACGGGTCCTGGACTGCCGCCAGCGCGCCGGGGGCATGTGTGTGCCGAGGTTGGCCTCGAGTTCGGCGAGGCTGCGCGGCTCCGTGTGAAGCCAGTGCGTGGACCAGGCGTCGTGCGTCGGGTTCTTCGTCATCAGACCCGAGTAGGCGGCGTCTCCGTCGACGGCGCGGCGCAGGCCCTCGGTGACAGCCGCGGCATATGCGAGGGGCTTACGGCGGGCGTATTCGGTGCGGGTGAAAGGTTCGGCCAGCGCCCATACGACGTGGGCGTGCCCGTTGTGGGGGTTTTCCACGACCGCGTTCGGCATCGGGTGCGAGCCGTGCGTCGACAGGGCCCGCAGTGCGGCGTCGGGATGATCGACGTCGACAACGAGCAGGTTCGACAACGCCTGAGGGTTGGCCTCGATGTAGCGCCGTTCGAGGGCGTCGGGGCGCGGCATCCGGTAGACCCCGTGCAGCAGGTCGTCGGTCGCGAGCGGCCACAGCGGAAGCCACAGCTGTTCCCAGCTCCCGCCCTCCCGCGCCCCGTGTGTGTCCATGCCGCACACCCTCGCACGAAACCCCAAAATTTTTAGGTAGGACACACCGAAGCCAAGTCAGATGTTTCGGCGGGCACCCCGGGAAAACCCCCTCCACCACTCCGGTCGGATTTTTCAGTAGGTCTCCCGGGCTGCCCCTGGAAACGGGACCACAGCCAGGCCCCCCGTTTAGGAGCCCCCTCGAGGCAGACGACGGCGGGAGGTAGGTCGGGTACGGCTCTCTGCGCGGTAGCTAGGTCCGGCCGGAGTGGTGGACCCGCGCGGGGGTGTCTGAAAGTTCAGCAAGAGGTGTGGACGAATTCGAGGTGGTCCTGTCGGGTCGGACCGGGTTCTGTCGTTCGAGCGTGAAACTCTTTCCACCATGACCAACCGGCTGTTCTACGGCGACAACCTCACTGTTCTGCGCAATCACATAGCTGACGAGTCCGTGGACCTGGTGTATCTGGACCCGCCGTTCAACTCCAACCGGTCGTACAACGTGATCTTCGCGCGCAACGCCTCCAGCACAGATACCGCGCAGATCCAGGCGTTCGACGACACCTGGCGATGGACTCATGTCACCGAGGTTCAGTATCTGGACCTGGTCAACGGGGGTGCGCCGGCCGCGGTTGGTGATGCCCTGCGTGCCATGCACACGCTTGTCGGCGAGAACGACGCACTGGCCTACCTGGTGAACATGGCCCCTCGTCTGGTGGAGCTTCACCGGGCCCTCAAGCCGACTGGCTCGCTGTGGCTGCACTGTGACCCGACCATGAGTCACTACCTAAAGCTGTTGCTAGACGCCATCTTTGGGGCCTCAAACTTCCGAAACGAGATCATCTGGCAGCGCACCAGCTCCAAGGGCCTGATGACGAAGCGGCTGCCGACCAACCACGACGTGATCCTCAGTTACCAGCGTTCCGACGAATCACCCTGGAACATCGACGCAGCCTTCTTCCCTTACGACGAGAACGATCTCCCGGAGAAGACCGCGCAGAAGTACCGGCACCGGGACGCCGCGGGACGGTTGTACCGCCTGGACAACCTGATCAACCCGAACTCGGATCGGCCGAATCTCACCTACGAGTTCCTCGGGGTCACCAAGGTCTGGCGATGGACCAAGGAACGGATGCAAGAGGCGTACGACCAGGGACTTATCTATCAGTCGGCACCGGGCCGCGTTCCGCAGTTCAAGCGTTTCTTGGACGAGCAGCGGGGACTGCCGATGTCCGATGTGTGGTCGGACATTGCTCCGTTGAACTCGCAAGCCGCCGAGCGTCTGGGCTATCCCACGCAGAAGCCGGTGGCGTTGCTCGAACGGATCCTTGCGCTGGCAACCGAGCCCGGCGATGTCGTGCTTGATCCGTTCTGCGGGTGCGGTACAACGATCGACGCGGCCATCCGGATGGACCGGAAGTGGGTCGGGATCGACATCACCTACATCGCGGTGGGCCTGATTCAGGCGAGGCTGCGGGACACCTATGACAGCGAGATCGAGAAGACCTACAAGGTGGTGGGCATCCCGCGTGACCTGCCCGGCGCGCAGGCCCTGTTCAAGCAGTCGGCGTTCGACTTCGAGCGGTGGGCGGTCACGCTCGCGGACGGCACCCCCAACCAGAAGCAGGTCGGGGACCGCGGTATCGACGGTGTGATCCGGTTCCTGAACGATTCCAAGGGCAAACAGACCCCTGGCCGGGTGCTCGTGTCGGTCAAGGGTGGTCGGACCCTCAATCCGGGCATGGTGCGTGACCTACTGGGGACAGTCGAGAGCCAGAAGGCAGAGATGGGTCTGCTGATCACCATGTCGAAGCCCACCGTCGGCATGGTGGAGGCGGCGGATCACTCGGGCAGCTACGTGTGGCCGATCAACGGCCAGCCGTTCCCGAAGGTCCAGATCATCACGGTCGGTGAGCTGCTGGAATTCGTGCGGCCCAAGATGCCGCCGGCGATGACGCCGTACATCTCGGCGGTGCGCCGTCCCAAGGCCGCCGAGGACCAGTTGCAGCTGGGTGTGGAGGCTTAGGAACGAGGTCCCGGCCAGCTGAGACGGGTGGTCAGCGAGCGGTGAGGTACTCGTGCCAGCCGGCCGCCCAACCGCGCTCGTACTCGGCAAGGTTGGCGTCACAAGGGTCGCCGGGGGCAGTCGCGAACCAGGGAGTGTGGTCGTCGCCGGCGGTGGCGTCGCCGAGGTGTTCACGCTCTACTGCCTCGGCGTATCCGGCGGCGTGTCCGCGCTCGTAGGGCGTCATAGCTGTCATGGTGCCGATCTGGTTTGACAGGCGGACTACTTGATCAGGCCGCGCTTCTTGAACTGCTTCTTCAGCTCCGCCTCGATTTCCTGCTTCGAAGCGCCCTTCCGAACCTGGATCGGCTCTGCCGCTTTCTTCGCCCAGGCTTTGTTCATCTCGAACTTTGCAGCCATCGCGTGACCTCCACTGAGTAGGTAATCGACAGTCTCGCAGGAGGGACCGACATTCGAAGGTCGGTGCGGCTCGGGTGCACGC
>NZ_JBAQXC010000325.1:0-23012 GCF_049299235.1 Rhodococcus sp. (in: high G+C Gram-positive bacteria) | reverse complement strand
CTCGACGACCGCGGCGGCAGCGTTGCGGGCGGCGACCGATGCTGCCGCCGTGCTGTCCGATGACGACGACGGGCGTGCCTTGCTCGACGAACTGCCCGAGCGTCCGGAGGACAGCGATCGGGACCGGATCCGGCCGCACGAGCAGCGATGGTCCGCGGAGATCGTGCGACTCGACGACCTCATCGCGCAGCAGCAGCGCCTCGCGATCCTCGACGACGAACGGTCCCGACTGGACGCGCGGCGCAGCGCACTCGCCGCGGACACCGAAGGACTTACCGCGCAGCGGGAAACGTTGCCCGCGCGCCGCACGGAGGCCGACTCCGCCGTCCGAGGCGCGGAACAGGCAGCCGCATCGCTGCCCGGGCTCGTCGCGTCCCGCGATCGCGCCGCCGATGCGGTCGCCGCCGCTACCGAACTCACCTTGCGCGGTGCCGAACTCGAACGACACGAGCAGCGCGTCGTGGAGTTGCGTACTGCGCACCTCGATGCCCGAGCGGCGCTGCTCGACATCAGGGAGCGCCGAATCGCTGGTATGGCAGCCGAATTGGCATCCGAACTCGTCGACGGCCGCGAATGCGGGGTCTGCGGATCCACCGACCATCCCGCGCCGGCGCAGCCAACGCAGGACATCGTCACCAAAGCGGATGAGGACACGGCCCGCGAGACCGAACAGCGTGCCGGCACCGCGCTCGCCGACGCAACCGATGCGGTCGCCGAATCCGCGAATGTTGTTTCAGCCCTGCGGCAACGATGCGGCGACCGACCGGTGGGCGAACTCGCCGCCGAACTCGAGACGGCCACGACCGAGCACAGTACGGCGGCCGCGCGGGCCGCCGCGCTCGATCGACGCCGCGCACAGGTAGACGAACTCGAACGGCTCGACACCGACCTGAAGGACCGACTGCGCGCCACGCAGGCCGAGGTAGCCGAGGTCGCGCAGGCCGACGCGGTCGCTGCCGCCGAAGTGCAGGAGATCCGGACGCGCATAGACGCCGCGGTCGGGGACGAGGGTTCGCTCGCGGATCGTCGTGCGCGACTGGCGGTGCTCGCGTCTGCCGCGACCGAACTGCTCGACCTGAGGGTCGCCGCCGCCCGCGCGTGTGCCTACGCCGACGAGCGGGCCGACGACGCCGTGCGGGCCGCCACCGAGGCCGGTTTCGACGACCTGGAGGCCGCGCTGGCCGCAGTCCGAACAGACACGCGCCTGACCGAGATCGACGCGATCGTCCGGGCCGCGGAGGAGACCCGCGCAGTCATGACGGCCACCCTCGCCGAACCCGAGATCGCTGCGCTCACCGGAGCCGAGACGGTCGACGTCGCGGCGCGTCGCAGCGCGGCGACCGTCGCCGCCGATCAACTGCACGTGGCGCTCGGCGCGGCGGCGGAAGCCGAGCGACGGCTCGCGGACATCGACACGTACACGATGCGACTCGAGCGGGAGAACGCGACGCTCCTGCCGTTGCGCGCCGAACAGAACGAACTGGCCGGGCTGGCGGATGTGGTCGCGGGAGGCGGCCAGAACGCTCGGAAGATGTCGCTGCGTTCGTATGTGCTGGCGGCTCGGCTCGAGGAGGTCGCGGAGGCGGCGTCGGCACGTCTGCGTCGTATGTCGGGTGGGCGATACGAGTTCGTGCATTCGGATGCCGCGGGGAGCCACGGCAAACGGGGTGGGCTCGGCATCGACATTCACGACGAATACACCGGGGTCGTCCGTTCGACGAAGACGCTGTCGGGTGGCGAGTCGTTCCAGGCGTCGCTTGCGTTGGCGCTCGGACTCGCCGACGTCGTCGCCGCCGAGTCCGGGGGGCTCGTCCTCGACACGATGTTCATCGACGAGGGGTTCGGCACGCTCGACGCGGACGCTCTCGACTCGGTGATGGGGGTGCTCGACGAGTTGCGTGCCGGAGGTCGTGTCGTCGGGGTGGTCAGCCACGTCGACGAGTTGCGCCAGCGCATCCCGAGTCGGCTGCACGTCGTCCGGGGTAGGGAAGGCTCGACCGTCGAAGTCGCGGGCTGAATCGCACGGGCGCTGTCAGGTCGGTTCGGGGGCCGATCCTTCTCCGGGAGCGGGCAGGGCGAGTGCGTCGTCCGTCGCGTTTGCCACTGCGTCGGCGTTGACGGCTTCGACGCGTTCGTCGATCTGTTCGCCGATGTAGCGGATCACCACTGCGGTCACCGCGGCGACCGGCACCGCGAGGAACGCCCCGACGATGCCGAACAGCGACGATCCGGCCGCGACCGCGAGCAGCACGATCACCGCATGCAGGTGCATACTCCGCGACTGCAGGACCGGTTGCAGCACATTCCCTTCCAGTTGCTGCACGGCGATGATGATGACCAGCACGATGATCGCGGTGGTCAGGCCGTTGGCGACGAGCGCGACGAGAACCGCCAGTGCGCCCGCGACGAACGCGCCGACAATCGGGATGAAACCGCCGATGAACGTGATGATCGCCAGCACCGGGGCGAGTGGAACCCCGAGGATCACCAGGCCGAGACCGATGAAGAACGCGTCGATGAAACTCACCAGCGCCTGGGTGCGGATGAACCCGCCGAGCGTGTCCCACATGCGGACCAGCACCGCTTCGAGGTGCCGTCCGGCACGGCCGCCGCCGACGGTGTGCAGCCACGGCACGAAGCGGGTGCCGTCCTTGATGAAGAAGAAGGTCAGGACCAGCACCAGGCCGAGAGTCACGAGCAGCGATCCGGCGGTGCTGACTCCGGAGAACACGCCGGTGGCGATGCTCGCGGCGCTACCTTGAACCTTCTCCACCACCACCTGAACGGCATTTTCGAGTTGCTCGTCGCGGAGGTTGAACGGCGGGCCCTGGATCCAGTCCTGCACCGTGTGGATGCCCTGGGTGGCTTTGTTGCCGAGTTCCGGTGCCTGCGCCACCACCGACGGCACGATGCCCGCGATGATGCCTGCGACGATCGCGAAGAACATCAGCAGGGTGATGAAGGCCGCCGCTGCGGGCGGGACGCGGCGTTTGATCATGCCGCGGGTGGGCGGCCACAGGATCGTCGAGACGACGATCGCGAGGGCGACCGGCAGCACGATCACCCACATCTTCTCGATGATCCAGCCGAGGACAACTGCGCCTGCCGCGATGACGACGACGCATGCCGACACCTTGGCCAGCCAAATGCCGCCCGCGCCGATGATCGCGCCCCGATCGGCGGGGCGCGCGGACTCGGGGGGAGTGGACTTCGCTTCGCTCAACGGGGGTCCTTCCGGTGGCCGTGTCACGCCAATCTAACGGAGCGGACGCCGAGTGCGCCGGATACGTGATGATGCGTCGGACGCGGCGGTTCGTCTGCCGATGCTGCCGGGGTCGGGCGTGTACCTGCGGAATTCGCAGAAACAATCCGTCCACTGGATCGCCGCGTGGGATCCTCGTGTGCATGAGCACACCACGCAGGGGAGCGCGGATCCGCAGGTCCGTCCCGGCTGTCGTCGCTGTCGTCGCGGTCGCATGCACGCTCGCGGCGTGCAGCACCGACGACGACACCCCGGCCGGGGAACAGTTGCAGTCGTCGGTGGGCGCGGTCGTGACGAGTGTCCGGGAGCAGGCCGAGGGCGCGGTGTCGTCGGTGCAGAGCGTTGCGTCGAGCGCCGCGGAGCAGGCCGGCGTCGCAGTCGATCAGGCGAAGCTCAGCGCGTTCGTCGGCACGTTCCGCACCGCCTACCCGAACCTGGCGGCCGATCGGGAGACACAGTCGATCGAAAAGATCGTCACCGACACCTGCCCGATGATCGCGGACGGGTCGCCGCAGGAGGACATCAACGCGACCGTCCAGGAACTCGCCACCAACGGGTCGACGGTGCCGACCGACGACCAGGCGGCCCGCATCGCGCAACTGGTTTCGGTGGCCTGCCCGTAGCGACGTCGGCTGTCGGTAGCGTCGGGACATGAGCACCCGATGGCAGACCGAACGCAGCGCCGACGATTCCCGCGCCTATATCGAACGGTTCGCGGACCTCGAGGCCTCCGGCGCCGATCTGCACGGTGAAGCCCGGTTCGTCGACGTCGTGCTCGGGCGTGGAAGCCGCGTCCTCGACGCCGGGTGCGGCACCGGCCGGGTCGGACTCGAGCTTGCCCGTCGTGGCCATCACGTGACGGCCGTGGACCTCGACCCGGTGCTGGTCGATCAGGCCCGCACCCACTCCGAGTTGACCGTGCACCGCGCGGATCTGGCGACCTTGAATCTTCCGGGGGAGCCGTTCGACGCGGTCGTCGCGGCAGGCAACGTGATGGTGTTCCTCGAACCGGGCAGCGAACGGCGCGCACTCGCCGCGATCGCGGCCCACCTGCGGCCCGGCGGCGTGTTCGTGGCCGGGTTCACCACCCGCAGTGCCTACCGGCCGGAGCAGTTCGAAGCGGATCTGGAGGCCGTGGGATTGGTGCTCGAACAGCGGTTCGCGACGTGGGACCTGCGGCCCTGGCACGCCGACGCGGACTGGCTCGTCGCCGTCGCGCGTCGTGCGGATGACAGCACCCGCGGGTCGAGCACGTAGACTGCTGATTCCGTGAGCCTTACTCTCGGAATCGTCGGACTTCCCAACGTCGGCAAGTCGACGCTCTTCAACGCGTTGACCAAGAACGATGTGCTGGCCGCGAACTATCCGTTCGCCACCATCGAGCCGAACGTCGGCGTCGTCGAACTGCCCGACGAGCGACTGAACCGGCTCGCCGAGATCTTCGGATCGGAACGCATCCTGCCCGCAACGGTGTCGTTCGTGGACATCGCCGGCATCGTCAAGGGCGCGTCCGCCGGTGAGGGTATGGGCAACAAGTTCCTCGCCAACATTCGTGAGGCGGACGCCATCTGCCAGGTCGTGCGCGTCTTCGACGACCCGGACGTCGTGCACGTCGACGGCAAGGTCGACCCGACGGCCGACATCGAGGTCATCGCGACCGAACTGATCCTCGCCGACCTGGAGACGATCGAGCGGGCGCTGCCGCGGCTCGAGAAGGAATCGCGCAAGAACAAGGAACTCGTCGCGCAGTTCGAAGAGACGAAGAAGGCGCAGGCGATCCTCGAAGACGGACGGACGGTGTTCGCCGCCCAGGCCGAGCTGCAGGCCGAGTTGCTGCGGGAGTTGCACCTGCTCACCGCCAAGCCGTTCCTGTACGTGTTCAACGCCGACGAGGCCGTGCTGACGAACGACGAACGCAAAACCGAACTGCGCGCGGCCGTCGCCCCCGCCGACGCGGTGTTCCTCGATGCGAAGGTCGAATCGGAACTCCTCGAACTCGAGGAGGACGAGGCGATGGAACTGCTCGAGTCGATCGGGCAGACCGAGGCGGGACTGAAGCAGTTGGCGCGCGCCGGTTTCCACACCCTCGGCCTCCAGACCTACCTCACCGCGGGCCCGAAGGAGTCGCGGGCGTGGACGATCCACAAGGGCGACACCGCACCCAAGGCCGCCGGCGTCATCCACACCGACTTCGAGCGCGGCTTCATCAAGGCCGAGATCGTGTCGTTCGCCGATCTCGATGTGGCCGGTTCGATGGCCGAAGCGAAAGCCAAGGGGCGGGTCCGCATGGAGGGAAAGGACTATGTCATGGCCGACGGTGACGTCGTCGAGTTCCGCAGCGGGGTGCCATCTAAGCGGTAGACTGGCCTTCATGGCCGCTACCAGCACAAACGCCAGAGAACCTACTCGCGCAGCGATCTACCTCCGGATCAGCCAGGACCGCGAGGCGGACGGGCTTGCGCTCAGTCGTCAGCGCGAGGACTGCGAGAACCTGGCCAAGTTCCGACGGTGGGAGGTCGTCAAGACCTACACCGATCAGTCGAAGTCAGCCACGGACAAGACCGCTGTCCGGCCCGACTACGACGCCATGATCGCCGACTACGAGGCCGGGGCGTTCGAGGCGATCATCTGTTGGGATCTCGACCGACTGACCCGACAGCCCCGGCAGCTCGAAGACTGGATCGACCGGGCCGAGGAACGTGGCCTGGCTCTGGTGACCGCGAACGGTGATGCGGACCTGAGCACCGATGGCGGCCGCATGTACGCCCGGATCAAGGCCGCGGTTGCCAGAGCCGAGATGGAACGGAAGTCGGCCAGGCAGAAGGCAGCCCACCAGCAGCGCGCCCGGCAGGGGAGAGCGCCCAAAGGCGTGCGCCCGTTGGGGTACGACACCGCTGGCCACCAGATTGCGGCCGAGGCGAAGGCTGTCAACGCGATCTACCGCGCCTTCAAAGACGACAAGGGGACGTTGCGAGGGATCGCCCGGGCGCTGTCCGGCCATCCCGACGAGCACCACGCGGACGTTCCGCAGCTCCCGCGCCACAGCTGGACGCTCAATGAGGAGCGCAACGCCCGTAGACGCCGGGAGAACAGGAAGCTCCCGAAGGAGAAGCAGCAGCCCTTGCGCAAACCGCCGTGCGCCCCAGACGCGCCGTGGCCAGAGAGTAGCGTCTTGGAGATCCTGCGGAACCCCCGGTATGCGGGATACGCCGTCTACACGCAGAAGAAGGACCGGCGGCAGGCCGTCGCCGAGAACGCAGAGAAGCAGGCCCGACTCGACAACGGCACAGCCACCGACGAGGACAGGCAGCGCGGCCGGCGCCGATCGTGGCGCGATCAGATCGTCACCGATGACGACGGCCAGCCGATCATGGGGCAGTGGGAACCGATCATCGACGTGGAGACGTGGAAAGCGGTACAGCTCAAGCTCGACGACCACAGCCGGGTGACGAACAACGGCAGCACGCGACGCAAGCACACGGGGTCAGGTCTGTATCTGTGCGGGGTCTGCGGGCTGCCCGTACGCGGGTCATCCCGCGGCTACCGGTGCCGGACAGAGGGCCACGTCAACCGCACCGGCGCGCCCATCGACGAGTACGTCATGGAGAAGGTCGCCGAACGGCTGGCTACCGCGCCGGAGGCTAGCGCCACCGTGCCCGCGAGCGACTCGCCGCAGCTGGCCACAGTCGTCGCCGACCTCGACGGGCTGCACGCCCGTATCCAGCGGGCAGAGAAGGACTACGCGGCCGATCTCATCGACGCCGCAGACCTGAAGCGGGTCCGAGATACTGCCCGCACGGAGATCGAGCGCCTCGAACGCGAACGGCTGGAACTCTCGCGCAACGCCGCCACGGTGCCCCTGCTCGGAACGTCAGACCCGGCCGGATTGTTCAAGAGTGCAGACCTCGAAGGCCGTCGCCGGATTGTCGACATCATCGCCACCGTCACGCTGCTTCCAGTACCTCAAGGCCGACGTGGATTCGACCCGAGCACTGTGCAAATCACCTGGAAATAGCCCAGTTATCCACAAGGTCCGCCAGCCGCGCTTGCCACTGACTCGAAAGAGCACAACCATGACGATTACAACCGACACCCGCTCGATCGCAACGACTCGGAGAACAACCATGACCCCACCACCGAACGTAGTCATCGAGCCGACCGTGTTTCCCAAGCACCCGAAGCTAGCCCGCTCTGGTGACGTGCAGCCGTTTCCATACCAGGGCAGCAAGCGCGCCCTGGCGTCCGCGATCATCCCGCTGATGGGTGAATCGGTGCGCGTCGTCGAGCCGTTCGCAGGCTCGGCGGCGCTCTCGATCGCCGCACGGCTGGCCGGGGTCTCCCACTCCGGCGTCATCGCCGACGTCAACGAGCCACTGATGGATCTCTGGCAGGCGATCATCGACGAGCCGGAGAACCTCGCCGACGATTACGAAGCGCTCTGGATCGAACAGCGCGAGGATCCCCGCGCCTTCTTCAACCTGGTTCGCGACCGCTTCAACGACACCCACCAGCCAGCCGATCTGCTGTACCTGCTCAACCGGATCGTAAAAGGCGCAGTCCGCTATGGCCGCGACGGCCGGATGAATCAGGGGGCCGACCACCGTCGGCTCGGTGCCAAGCCCACCACGGTCCGCGCCCGAGTCACCGGTGCCTCCCGGCTCATGCAGGGCACTGAGGTCATCGCGGCGCCCTACGAGCAGGTGCTTTCCAAGGTCGACCCGGCCACCGACGTCGTGTACATGGATCCGCCGTACCAGGGCACCAGCACCTCACCTGACCATCGCTACATCGCCAACCTCCAGCGTGAAGCGTTCGAGGACGAGCTGCGCAAGCTAGTTGACAACGGTGTCCGTTTCATCGTGAGCTACGACGTGATCACCGACGATGCCAAGTACGGCGACCCGCTGGACGAGTCGCTGGGCCTCAAGCACCTACACGTCGCCGCCGGGGCATCCGCCCAGGCGACTCTGCTCGGCCGTAAGCAGCTCAGCGTCGAGTCGCTCTACCTGTCGCCCGTACTCGCCGAGAACCTCGACACCGACAGGCTGGCAGCGGCCACATTGTTCTGACGCGCACCGAGCGGCACTTACACTCGACGGGTGGCAAAACAAGCACCGGTCGAGCTAACAGCCGAAGAGATCGAATGGCTCAAGTCCGTTCCGATGTCCAGGCGGGCCCGTGTCGTCCGTGACCACATCCTCGAGCACGGGTCGATCAATACCAAGGAACTCTCGGAGATCTACGGCTACACACACCCGCCCCGGGCCCGCGGTGACTTGCAGGACGCGGGCGTCGGCGTCGGATCACGACGGGTCAAGGTCGACGGCAAACAGATAGCGGAGTACTACTTCACCGGTGCGGCCAACAAGAACGCAGCCGGGCGGGTCGTCATCCCCAAACCCTTCGCTGACGAGCTCAAGGAGCGGGCCGACTACCGGTGCGCGATCTGCTCGGGCGTCTTCGCGGGCCGCGAGTTGCAGGCCGACCATCGCGTGCCCTTCATGATCGGCGGCGACAAGCCGACCTTCGAGTTCATCGATTTTATGCCACTGTGTGCCAGCGACAACCGTGCCAAGAGCTGGTCTTGCGAACACTGCGAGAACTGGACGGCGCAAGACGTCGAGATGTGCGAGACCTGCTTCTGGGCGCGCCCGGAGGACTACGAACACGTTGCAGGTAGCTCGGAACGTCGGCTATCGCTGACATTCCAGAACGACGACGTAGCAATCTACGACCAGCTCGCAGAAGAAGCCTTAGCGACCAGCCGAACAATCCAGGCTGAAGCAATTGAGCGACTCGCTGACGGCAGCTGAGCGCGTTGCAACGCGCTCCCATCGACCGGCCGCAAGCGGTAGGCCGATGGACTGATCACTACACTCGGTCCCCACGACGCCAGCCGCCCACGACGCCGTACACCCAGACCAGCGAGCGCCATAGCCCCCACAGGGCGGCACCCACAGCCATGACGAACAGCAGCCCCTTCGAGATCAGTTCCAGCTTGGAACCGTCGGTGGTAACCAACTCCCAGGCATAGAAGACACCACCCACGAGAACCGTCCAGCCCATCAGGAGCGCGGCGGCCGGGACCAGCGCTAGCACGAACGCGCCCAGTGCGTCCCAGTACCGCCGTGCGGCCACCTTGTCGGCAGCGGCCACTAGCCTCTCGACACGGGCGGCCCTCACCTTCTCCCGGTCGTCCATCGCCTTCTCGGCCTTGTTGACGACGGCGGTGGCCACCGTCCGGATCTCCTTTGCGGCGGCGGCCCTCACACCATCAACGGCACCGGCGGCCTCCTCGGCAGCGTCGGCAGCTTTCCGGGCGTCGGTAGCGGCCCGGTTACTGGCCGAGGTAATACCCTTCGCTTCGCTTTTGAGTTCCGTCGTGGCCCTGGCCAAGTCCTTGCCACTGACGCTGTCGGCGAGCACGCTCAGCGTTTTCTCGATCTCGTCGAGCCTTTGCCGTACGGGCTCGATCGCGGATGCCGCGCTGGATGGCGGCGGACTGCTGGGTCGCTGCTGCTCCATCATCGTCAGCCGTCCGGACAGGCTCCGCGTGTCGCTGCTCTGCTTCTCGATGAGCTTGTTGATCGCGGTCGTCAGCCCGGCGACGTGTTCCTCGACGCGGCTCTGGCGAGTCATCAACTCGCGCAACAGCTCCAAGTTCTCGGCGCTCGTCTGCGCGGCCTGGTCCTCGTTCTTCATGTCGTTGAGCAACGGCATTCGTCTGCCCCTTCATCTTGTTCTCGCTGTGGTAGTTGAAGATCTCGTCAGCACTCTCCGCGCTGAAGTCGGGGGAGAGCGCCTTGCCGGACTTCGACAGAAGCTTCCCGTTCTGGTGACGCATTTTGTAACGGTGCTCACCGCTCTTGGCCACGCTGAACTTCACGTCGTGTTCAGCCAGCACAGCCTTGTACGCCCCGCGGTCAGTCGAGCGCGGGTCACGCAGCGATGCTGCGATCTTGTCGCCTAAAGTCCGCTCGAAGCTGCCAGCTTCGTACTGCTCCCGCTGCAACGACCAGTCGACCTTCGCTTGCATTGGGGAGTCGAGAACCTGACAGCCCTCACGTTCCATCAAGGCATCGTTGGCCTGGCGGACGCCCTTCGCCCACGAGGTGTTCCGCTGCAACGATTTACCCGTCAGGAGGTCGTTGTTGCAGACGTAGATGTGGTTGTGGAGATGACCACCCCGGCTGTCGGCGTGGGTCACCACGAGGTAGTCCGCGCTGTGCATATCCTCGGCGAGCTTGCGGCCAAGATCATTGACCCGCTTGACGTCGTCGGGGTTGTTCACATCGAACTCGTCAGGTGAGAAGTTCTGCGTGTAGCTATACAGCTCGACCTTGCGCCCGTGGTCTTCACACCGCGCGATGAACTCGGCAGGGTTGTCGACGGAGGAGGAGAGCGCGGCGGCGCGGCTGGTACCGCGCCGCCGGTGCTCTTCCTTCAGCTGGCCGCTGTCGCCGTAGAGGGCATAGTCCACGCTGGTCTGTGCCGATTGCGACGAACGGACGTTGACGGTACTCACAGCCGGGTCCGATCCCCGGCGTCAGCCCGCAGTGCTTCGACGGCAGCGATCACCGGAGCGAGAGCCTTCTCCCGGCCGGGGTCGGTGAGCAGGGCCAGAGCATTGTCGAGCGCGGCGGCCCGCTTGTCGTCGAGCTGGCCACCGTCGCGGAGCAGATCCCGGATCTCGGTGAGCAGCTTGACCGCCAGCTCATCGCGCCGACGCTCACGCCAGAGCACCGAGCCAGCGCGCCGGAGTTGCTCGACCAGAGCGGCCTGCACCGGGTCCGGCCGCCGCGCAGCGGCGCGATGAAGCCGCTCGACTTCATCGCGCCGAACGTCGAGCCCGTCGCGCGCCAAGGCGCGCAACCACGCGCCGGGCTTGACGCCCAGCGCCGCCCCGCGCGCGTCGATTGCCGCCCGCTCCGGAACGCTGAAGCGCACAGTCACGCGGGCGGACAGCCGGTCCGACGTGCACGCGGGATCTGCGACACTTTCCCCACGGCCAGCAGGGTAATTGTCGGACAACGCTTCGCGTCGCCCGCCAATTACCACGCCCCCGTCCTCCTTCGCTTCGCTCAGTCCGGGCGGGGTCTCTGCTTCCTCGCCCGCCATGCGGGCAGCGGTATTACTGGGCATGACCAGCACCGCCCCAACCGGTTCCACCGAACCCGGCCGACGCCGGGGCAGGCGGCTCCTCCGTCACCGCCGGCCCGTCGGCCGGAGCGTCATCAGTGGGGAACAGCTCATCGCGGATGACCTTGAACTCGGCGGTGAAGGCAGCGCGACCGTCACCGATCTTGGAGTACAGGCGCTTACCGAGCTTGGCCGCTTCGCGGGCGTCCTTCGCCTTCTGCTTCTGCTTCAGTTCGGCGACGCGGGCCTCGGCCTCGGCTAGCAGCTCGTCGAGGTTCTTACGGGTGTTCTTGTTGTCGGTCATCAGATTTCCTCTCATTGGTTGCCGGGTGCTTCCCAGCCGGAATTGGGGGTAGGGCGCGAGGACTTCAGGCGGCGCGTTGGGCACGGTCATAACCCCCGATCACCAGTCGGGGAGGCCGTCGACGACCTCAGCGAGCGCGTTCAGATCGGCGTCGGCCAGCACCCGAGCCCGACGGTCGCGCTTACTCATGTGCTCCCACTGAGCGCGTGTGAAATCACCAAGCCCGAGCGACGACAGGTAAGCGATCTTCTGGGCCACCGGGACGCGCGATGCCAGCACCGGGACGGCGATCAGACCTTCCTTGTGCGCGGCCACCAGCTCAGTCAGAAGTGCGGACTCGACCGTCCGGATACGCCGGCCGACGGCGCTGTCGTAGCGGCGCTTCCACGTCTTCATGTCGGAGACCGTGCGCAGGGTTCCCGTCGGCCGATCCTCGCCCGTAGTACCGGGGCGCATAGAGGCGATGTGACGGGCGATGTCCCGCCCACGCGAGTAGTCAACGACCGTCCCCCACGCGGTGGTGCCGTAACCGGCCACCTCATGCCCACGGACCTCGTCGGCCCGCAGATCATCCAGCAGCGGCTGACGCTTCATATCGAAATCGAGAGACATAGCGGGCGTCCGGTGGACCCGGCCGAAGTCGAGACGGTCGGCGGTGCGAGACAACTCCCGGAACGACGGGAACGAGGTGTACGCGTTCAGGATCTTCCCGTCACGGGAGGCAGCCGTGTCGAGGAACCACTCGCGCTCAGCGACAGACCCGCCACGCTCGATGCCGTCAGGCGTCTTCAGCCCGGCCCTGGCCAGTACGCCGCCCGGCGACAGGCTGACGTTGCCGCGAGTCGTCAGATTGACCAGGTCACCCTGCCGGTGCTTCACCTCCCAGACCGACGGATCACCGGCCAGTGCTTCACGCGACGAACGGAACACCTCAGCCAGTCCGAAGGCGTCGCAGCGCTCGACGTCGGCTTCAGGGGTGATGAATCCGTCGGTCGTCACGCTCAACAGGTCGACCTGGTTGGCCATGCCGAGCAGGAACGCGCGGACCAGGCTGGTGATCATCGCGGCGTGATACGGCGATGTCACGGCAGACCCGCCGATCGACTCCATTTCCTCAGCCCAGGAGTTCCAACCACGACGTTCGGCGACGTCCTGCGCGAGCTTGCCGTAGCAACTGTTGGTGGCCACCTTGATCATCAGCTCGACGAGCGAACCCTTGCCCCAAACCTGCTTGGCCGCAGCGCGATCGGCGACCATCTGCTGTACTGCAGAGCGCATAGACCGGGAGGGCTCGCCGCCATGCTCCAGCACGCGCAGCCGATACCCGATCTGGACATCGACGCGAGCGCCGAGCTTGAGAGCCAACAGCAGTTCGGGGCCACAGCACCACGCCCCCTCGAACGAGTCGAACTCGACAGCGGCCATTCCCTCGCCCTGAGCGGCGCCGATGCCGTACGAGGTTCGCGGGTAGATGATCGACTGACCGACCTGAACCGGCAGGCACGGTTCGACGCCTTCAGGGAACTCCCAACTGGCGTAGGCGACCAACGGAGTGGCGAACCCCAGCGGGAAGTCGCCGACGGACAGCGCCCGGTCCTTGATGACTTCCTCGATACACCCGCGCTCGAAGTCGACGTCGACGACGGCCGCCATCGCAGATGGATACGCCGACTGGATGTCGTGGTCGTACGTCGTCGTCGGGAAGTAGCCGACTTTCAAGCAACTGTTCCAACCGCCGTGGAAGGACTTCTTGAAGGCGGAGTGGACCTGGTTGGCGTCACCGTCGACCGGTGTCTGCGAGCGCACGGCGTAGTAGCTCAGACCGTCGTTGCTCACCTCCTGCCCCTCGTCCACGGACACCAGGCCCTGGAAGCGAGCTGAGAACTCCGCATTGCTGGAGACACCCAGGTAGCCCTTAATTCCCGCCCGCAGAGCATGAGCACCCCCGCCTGAGAGCGTCACCGGCGGCACGGCGTTGAGTCCCCAGAGCGCCGTCGAGTACTCCAGAACGATCGCGGCATCGTTCACGCCGTACTCCAGAAAGTCGGCGAGACGGTCACGGCGGAAGCCGGTCATGTCCTCGATGGCCTCACCGACATCGAGCTTCGGCACCCCGCACACTTCACCGAGCGACTTGAGGCTGTTGGAGCCGGCGGCGGCCTGACCCATCGTGTCCCGGACGGTGATGGAAAGCGGCAGGTACCGCTGGCTCGAACCGCGAGGACCGGAGATAGCCGCCATACGGATCGGCTTCAGCGACACCAGCCCACCGGACGCCGACGTCACCCGGCGCATGATGTCGTCGAAGCGGCCATCGCCCCGGCGACGACGGGGCCGGGCGAACGCCGTCAGGTCGGCCGGCAGGTAGTGGCCAGCGAGCACCAGACCGATACCGTGACGGCCGTAGAGAGCGCTCATGCTGGCGACGTAGTCACCGCCGACCCAGAAGTCCCGCCGGGCCACTCCGCGGGGATCGGGAAGACCGGCCGAACGCCACAGGCTGCTCTCACGGATCACGACCGCCAGGCAGTCGGCGATGGCCAGCGGACCGCCGTAGCTCCCGCCACCGTCGGCATGACGGACCGCTCCGTCGGCCAGCGGCAGCAGCACGATGTCGAAGCGGTGACCGGTGTCCTCGGGATCGAAGACCGAGAACTGGTAGCTGTCGATCGTCCGGCGACCGTCGACGTCGTAGGTGAACTCGGTGTCGTAGCCGATGACCGGGGCGGTCTGGTCAGTGCCCATCGCGCGCACGGTCGCGAGGTAACCGAACGAGACCTGATCAGGCTCCGGCGACGGCACGCTGTCCTGGCCATTCCGGCCAGGCCAGTCTGCCGTTCCCATAGGGGATTTTGGCCTGAAAGCATCGCCGCAGTTCGGAGCCTGTTTTTCGGCGTTCTCGCTGACAACGTTCCCGGGAACGTTGTCAGAATCGACCCTCGCAGCGGGCTGTTCCGACCCGCTCAGAGGCTGCTCAACGCGACGGACGAGGACAGCAGTATCGACGCCACTGACGAGCTCGCGATCGACGGTCCAGGGTGTACCGGCGACACCTTCCTCGACGCGTGCATACTCGGATTCCCATCCGTCACCGGATGGGGTACTCACGCGGTTCATCAGGCACCGACTGCCTGACGCCGGGCGAGCTGCTCAGTGAAGACCTTGGAGAGCGCACGGACCTGCTCATCGGAGAAGACCGGCGCCTGGGCAGCCACGGCTGACGCCGCTGCTTGCACGTCGTCGTAAGTCGGCGGCACTGCCCGCCGGGTCAACCGTTCGAGGTCGTACTTGCGGACACGCCAGGACCGACCAACCTTCTCGGCGGTCGGGAAGCGGCCTTCGTTGACGTAGCGGCGCAGCGTGGACCGTGCGCCATAGTGTTCGGCCTCAGCTTCGGAGAGCCAGAGCCAGCGGTACGGATCTTCGTGGCCGGATTCGACCTGAGGGGTATCAGCGTTCGAGGTCGCCAGTGTCATCGGAAATTCCCATGTTGGAATCTCCGGGAGGAGTACGTTGCCGGCTGCTTCCCTGGTTCACGGATAGCTACACCAGGACCTCGTAAGGACTGCCGCCGTAGCCGCAAATTCGCGTCTGAAGACGGTCGCTTATGCGTAGCGTGCAGTGACGACCACTATACCCCAACTCTCGACTGACCAGCGGGTATGCGCTCAGTTACACCAAACTTACGAAACGCGGTGGAGTTCCGGTTCAACGTGTAGGTGACTTTGCTCTGACGTCTATCTGCCTCGGTGCTGCCGATTTTCTGTCGCTGCTGGCGGCCGACGTCGGAGACGATCTGGCCGTGAACCGATGGCGGTGTATCGCGGTGCTCGGCCGCGGTCGTGCGGGGGCAAGTCGACTCTCGCCGCCAGCATCGCGCGACAGCATGATCTACCCCTATTCGAGCTTGATCGGCTGTTCTGGAAACCCGGACCTACGGCCACGCCACACGCGGAATGGACCGAGGTTCACGCTGATCTCATTGATAGGCCCGCGTGGGTCATCGACGGAACCTGTACGACACGTCGCTGGAGGATCGACTACGCGCGGCTGGGACGAGTCGGCCGAGACGCGGGAGCAGTCATGGCCCCCACCACGGATGCGGCCGGCTGCGAGATGAGTCGGACGGAGAAGGACGAGCCGTCATTATCACCAGCGGCACGTGGCCCAAGTTCGTCGCAGGTAGTCCCGACGACGTGCGTGCCACGCTGGAGCAGATGATCGAGGAGAATGGGGCCGACGAGCTCATGAAGATCATCGCCCGATGCGAGCATGCTCTCGACGTCGGCACGGTGCCCTCCGTCTATCTCGAGTGCACGGGCCGAGCCGCAATCGAGCCTCTACGAACCGAACGAAGGTGGACGGCATTGAGTGAGGTTGTCCTCAGCGGGCGATTGATCTGCGTGGATGAACGTGAGATCGCGATCGTCCGGAAACACTTGCCTGCCCATATCGAGCTGACGCTCGCCGAGGTGGGCTGTGTTTCGTTCGCGGTCCATCCGGCGTCGGACGACGGCGTCTGGCAGGTCGATGAGCGGTTCGTCGATGCAGCCGCATTCGAAGCGCACCAGCGTCGTGTCGCCTCGAGCGCATGGGGGCGCGCCACCGCAGATATTCAACGCGACTACATAATTCGCGGTGTGGAATAACTCGGTGTGCCGCGCACCGGTCGGACAACTGCGCACGGCCGGCGGCATCGCGCGGGTGGCACCTTGATCGGCGGATCGGCGGTACGTCCGTCGTCGGCCCGGGCGAGGCACTCGGCGATCAATGCGACGGCCGCCGTGTCGCCCGGGGCGGGTGAGGCCGACCGAGTCATCGCCCACCCGTCAGCAGCGTGAGGATCTCGTGCACTTCGTCGACCAGTGTTGCCGGATACGGTAGCGGCTCCGGGCGGTGCGCGGCCTTCTCTAGTCCGATCGTTGGATCCATGCTCGCCCAGACGACGTCGCCGCGGCCGACTGTGCCTTTCGCCGATCAGCCTCGTAGGCGGCGATGGCGGTTTCAGTGTCGGCGGCGAATGCCTGGTCGGCCTCGTTCAGTTCGTCCAGGTACTGTGATCGAGTTGCGTTCGCCGGGGCCGTGTCAGCGGCTTGATCGCCCGGGTGGGGGCTCCACGGCTGCCCGCTCGACGAGCGCGAGTGCTGCCCAGAGTTGAAGCGCACGTACGTCGTGCGAGTCGAGTCCGGCGACATCACTGAGCCACACGCGCGCCTCGATCCCGCAGACGCTCCGAATCGCGATGGCCAGTTGTCGGAGCGACTCCACACCGAGGGTTTCGCGCGACGGTTCGAGCGCTTCTTCCAGCCAGCCGATCGCGCGACCTTTGCGCAGCGGAAGTTCATGGTGCCTGTCGCCCAATGACAAGCGCAGCATGGCTCGTTGCTGGCTCTCGGTACGTTCGACCACGTCGATGATTGCGGACGTCACGGCGTGGACGCGATCGGCTGTATCTGCCGGTGGAGGCGAGGGCAGCAGCGAACGTGTCACGGTTTCGGGGAATGCGGCAGCCAGCAGTTCGGTCTGGGTCCGGAAGTACCGATAGGCCGTCGTTCGTGAGATGCCCGAGGCCTCGGCCACCTCCTCGACCGTCGGCGTTTCGCCACCTTCGATCAGCCGGCGAGCGGCAGTGAGCAGATCTTCGCGAGTGCGCAGCTTCTGCCGAATTCTTCCCGACTCCAGATAGTCGTCGCCCATGGCTTTCATGGTATCTGAGGATTATCATGGGACTGTAATCCCATGAAGGGAGCGTGGCATGCACACTTCAAAGGCCGGTGCGGTGGTGCGCCGTTCCGGCGAAGGTGAACGCCGCTGGTTCTTCGGCGGTGGAATCTGGACCTGGAAGCTCAGCGGGGCCGAGGCCCAGGATGGACTTCTTGTGGTGGAGGTCGAGTTGGACGGCGGGAAGCGGACGCCGCTGCACACTCACCCGATCGTGGAGTCGATGTGGGTGCTCGCGGGTTCCCTTCGGTTCCGGGTCGGCGACGACGACCACGTGCTCGACACCGGCGACTACATTTGGGTGCCGAGTGAAACCCCGCACGCATTCCTCGTGGAGAGCGAACACGCTCGCGTGCTTGTGATCCAACCCGGGTGTGAGTGTGAGGCGTTCTTCCGGGGTGCGAGTGAGCCGATGGACGGCTCGACCGAGCAAACAGACTTCGACTTGCTGGCAGCCAGTGCGGTGGCCCACGGCGGAATGACGATTGTGGGTCCTCCGCCCTTCTGAATACCGTTGAACGGCAAGTCGAATCGTGTCGACTCAGGTACACGGGTCGCTGGCGTGGGGCTCTTGATGTTTCTCGCTCGCCGCGGTGTCCAAGGGTGCGTGCCCCGCGGGGCGGAGGGTGTCGAGGCGTCGACGATGCTCGAGCTGTACTCTATTCGGCGGTCTTCCGGGTCATCGAAACATATGTCGAGAACCCGGCGCGTTTGGCGAACTTCACCGGACGCGTGTGTAATTCGCGGAAACCGAGCTTGCGGTAGAGCGCGAGCGCGGCGGTGTTCGTATCCTTGATGTCGCGGAGCACGAATTCCTCGTACGGCAATGTCAGCAATTGCTTCATCAGGGCGGTCGCGACACCTTGCTTCTGGAATTGCGGTGCGGTGGTCACGAAGCCTATCTCTGCCAGGCCGGGAGGTGCGTCGTCGTGCGTCCCGAGAAACTGGCTTCGGACGATGAAGTAGCTGATCAGTCCGTGCCAGCGTCCCAGCGCGTGCTGAAACTCGCGGCGACGCGGCTCGAAGCACTCCTGATCGCGTTCCGTTACGGTCGCGATCGCCGCCGGTTCCCCGTCGACCAACCCCACGTGGAAGCGCTCGAGGATGATCATGTGCTCGAAGGCGTCTGTCAGGACCCTCGGGTCTTTCGAGAAGAATGCGAAGTCTTCGGCAAATCCGTCGACGAGTACCTCGGCAATAGCCCGACGGGAGCCTTCGCCGAGTTCGTTGCCGCGCTTGATCTCGATCATGGGTTCCTCCCGGTGGTCAAGAGGCGTAGTACGACGTCGACGCCGGAGTCGGTCAATGCGTCCTGGATGACCAGGCGCATGCTCGCGATGCCGGACAGCATCGCGAAGTAGTACGCGGTCAGGTGCATTGGGTCGCCATCTGCGAACTGCCCGACGGCCTGCCCGCGTCGGACGAGCACGGCGAAGGCTTCCCATAGTGAGCGCTGGTCGGCCGCGAGTCGTGCCGCTGTCCCGGCCGGGTTGTCGCTCAGGAATCCTTGGTTGATCACGAGGTAGAACTCGGCGGCGCTTCGACCTCCTGCGAGGTCGGTGAGAAAGTCACGTGTGAAGCCGCGCGCCAACGTGAGCGGATCGCCCTCGCCCGAAAGCGTTTCGGATGCGGTCTCGAGACCGGTCGAGGCCTGCGTGAGTAGGTCGTCGAAGAGTGCCTCCTTGCTCGCATAGTGCCGGTAGATCGATCCGACGCTGAGGCCGGCCTCGTCCGCGATCTGTCGGATGTTCGATGCAGCGAATCCATGCCTGGCGAAGACGCGGATGGCGGCATCGACTATCGCCTGGCGCGTCGTCTCGCGCATGGCCTGGTTCTGTTCTGGTGCCCGCACGACGCCCTCCATAAAATGAACCTATGTTCATCCTAAATGGTGCGATAGTTGATCGCAAGCCGTGCTCGTCGCGAAGGGCCGGACAGGAGCGGACCGGTCGGACACATGCGCACGGCCGGCACCGCGCGGGTGGCACCTTGGTCGGCGGATCGGCGGTGCGTCCGTCGTCGGCACCACCTGGCTCGGTGCGCACGGCATGGGCGGGAGTGATTGTCGCCTAAGGTGTTTGGTGACTACTCCGCGGCGGTCTCGGATGTGGACTCGGGTGTGGACGTCACCGGCTGGGACCAGAATCGGTTGAGTGCGGTGGCCACCTGCGAGGGTTGCTCCAAGGCGGGGATTACCCGTGCGCCCGTGATCGTGACCTCGGATGCGCACGACATCTGCGCGACCACGGCACGTGCCTGTTCCGGTGTCCATTCACCACGATCGTCGGTGGTGACGAACAAGGTGGGGCAGCGTAATACCCGTGCTGCCCACAGGAGGTCGGTGCGATCGAGGATCGCCGACTGGATCGCGGTGATGGTGGCGTCGCTGCCGACCCGCGCGAGACATTCGTCGATCAACGCGACCGCTGCCGCATCGGACGTGCGGGTGGAGTCGGTCAAGATGGTCGACATGATGGCTGATCGGACCGGTCCACGTGGGCCGGCCATGCGATAGAGGGGCAGTAGTAGGCGTACCTTCAGTCGCAATGCGAGGCCGATCGGAAAGGTCGGTGCGCTGATGGCGGCGAGGCTGTGGATCAGATCGGGGCGGGTTGCCGCGAGTTCCATGCCGACGTGCCCGCCCCAGGCGTTGCCCAGCCAGTCGATCGGTTGTCCATCGAAATCGGCGGACAGTGCCGAAACTACTTGTGCGGCAGCCCGCGCGCAGTCGCTGATGCTCACGGGCGCGGCGAGTGCGTCGCTGGCGCCGCACGACGGGGCGTCGATCAGGAAGAAGCGTCGATCGGGGATGTGCGGTATCAGGCGGGACCAGCTCGACGAGTCGACGAACATGCTGTGCCAGGCGACGACCGGGCGTCCCTCGCCGATGCTGTGTACCGCGAGGTCGCCGAGATCGGTGTGGATGAATGTGGTGTCCCACGGGGCGGTGGTCATGGTGTGCTCGCCTTCCCTATTTTCGATTTACTCAGAGTAAACCTAAATTCGGAATCAACATACACTGAGTAAGGCGAAAATGGGTAGGCTGACCGGGTGGCGCGTGAGTACAGATCGAAACTCCGGGAACAACAGGCTCGGGCAAACCGTGACACGGTGATCGCGGCCGCAACGGAGATGTTCACGACTCGTGGCTGGGTAGCCACGACGATGGCGGACGTCGCCGTCGCCACGCACCTCACCAGGCAGACGCTCTACCAGCAGTTCGACGGAAAAATCGCGCTGCTCGACGCGTGCATCGTGCATGCCCTCGCCGGTGCGGACGGCACGCGGGTGCGCGAACAGGCGACGTTTCAGGCGATGGGCGTCGGCGACCGGGCGAGCCGGATAGGCGCCGCCGCACGCTGGCTGCGAGGAGCTCACGAGCGTTCGGCGGCCATTCAGCACGTCCTCGATCAGGCGGCGGTGACCGACGCTGCCGCGGCCGCCAGATTGGCGGAGCGGGAAGCGGTCCGCTGGAACGAGGTCGCACACGCGGCGACCCTGATCGTCGGGCACAGGCCGAGTGACGAGGTCGTCGATGCGGCCTGGGTACTGGCGAATCGACGCTGGTGGCTGTTGCTGGTCGGCGAACGAGGCTGGACCGGTGATCGGTGGGAAAGCTGGTTCGTGAGCACTGCCACCGCCACGTTCGCCCTCTGACTCGGGGCGCGATCACGGATCCGGATCATCGACCTGGCAGGCATCGTTGACGCCCTCACGCCTCGAGTGCGGTCGGGTTTCGGCACCCGCCGTCCGCACCCGACCGAATCGAACCGGAGATGTCGGGTGAAGTGATCTCGGTTGCGATGAGAGTGGGGGAGAAGGGAGCGGTCATGATCGACATCCTCAACCGGCTCGTCGACGACATCGAACAGCGCCTCGGTGACGACCTCGACGTCGACGAACTCTCGGCAGCAATGGGCCCGACGGGCTATCACGCACGCCGCATGTTCTCCGCACTCGCGGGCATGCCGGTGTCCGAATACGTGCGGCGGCGGCGCATGACCGTCGCTCCCGTCGCGACTGCGCCCAGGACCGTCGATCGTGTCGGTGATCGACCCGTGCCGAGGACTTCAGCACGGCGGCATGTGATCTCTGGTTCCCCGTCGAGCGGGCCTGAACGCCGGGCTATCCGAACCGCGCCACGTCCGCGCACAGGATGCTCGGCCACCGCGCCAGATCCGCCGGAGTTTTCGCGACCTCGAGTGTGGCCGAGGGCAGGAGTTCACGCAGCGCCTCGGCGGTGGACACCGGATGGCCGGGGTCCTCTATCCACGCGAGAATCGTTGTGGGAATCACGATTCCGGCGATGTGTTCGGGGTCGGGCAGGTCGCTCAGTGCGGCCCCGCGGAGCAGTGACGGAAGCAGACCCTCGGTCACGTCCGGCACCGTTTCGGGAGTCCCGACGGTGGCGGGTGGGCGGGGCAGGGCGAGGTCGGCGGCCAGGAATGCGGCGAGTCCCTGCCCTTCGACGACCGCGGCGTTGCGTCGATAGCTGTCGGCCTTGGCGGCGCGGGTGGCCCACGCGGTCGCCGGCACCAGCAGGGTCAGGCCACTGAACCGGTCCGGATCGCGGACGGCGGCGTGCAGCAGGGTTCCGGTGCCCATCGACGGGCCGACGCCGTGCACCCGCTCACCGGGGAACCAGTGGTCGAGCAGCCGCAGGAGATCGTCGGCCAGTACCTGCCAGCGGTAGTCGTCGGGAACCGGGCGTCCGGTCGAACGGCCGTGCCCCCGCGCGTCGTACCGGAGAAGCCGCGTTCCGCTGAGTCCACGCCCCAGATCGAGATCCATCAGGCGGTCGCGGCGGCGGCTGGACGTGAGGCCGTGGAGTTGCACCACCGGGTGCCCGCCCTCGTCGCTGAACTCCACGGCCAGTTCGGCTCCCGGAACACTGAAGGTCGGCACGGCGGCTCCTGGTGGGTCGGCGCTGGGGTGGGTCCTCGCTGAGGTCGGTCTTCGCTGCGGAAGGCGCCTAGGATACCGCCATGCGGCTCACTAACGTCGCGCACCTGCGCCTGCCCTTCGGTCGACTCCTCGGCTACGACGTGACCGACGGACACCGCGGTCGCTCACTTCCCGTCTCCTTCGATCAGCGGCGCCACGTCGGGGCCGGAGACCGCTCAGGATCGTGGATGGCCTTGTCGTTCCGGCTTTCCGAACCGATACCGACAGCAGACCTCGCGACCGCGTGGCTGGCGGTGATCGCACGGCACGGCACATTGCGGTCGGTTTTCTCTCCCGGTGACGACGGTGAACCGCAGTTGCACGAGACCGACATCACTCCCGGCGGTTGGGTCGAGCATCCGATCGCGCCCGGGCAAGCGGTCAACGACGCGCTGCGCGATGTCCTCGACCGGACGTGTTCGCCGTACGGTCGTCCGTCGCACCGACTGTGTCTGCTCGAGACCGCGGACGGGCCGACGGTGGTGATCGCCGCCGACCACGCACACGTCGACATGTGGTCGATGCTGCTGGTTGCCCGCGACCTTCTCACCGCGCTGGCCGCGGTCCGTGAGGGCCGGGCGCCCACGCTGCCGCCCGCTCCCGCTTTCGCCGAACACACCCGTGCGCTGCAGGACCGCCCGC
>NZ_JBAQXC010000324.1:0-34744 GCF_049299235.1 Rhodococcus sp. (in: high G+C Gram-positive bacteria) | reverse complement strand
CGCGGAACCTGAGCCGCCTGCCGCACCACACCGAGACGACCGTCGACGGCAGCCCCGACGAGGTGCTCGCCCGGGTCCGCGGCCAACTGAGGGGCTGGCGCGTCGCGCAACGCACCGGGGGCGCCCGCGCGAAGGACGGGGAGCTGACCCTGTCCGCGGAAAAGGGCTACCTGCGCGAGTTCGGCAACCTCGTCTTCCACATCTCACTGGTCGGGCTGCTCGCGACGATCGCGTTGGGCAAGCTCTTCGGCTACGAGGGGCAACGGATTCTCATCGCACACGGGGAAGAGTTCTGCACGACCTCACCGGCGTCGTTCGACTCGTTCCGGGCCGGTGTGACCCTCGACGGAACCGGCCTCAATCCGATGTGTATCCGCGTGAACGATTTCCGGGCCGACTACCTCGACAACGGTCAGGCCGAGATGTTCACCTCGAACATCGACTACCAGTACGGCGACGACATCACCTCGAACACGTGGCGGCAGGCCGAGTTGAAGGTGAACCATCCGCTGCGGGTCGGCAGTGACCGCGTCTACCTGCAGGGCCACGGATTCGCGCCGACGTTCACGGTGACCTGGCCGAACGGTGAGACCCGCACCGAGACGCTGCAGTTCGCCCCCGACGACCCGCAGACGTTCCTGAGCAGCGGCGCTATGCGGTTCGACCCACCGGGCGGCATGTTCCCGGACGCCGACGAGCGACGCAAGAACCAGATCGCGATCGAGGGTCTGTTCGCGCCGACAGCCGCGCTGCACGGCACGCTGCTGTCGTCGGCGTTCCCGGCGATGCTGGATCCGGCTGTTGCCATCGACATCTACAAGGGCGATTCCGGTCTCGATACCGGTAGTCCGCAGTCGCTGTTCTCGCTCAATGGTGAGCTGATCAATCAGGGGCGCCTCGTCAAACAGGACCGGGTGAACCTGCGTCCGGGGGAGAGCGCCACCCTGCCGGACGGCACCGAAGTCCGGTTCGACGGTGCCGTCGACTTCGTGAACCTGCAGGTGTCGCACGATCCGGCGCAGCAATGGGTGCTGGTGTCGGCGCTGACCATGATGGCGGGCCTGCTCGTGTCGCTGCTGGTGAAACGTCGACGTGTCTGGGTCCGGGTGTATCCGGCCGGTACAGTGACAGACGGCGAACGACGAACCGTAGTAGAGCTCGGTGGTCTGGCCCGCACGGATCAGGCGGGCTGGGGAGACGAGTTCGACCGCCTGGTGGCGCGCCTGCTCGGCCATGACGCTGCCGGTGCCGCAGAGGAGAAGAACGCATGATTGCCAACGAGACGCTCGCGCGGTACAGCGATTGGGCTTTCGAATCCGCCTTCGCAGTGCTGGTGCTGGCCTTGGTGCTGCTCGTCGCCGAGTACGCCACCTATCGGGCCGATCGGGTCGCCGAACGCGAACTCGAACGCGAACTGACTACCGTCGGTGCACCCGCCGACGGTCCGCTGGTTCCGGGACGGGTCGACGGCCCACCGAGCCGGACGATGTCGGAGCGGCTCGGCAATATGGGTCGCGCCCTCGTGGTGGTCGTCGCGGCGCTGCAGGTCGTCTCGATCGTGCTGCGCGGCCTGGCCACCGAGCGGTTCCCGCTCGGCAACATGTACGAGTTCGTGTCGATGGCCTGCGCGGCGTCGATCCTGTTCGGCCTGGTGGCGCTGCGCAAGCCCGCCTATCGCATCATGTGGGTCTACGTGCTCGTGCCGGTGCTGATCCTGATGTTCCTGGCCGCGACCGTGCTGTACGCGGATGCCGCGCCCACCGTGCCGGCGTTGAAGTCGTTCTGGTTGCCGATCCACGTGACGATCATCTGCATCGGCAGTGGCATCTTCCTCGTCTCCGGTGTCGCCAGCCTGCTGTTCCTGCTGCGTATCCGGCACCCGAAGGGCTCCGAGGGTCCCGGTGTGCTCGGCCGCACCGCGCAGCGACTGCCGGATCCGCAGGTCCTGGACCGCTTGGCGTACCGCACCACGATCATCGCCTTCCCGCTGTTCGGTGCGGGCATCATCCTCGGTGCGATCTGGGCGGAAGCCGCGTGGGGCCGCTTCTGGGGTTGGGACCCGAAGGAAACCGTTTCGTTCATCACCTGGGTCGTCTACGCTGCGTACCTCCACGCGCGTGCGACGTCGGGTTGGCGCAACACCCGCGCGGCGTGGATCAACGTCGCCGGCTTCGTCGCCATGCTGTTCAACCTGTTCATCATCAACATGGTGGTGTCCGGTCTGCACTCCTACGCCGGCCTGACCTGATCCTGCTATCGTCCTCGGCGGTCGTAGGTGGGGTACGAGGACGGGGGACGGGCGATGCCGGAGAGAACAGCAGGAGGGCCGTCTGCCGGAGCGGAGCGACCGTCGGCCGGGGTGGAGCGACCGTCTGCACAAGACCTCGATGCGTCGCTGCTGGTGCGCCGGGTGGTGCCGCCGCCCACGCGGGGCTGGCGACGCGCGCTGTACCAGGGCACGGGCGGTCGCATCAATGTCGGTGACAACAGCCGCGATCGGAACCGGCTCGAATTGGGTGACCAGGTCCGGCAACCGCTGGTCGGCTGCTACCGCATCGCTCTGCTCAGCCTGAAGGGCGGGGTCGGCAAGACCACGACGACGGTCACCCTCGGATCGACGTTCGCGGCGCTGCGCGGGGACCGCGTCATCGCGGTGGACGCGAACCCGGACCGCGGCACACTCAGTCAGAAGGTCCCGTCGGAGACCCCGGCGACCGTGCGTACGCTGCTGCGCGACGAATCGCGGGTCCGCACCTACGGTGACGTGCGCGCATACACCTCGCAGAACCGGCACCGTCTCGAGGTTCTCGCGTCGGACAGTGATCCGGCGGTGTCGGAGGCGTTCAGCGCGCAGGACTACGAGCGAGTCCTGTCGACGCTGGAGCGGTACTACAGCATTGTTCTCACCGACTGCGGAACCGGTCTGATGCACTCGGCGATGCGTGCGATTCTCGAGAACGCCGACGCACTGGTCGTCGTCAGTTCGGGTTCGGTCGACGGGGCGCGCAGTGCGTCGGCAACCCTGGATTGGCTCGACGCGCACGGATACCGCGACATGGTTGCCCAGTCGGTGGCGGTGGTCAACGGCGTGCGACCACAGTCCGGCAAGGTCGACGTCGATCGACTGATCGGGCACTTCGCGCAACGGTGCCGCGCGGTACGAGTCCTGCCCTTCGATCCGCATCTGGAGGAAGGCGCGGAGGTCGACCTGGATCGCCTCCACGGACGCACCCGTCGCGCGCTGCTCGGCCTGGCTGCGGACATCGCCGCGGATTTCCCTCGCCGGTCGGGAATTCAGTCGCCGCTGTCCTGACCGTCGGCGCGGCGGCGGTGGGCATCACGATCCATCTTCCACAGGAATTCGGGATCGTCGTCCGGACCGAGTACCCGGCCGGACTGTGAGTGTGTTGCCGGACCGAACGCCTTCCACAGCAGAACCGCGAGTGTTACCGCACCGATGAATGCCAGCAGATAGAGCACGATGCACCTCCTTGCCGTGTATGCGCCCCGCCGATCCGGACCGGGCCGTGGGGAACTGTTCTACCCAGTCTATGTGGTGGTACCAGCGATGACACCGTCAGGTGTTCCCACCGCGTCGCCGGGTTTGCCGGATTGATCCGGATGACGGATACGCCGAGGTGATCGGCGCGATCGAGTCGAGTTTGCGACGTCAGTGGGTGGTGGCTTCGGTCGTGAGCGAGCGCAGCAGGGCCAGAACCTCTGTCTCGCGGAAGCGTCGGTGTCCGCCCGGGGTGCGCAGGGAGCCCAACCGCCCGGCGTGTGCCCACCGGGTCACCGTCTTGGGGTCGACGTGGAAGAGCGCCGCGACCTGACCGGGTGTCAGCAGAGATTCCTTGGTGCCGTTGAAGGTAGGTGCACTCATTGCTGTAGTCCTCCGGAGTTGTCGTCTGATGGGTTGTCGTCGTGAACGGTGTTTCGTCGTGAACGGTGTTTCGTCGTGAACGGTGTTTTGCCGTGATCGGGAGTTTCGTCGTGATCGGGAGTTTCGTCGTGATCGGGTGTTTCGATCGGTTGTTCCCCGCCATGTTGACATCGAAACCCTCGGTTGCTCGAACGGTCTACGGCTGGTAAAGCGGAAGTAATAGACAAAACGGACGATATGTACGGATATTCGCGGCGCGGCGGACGGCTACCCTGGACACGTGAACGACGGACACGTGAACGACGCAGCCGACAATCGCCCGGATCCGGACCCGCAGGCAGCTACCGGTAAGGGGACGCTCGTCCGCGATGTGGTTCTGTACTCGCTCGCCCGGATGCTGCTGGTCGTCGTCCTTGCCGCCCTGATCCTCTATATCCCGCGCGCCTTCGACGTCGAGATCCCGCTCGTCATCGCAGCACTGTTCGGTGTCCTCATCGCGCTGCCTCTGTCCCTCGTGCTGTTCGCCCCGCTGCGCCGGAGGGTGAACGAAGGCATCGCCGACGTCGACGCCAGGCGCCGCGCCGACCGTGCCGACCTCGAGGCCCGCCTGCGCGGCCAGGACGGCAGATGACCGACGCGGGAACCGCGGACTCGGTCGACCGATCGGTTCCGCGGGGCTGGGCCGACAACGCGGTCCGGCTCATCGAGGCCGACGCGCAACGCAGCGCGGACACGCACCTGCTGCGCTACCCGCTGCCCGCCGACTGGGGCATCGCGCTCTACCTCAAGGACGAGTCGACGCACATCACCGGCAGTCTCAAGCACCGGCTCGCCCGATCGCTGTTCCTGTACGGCCTGTGCAACGGCTGGATCAGGGAGGACACCCCGATCGTCGAGGCATCGTCCGGTTCCACCGCGGTGAGCGAAGCGTACTTCGCGAACCTGCTCGGCCTCGAGTTCGTCGCGGTGGTCCCCCGCAGTACCAGTGCCGCGAAGGTCGCGTTGATCGAGGCGCACGGCGGTCGCTGCCACTACATCGACCGGCCACCGGAGATCTACACCGAGGCGCAGCGCCTGGCCACCGAGCTCGGCGGCCACTACATGGACCAGTTCACCCACGCCGAACGGGCCACCGACTGGCGCGGCAACAACAACATCGCCGAGTCGATCTTCGCGCAGTTGCGGCTCGAGGAGCATCCGGTGCCGGAATGGATCGTCGTCGGTGCGGGCACCGGCGGTACCAGCGCCACCATCGGGCGCTATCTGCGGTACCAGCGTCATCGCAGCAGGCTCGCGGTCGTCGACCCGGAGAACTCGGCCTTCTTCGGCGGTTACGCGACCGGCTCAGCGGACTACACGACCGGGATGCCGTCCCGGATCGAGGGGATCGGACGCCCGCGCGTGGAGCCGTCGTTCGTCCGGGAGGTCGTCGACCGGATGATCCGGGTTCCCGACGCCGCGTCCGTCGCGGCCGCGCGACACGCGAGTGAGGTTCTCGGTCGGCGCGTGGGCGGATCGACCGGCACCAACTTGTGGGGCGCGTTCGGGCTCGTTGCCGAGATGCTCGTCGAGGGTCGCCGGGGCAGTGTCGTGACGTTGCTGTGCGACGGCGGGGAACGCTACGGGCAAACCTACTATTCCGACGACTGGGTCGCGTCCGAAGGACTGGATCTCGCCGGGCCGGCCGGAACCCTGCGGGCGTTTGCGTCGACCGGGGTCTGGACTGTCTGAACTGGGCCGTCGTGCCGATCGGGCGCGTACCGTGAAAACATGGATCGCCCCGAGGTGACCCTGGCGAACTACCTCGCCGTCTACGATTTCTATCGCGATCACCAGCAGCCCCGCGCGCTCGCGACGGCGGCGTATGCGATGCTCGCGGCTCGATTCCGTCCCCGCGTGCACTACCGGGCCGGTGCTCGTGAGGCGCTGCGCGAGGTGGTCGGAGACGGTGCGCCGGTGATCGTCGTCGCGAACCATCTGACCCACAGTGATCAGTACACGCTCGCCGCGACCGCGTGGCGGTCGCCGCTGCGCGCGTTGATCGGCCGTACCCGGGTGCTGGCGAAGGACGAACTGTTCCGCGGACCGCGGCAGCGTTGCGAGATCGACATGATGGGCGGAATCCCGGTGTTCCGTGCCAAGAACCACGGGGTGCGGGCCGTCGCCGATGCCGGCCGCTGCATGATGGACGTCGCCGCCACGCGTCTGAGCAGGGGCGATGCCCTGGCGATCTTCCCGGAGGGAACCTGCAATACCGGTGACCCGGCGCGGGTGCAGGCGGTAGGCAGCGGTATCGGTCATATCGTGCGGCGCGCCGCCGCGCTCGGTGAGTCGCCGGTGCTCGTGGCCATCGGCATCGCCTACGGACCGGACAACGATCCGCGGAAACCCGCGAGCGTCTTCATCGCCATGCCGGTGCCGCTGCCGGTCGGAACGCCCCGCGAGATCACCCGTCGGGCCGCGGACGAATTGCAGCGTGCGGTCGACGGTGCGGTCGCGCGCTATCCGGCGCCTGGAGGCTGAATGTCAATGAGTGTTGACAGTGTGGGAATGTCAACCTACATTGACACATGTGAGTGCTGACACTGCGGGTGACGCCACGACGCTCGCCGCGTCCGCCGCGAGCCCCGACCCTGCCGAGGGTCTGCGTGCCGTCCGGGCGTTGCGGCGACTGCTCGAACGACTCGAGGCGATCCAGGTCGAGAACGCCCGTGCCCAGGGCTGGTCATGGCAGGCCATCGCGGACTCGCTCGAGGTGAGCAGGCAGGCCGTCCACCAGAAGTACAACCGGAAGCGCAGGTAACCACGATGTTCGAACGATTCACCGACAGTGCCCGCTCCGCCGTCGTCACCGCGCAGACCGAGGCCCGGACGCTCGGCGCCGACGAGATCGGCCCCGCGCACCTGCTGCTCGGGGTGCTCGTCAACGCCGATGGCTCGCTGCACAACCAGCTCACGGGCACCGGGCTGACCGCCGACGCGATCCGCGCCGGTCTACGATCCGGCGCGCTCGGCCCGGACGATGCGGAGGCACTCGACAGCATCGGTATCGACCTCGACGCCATCCGCGAACGCCTCGAGTTCTCCTTCGGGGAAGGCATCCTCGATCGCCCGTCGACCGGAGGTGGCCGTTACGGTCGCTGGGGACACATCCCGTTCACTCGTGGCGCCAAGAAGACACTCGAACTGGCCCTGCGTGAGGCGATCGCCCGCCGCGAGCGGTTCATCGGTGCCGAACACCTGCTGCTCGGCATTCTGCGCTCAGACGACGAGACCGCCATCGGACTCGTCGACGCGCACGTCGCCCGCGGGGAACTGCGTCGGTTGCTGCACGACCGCCTCGACCGTGCTGCCTGACCCTGTATCCGGCCTCACCCGACACACACGCAAACGTGTGTAACAGTGGCGGGTATGACATCACTGATCCTGCGATTGGTCATCAACGCGGTCGGGCTGTGGCTCGCTGCCACCCTCGTCTCGGGCGTCACGATCGGCGAGATGGAAGGCGCGGACGGAATCACCGGAAACGTCGTTCTGGCCCTGCTCGTCCTCGCGGTGATCTTCACGATCGTCAACGCCCTCGTGAAGCCGTTCGTGAAACTGCTGTCGCTGCCCCTGGTGATTCTGACCCTCGGCCTGTTCACGCTGGTCGTCAACGCGTTGATGCTGTGGCTGACGTCGTGGATCAGCTCGTTCACCGACTACGGCCTGTCTCTCGACGGATTCTGGGCCGCGGTGTGGGGCGCTCTGATCATCTCCATCGTCAACCTCGTGCTCGGCATGTTCGTGCCCGACGGCAACTGATCGCCGCCGCGTCTGCCCTCAGCCGAACGCGAGGGCCGGCGCGGTCGCGAGCGCCCACACCAGCATCGCGAGCCCCGAATCCCGCAACGCCGGAATCAGGCTCATGCCCTGCTCGCCGGCCCGGACCGGCGCGTGCGCGCGCACCGCGAACGGTACCGCCAGCAGACCGGCCAGCGCCCACGGAGTCACCGCGACGAGCGTGAGGGTCGCGACGAACGGCACGACCATCAGGGCCAGATGCAGGGTGCGGGTGCGTGGATCGCCGAGCCGCACGGCCAACGTACGTTTGCCGCTGACCGTGTCGGTGGGAATGTCCCGCAGGTTGTTCGTCACCAGCACCGCCGACGACAGTGAACCGATCGCGACCGCGCACGCCAGACCGGCCCACGTCACCCGGCCCGCCTGCACGAACTGGGTGCCGAGCACCGCCACCAGACCGAAGAACACGAACACCGCGATCTCACCGAAACCGCTGTAGCCGTACGGGCTGCGACCCCCGGTGTAATGCCAGGCGCCGACGATGCACACCGCGCCGAGGAGAATCAGCCACCACGCGCTGGTCGCGGCCAGAACGATGCCGGCGACCGCGCCGATCCCGAAGCACACGAACGCCGCACCCTTGACGCTGGCAGGCGACGCCAGGCCGGAACCCACCAGCCGCAACGGGCCGACCCGATCGTCGTCGGTGCCGCGGATGCCGTCGGAATAGTCGTTGGCGAAGTTCACGCCGATGACGAGAGGCAACGCCACGAGTAGCGCCAGCAGCGCCTTCCACCACACCGCCCCGTCGATCGCCGCGGCGGCGCCGGTACCGGCGATGACCGGGGCGATCGCGTTGGGCAGGGTGCGCGGGCGGGCGCCTTCGAGCCATTGACCAGCGGTTGCCATGAGTCGATCTTCGCACTCACGCCGGATGTCAGGAGAATCGGGCGACGAGCGCGCGGCGGTCGACCTTGCCCGGACCCCTGAGCGGCAGCGCATCGACCACATGCAGTTCACGCGGCGCCGCGGTGCGGTCGAGCGTTGTCGACACGTGGTCGCGCAACACACCGAGGTCGGGGGCGGCACCCGGCGCCGCGACGACGACGGCGACCACGCGCTGTCCGAGCCGACGGTCGGGCAGGCCGATCACGGCCACCTCCCGCACCGACGGATGCTCGATCAGGACCGCCTCGACGACCTGCGGCACCACGGTCAGCCCGCCGGTGGATACGGCTTCGTCCAGTCGGCCCAGGATGCGCAGTAACCCGCCGTCGACGATCCCGGCGTCGTCGGTGCGGAACCAGCCGGGCTCGGCGAATCCGGGATGGTCCGGCAGGCCGCGATAGCCGGACGCGAGGGTGGCGCCGCCGAGCCATACCCGCGATGCGGTGTCGACCCGCACCTCCACGCCGCTCAGGGGCACCCCGTCGTAGACGCAGCCGCCGCACGTCTCGCTCATCCCGTAGGTGCGTACCACGGTGATTCCGGCGGCGTGGGCGCGACGCAACACCGGTGTCGGGGTTGCGGCGCCGCCGAGCAGCACCGCGTCGAGTTCGGCGACGGCACGCGTGGCGTCCGGATGTTCGAGGGTTTTGATCAGTTGGGTCGGCACCATCGACGAGTACCGGCGCGGCCCGCTCATCGCGGCGACCGCGGCCGGGAGGGCCGCCGGGTCGAAACCGCCCGCGACGTCGACGACGACCGGATCGGTTCCGGAGAGCAGGCTGCGCAGCAGCACCTGCATTCCGGCGATGTGACGGGCGGGCAGCGCGAGCAGCCACGATCCGGTCCCGCCGAGACGTTCGTGGGTGGCGTCGCCGCTGGCGCGCAGGGCGCGTGCCGTCAACTGGGCGCCCTTCGGTGTTCCGGTGGTGCCGGACGTGGCTGTCACCAGCCCGATACCGTCTGCGATGGGTTGTCCGGGATGCAGCGCGTCGGCCAGTCTGCGGATCTCACGGTCGTCGTCGGCGGGTACGGGCAGCAGCGCCGGGCCGTCGCCGTCGAGCATCCGGCGCAGGGCAGGAAGTATCGCGACGGCGTCCCGGCCGGATGGAACGGGCAGGATCTCGAGCCGGCCGGTCACAGTTCGTGGCCTGTCAGGGGCCAGCCGCCTGCTTCGAGGTGACGCCGCACCCGGTCCACGTCCCGATCCAGCGGGATCTCGTTGGTGATCTTGGTGATGAGCACGGCGATGTCGGTCTTGCTGATGGGCAGGTCACCGGCATCGATCAGCGCGTCGGCGACCTGGGTGACCTCGTCCTCCGCCAGGCGGCGGGTGAGCAGCGCCAACAGGGGGACGTAGTCCTGCTCCGGCACCCCCTCCGGGTAGCCGGCACGAAGCCACCCGATGACCGAGGTCAGGAACGGGGGGAGGATCACGACGTCGCTCGGTGCGATCTGCGATCGGCCTCGTTTCCGTCAGGTCCGGAGACTGCAGTCTCGGAGTCGACGGTCTCGGAGTCGGCGGTCTCGGAGTCGACGGTCTCGGTCACCACCGGCCAGCCCCCGGCCGTGAGCCGTTCGACGACCCGTTCGACGTCGTCGTCCGTCGGGTCCTCGCGCAGCACGCCCGCGATGATCTGCTCGAGAGTGTCGTAGTCGACGTGGCGTTCGGGATGTTCGTGGGCGGTCGAGATGGACAGTTCCACGATCTGTGCGATGTCGTCGTCGGTCAGCCGTCGACGCAGCACCGCGAGCAGCGCGAAATGGTCCTTGGCAGGGATGCCTTCGGGGTAGCCGGCGCGCAGCCAGTCGAGAACCGAGCGGAGCGAATAGGTGGGCAATGTCCTTCTTTCCCGGTGCGATCAGAACAGGGTGATGCCGAGACTGCTGGACAGGAAGTCCGCAGTCAGCAGCAGTATTCCCGCAATGATGGCGATTACAACCACGGTGAAACAGACAACGGCGCCGAACATCCCGAATGGGGTCGGTCGGCTGCTGTCGTCGGTTCCTCCCGACGCCAGTGAGCGCATCCCGAGCGCGAACAGCGCAGGTAGACCGGCACCGAAGATCAGGCCGACCAGGACGACCTGCCACAGCGAACTCAGGGTGTGTGTCAGCAGATTCACAGGTGTTCCTTCGAGTCGATCGGTCGAGGTGCCGATACCGCAGCCGTGTCCGTGTCCGTGTCCGTAGCCGTGTCCACGTCCGTTCCGCCGTCCCATTCGTCGGTGACATTGGATGCGTCGATCGGCTGCTTGCGCGACCGGAGGTACATGAATCCGGCCAGTGCGCACAGGATCGCGAAGACGACCAGGACACCGGGCAGGCCGCCGACCAGGTGAGCGATGCCCCAGCAGATCGCGCCGACGACGGCGGCGGACGGCAGCGTGATCAGCCAGGCGACCGCCATCCGGCCGGCGACACCCCAGCGCACGTCGGCCGATTTGGTGCCGAGGCCGGTGCCGAGGATGGAGCCGGTCGCGACGTGTGTCGTCGACAGTGGCAGGCCGAAATGGCTGGACGTGAGGATGATCGCCGCCGACGACGATTCCGCTGCCATGCCTTGCGGCGGTGAGATCTCCACCAGGCCCTTGCCGAGAGTGCGGATGATCCGCCAGCCCCCGAGGTAGGTGCCGAGAGCGATCGCGACGGCACAGGAGAACTTCACCCAGAACGGCATCTCCGCGTCCGAGGTGATGGTGCCGTGCGCCACGAGCGCAAGGAAGATCACGCCCATTGTCTTCTGGGCGTCGTTGGTGCCGTGCGCGAGGGAGACGAGCGAGGCGGTACCGACCTGACCGATGCGGAAGCCGTGGGAGCGATGGTTCTCGGGAATATCGTGCGTGAGGCGATGTACTGCCCAGGTTCCGATGGTGGCGACGAGTGCGGCGACCACCGGCGCGAGCAACGCGGGAATGATGACCTTGCCGAGAACGCCGTCCCAGACGACGCCCTGGATGCCGATGGCGGCGAGTGCGGCGCCGATGAGTCCGCCGAACAACGCGTGCGACGAACTGGACGGAAGGCCGAACAGCCAGGTCGCGAGATTCCACAGGATGCCGCCGACGAGTCCGGCGAACACGATGGTGAGGAGTTCCTCGCCGCCGGTGCTGTCCAGATCGACGACACCCTTCGCGACGGTGGCCGCGACTTCGACGGACAAGAACGCGCCCACCAAGTTGAGTACCGCGGAGAGGGCTACTGCCACCTTGGGTTTGAGAGCACCCGTGGCAATGGACGTGGCCATTGCGTTTCCGGTGTCGTGAAACCCGTTGGTGAAGTCGAAGGCGAGGGCAGTTACTACGACTACCAGGAGAACGAGGAACTCAGCGGTCACATCACAACATTGTGAGGTATTGGGGAGGTGAAAGTACAGTGAAGATCAATTGACGCGGAAGCGTCTCGAAGTCGTTATGCGAGGTAGTGGCGACGAGGGGCGTCCCACTATGTGGGCAGATTCACGTATCGACTCGGCGGCATTTCGGGCAGGATCGCTCTGGAGCCCTGGGTTATCGGGTGTCCCGGCGGATCGGATGGTCCGGAGGAATGTGCACCAGCACGACGGGGACGCCGTCCGGATCCGCGATCCACAACTCGTGCAGACCCCACTGCTCCTGTCGGGCCTCCCGTGTGATCTCGATGCTCGCCGCTTCGAGTCGAGTCTGGGCGTCGTACACATCGCGCACCTGGAGCCAGAGTGCCCCCCGGAAGTGGGTCGGTTCGTCACCCCCGCCGTGCCCCGCAATCTCGATCAAGCCCTGACCGGCGAAGAAGACCGTGCCGCCCGGGTACTCCCGTGCGATCGCCAGGCCGAGAGTTGTTCCGTAGAACTCGACTGCTGCCGCGTAGTCGCGCGGACGCAGAATCGTCCGACTGCTCAGTATCTCCACGGGAGATCTCCTTACCTTGCTCGTCGATGCAGTTGCTCGTCGATGCTGCTGGTCGATAGTGTGCCGGACGGCCGATACTCTGCGGGTATGTCTGCCTCCGCACCGCTCACCCGGTACCTGGCATCACTCCACGCGGATCACTTCGCCGACGTTCTGCGCCGGCGCCCCGATGTCCTGGTCGCGCCCTGGCCGGCACACATCAGTGGCGCGACCGCACGCCTCGACAGCGTGAACTCCATCGTGGCGGCCCTGCGCCGTCAGCCCCTGCCGCATCTCGAAGCACTCGGTGCGATCACTCTGCAGCACATGCTCGAGCAGACACCGTCGATCGAGAACATCGCAACATGGCTCGACACCGATGCCGCGACGCTCGCTCCGATCCTCGCGGATCTCGCTGCTACGGCCCTGGCCTGGCCCGACGGCAGCGGAGCCCTCGTCACGGTCCGGGAATTCCCGCCGGTGTCGGCGCCGCTCGGCGAACCGATCCGCGATCACATCGAGTCCATGACCATCGCGCAACTGCAGCCGCTGCTGAAAGTCCTCGGCTGCCGCGTCGACGGTCGGAAGCAGGACCTCGCCGACCGCGTCATCGCGTACTTCCGGGACGCCGACGCTGTCCGGGCACTGGTCGAATCCGCGCCCGCCGACGAACGGGATCTCCTCGACGAGATCGCCGAGACGGGTGCCGCGGTGAACTACTTTCGGGACCTGTTCGATCGTAGGTACGGAGCGCGCCGAGACAGGACCCCCCGGCCCGGCGACTGGGCGGTGGCACGCGGGCTGCTTGTCTCCGACAACTATCGCGGGACTGCGGTGATGCCGCTCGAGGTGACATTGGCGCTGCGCGGTGAGCAGTGGCGCCTGCCGTTCCACCCCGCGAAACCGGAGCCTGCGACAACGCCGGTCGAGTCCGATCACGTCGGCACCGAGGCCACCGCGCGTCTGCTGCGCATGATCGAACGGATCTCGGCGCTGGCGGATCGAGCAGACGGCGAGCTGATTCCGCTCCTCAAATCCGGCACGGTCGGGGTGCGGACCGTGCGCGCCTTCGCGAAGGAATGGGATGCCGACACCGGCGAGGTGACGCTGGCGCTGTATCTGGCAGTCGACATCGGTGTCCTCCAGCATGCGGAGCCGCCGGAACCGGCCAGGGGGCGCGGCAGGAAGAATCCGCCACCGACCACATCACCTGGGCTGGGGGTCGGCCCGTCCGCCGCCGCGTGGCGGGCGGCATCGACGCCGGCACGCGGCGCGACACTGCTGCGGCAGTGGTGGACGTCGAACGACTCACCGCTGGCAGAGCGCACACTGGTCGCCGAGCTCGAGGCCTCGGTGTTCGAGCATCTTCGTCGGGATCTGGTCCGGACCTATTGCGAGCTGCCCGCCGAATCGGCGACGACGCTCGACGACATCACCGCCACCGTCAGGTGGCGCTCACCTGCTTTCGATGCCGCGCTGCTCACCGACCTGATCGGGCCGGCACTACGCGAAGCGGAGTTGCTCGGCGTGATCGCGTTGGGGGCGCCGTCGCCACTTGCCGAAACCCTGCTTGCCGGAACCCTGCTTGCCGGAACACCACTCGCCGACGACCTCGATGCGGCGGTGTCCGCGCTCGTCGCCGACGCCCACACGACAGCGGTGTTCGGTGCGGACCTGACCGCGGTGGTGTTCGGTCCGCCCGCCACGGACCTGTCGCGGTTGCTCGACAGTGTGGCCGACCGCGAATCCCGCGGCACCGCCACCACCTGGCGATTCAGCGCCGCCAGCATCCGGTCCGCTCTCGACCGGGGTGCGTCCGCCGCCGAGATCCGCGATCGGTTGACCGAAATCGCACAGACCGGGATGCCCCAGGCACTCGACTACCTGATCGCCGATGTTGCCCGCACACACGGGACGATCGGCGTCGTCGAACTCGGATGCGCGGTCGTGACGGACGACCCCGTCCTGCTGATCGAACTGTGCCGCAGTCGCGCCGGTACGAAAATCGGGTTGGCGCAACTCGCCCCGACGGTCCTCACATCGCGCGCCGACGCGGCCACGACGCTCGAGGTGCTTCGCGGCGCGGGGTACGCGCCGATGCTGCGTGGCGGCGACGGTGCGGTACACCTCGAACGCCGTGCAGTGTCGGGCAGCAGCGCAGTGTCCGACAGCAGCGCAGTGTCGGGCAGCAGCGCAGTGTCCGACAGCCGTGCAGAGTCGGACACAGACGGGACGGGCGGTTCGATGCTCGGTGCCGAACCGGGTCGGGTTCCCGACGCCGACCCGGCGTGGCTCGCCGGTCACCTGCTCGGCACGATCGGGACGAAACCGGTCGGGGAATCGGCGAGCTACCACGCGTTCTATCGCGCGTTGGCCGGCCGCGGTGATTTCGGTGCAATCGCGGCGCTCGCCACGGGAGCGCCGGTGTCGATCACCGTGGGCGACCGCACCGGGCTGTTCCACAGCGCCGTGCTGCGCGAGAACACGATCATCGCGTGGAATGTGGGCACCGAGCAGTACGAAGAACTGCTCGGTGCGGACATCACACGCGTGGCGTCGTGACGGCTGCCGGTCAGAAGTACCGGTCAGAAGTACCAGGGGAACGGCGACCAGTCGGGGTCGCGCTTCTCCAGGAAGCTGTCCCGGCCTTCGACGGCTTCGTCCGTCATGTACGCCAGCCGGGTGGCCTCGCCGGCGAACAGTTGCTGCCCGACGAGTCCGTCGTCGGGCAGGTTGAACGCGTACTTGAGCATGCGCTGCGCCTGCGGCGACTTCCCGTTGATCTTCGCGGCCCACTCCAGCGCGACATTCTCGAGTTCGGCGTGGTCGACGACCCGGTTCACCGCACCCATCCGGTGCATCTCCTCGGCGGTGTAGGTGTCGCCGAGGAAAAAGATTTCGCGGGCGAACTTCTGGCCCACCATCTTCGCGAGGTACGCGCTGCCGTAGCCGCCGTCGAAGCTGCCCACGTCCGCGTCGGTCTGCTTGAACCGGGCGTGCTCGCGGGAGGCGAGGGTCAGGTCGCAGGTGACGTGCAGGCTGTGCCCGCCGCCGGCGGCCCAGCCGTTGACGAGCGCGATGACGACCTTGGGCATGAACCGGATGAGTCGCTGCACCTCGAGGATGTGCAACCGTCCCGCCCGCGCCTTGTCCACGGTGTCGGAGGTCTCGCCGCTCGCGTACTGGTAGCCGCTGCGGCCGCGGATGCGCTGGTCGCCACCCGAGCAGAACGCCCAGCCGCCGTCCTTCGCGCTCGGCCCGTTGCCGGTGAGCAGCACCGCGCCGACATCGGAGGTCATGCGCGCATCGTCGAGCACGCGATACAACTCGTCCACGGTGTGCGGGCGGAACGCGTTGCGCACCTCCGGCCGGTCGAACGCGACACGCACGGTGCCCTGGGTGACATGCCGATGATAGGTGATGTCGGTGAGGTTCTCGAATCCGGGAACGGGACGCCACAACTCAGGATTGAAGGTCACGTCGCCACCCTAGTGGGTGGGTTCGGCACGCCTCGAGCGCCGACGGCCGATAGCGTGCTGAGACATGAGCGAACAAACGGACCGGTCGGTGGATGCCGAACACGAGCACCACGGTGGTTTCCCCGTGTACCGACCCGTCAAGGCGGGTCCGAACTACGGCCGGTTCGTCGAAGCACTGCGTCGACTGCAGGATCTTGCGGTGTCGACCAACCCACCGGACGACGTCGTCGAGCAGGCGATAACGCAGGCCGAGGCACTCGGCGATCTCCTCGAAGCACATCAGGTACCGGAAGGGCGATCGCCGGCCGGATTCAATCCGGATCTGCCCGGTCGCGGCAGCCTGTTGCAGCCGCCGTGGTTCCTGGAGAAGTTCGACGCCGACAGTGTCCGCGAACGGGGCATGTTCCGGTTGTTCCACCGCGGCGGCAACAATGCCGTGCACGGCGGCACCATCCCGCTGCTGTTCGACGACTTGTTCGGGTTGATCGTGCACGCATCCGGGCATCCGATCGCCCGCACCGGCTATCTGCACATCAACTACCGAAAGATCACTCCGATCGGAACCGAACTCGTCGTCGAAGGACACGTCGACCGGGTCGAGGGCCGCAAGATCTTCTGCTCGGCGGAACTGCGCACCCCCGACGGCACACTCCTGTGCGATTGCGAAGCACTCATGGTCCAGTTGCTGCCCGGCCAGCCGTGACCGAACCGATACGGCCCCCGCTCGACGACATTCTCGCGGGAATGGTCGTCGTATCGCTGCCGATGCGGGTGCGGTTCCGAGGGATCGCGAGTCGGGAGCTCGTGCTGATCCAGGGCCCGGCCGGGTGGGGTGAGTTCGGTCCGTTCCCCGAATACGGCGATGCGGAGGCCGCGCACTGGTTGCGGTCGGCGATCGAATCGGCCTGGCTCGGCGAGCCCGCGCCGCGACGCACCGCGGTCCCGGTCAATGCGACCGTGCCCGCGGTCGATCCGGATCGGGTACCCGAGATCGTGGCCCGATTCCCCGGAGCACGCACCGCCAAGGTGAAGGTCGCCGAGAAGGGGCAGGACCTCGCGCAGGACCTCGCGCGGGTACGTGCGGTCCGCGACCTGGTCGACGCCGTGCGGGTCGACGCGAACGGCGGTTGGACCGTCGACGAGGCCGTGGCCGCGCTGAACGCGCTCACCGCCGACGGCCCTCTCGAATATGCGGAGCAGCCGTGCGCCACCGTGCCCGAACTCGTCGAGGTGCGACGTCGGATGCCGGGAGTCCCGGTCGCGGCGGACGAGAGTATCCGGCGTGCCGAGGATCCGCTGCGCGTGGTCCGCGCCGGTGGCGCCGACGTCGCCGTGGTGAAAGTCGCGCCGCTCGGTGGGGCTCGGCGGTTGCTTGCCCTCGCCGGTGAGCTGGCCGAGTACGGGGTGCCCGTCGTGGTGTCGAGCGCACTCGATTCCGCTGTCGGCATGGGATCGGGGCTGGCTGCCGCGGCCGCGTTGCCGGATCTTCCGTATGCCTGTGGCCTGGGCACGGGTGGTTTCTTCACGGTCGATGTGGCACCGGCGAGAACGATGATCGACGGGGTGATCCCGGTCGGCGCGGTCACTCCCGACCCTGCCCGATTGGCCGAGGTGGCCGCTCCCGACGAGCGGGTGCGGTGGTGGACCGACCGGCTGCGGCGCTGTCACGCACTGCTCGGGTAATGCGGCGTAGGGGCCTGCTATCGCGTCGTATATCGTTCGGGCGTCCCTATGGTCACACAAGTCCCATGTATGGAGGCAGTGAAAGTGGTTGCAGCTCTGGGTGATGCTCTGCTCGGCGCCGACAAGTTCCCGGCAGTCGTCACCGACGTCGAGGCATTGATCGATGCTGAGGTCTCGGACAAGAAGGGCGCCTCGGGTCTCGCCCTCAAGGGTGGGTACGCCGCGGTGAAGAAGGTCGGACCGTCGATCGTGCCGGGCGCGGTCGAGGGGCTGCTGCCCGAGTTCGTCGAGAAGATCCAGCCGTTCTGGACCGAATTCGGCGGCAACGGATCGTTCGCGGACTTCCTGGTGGCACGCGAGGATCAGGTGTCCGACGCGCTCCTCGGTGTGACGGACAAGCGGATCGAAGGCTCGTCGAAGGCCGCCGTCAAGAAGGTGTACGACACGCTGCGTCCGTCGGCGAAGAAGCACGTCGCCGAGGCGCTTCCCCGCCTGGGTGCGCTCATCCAGAAGCACGCGGGCTGAGCTGAGCAGTGACGATGCCTTTCCGGCCTCGGGTCGGGGACGGAAAGGCATCGACAGTGATCCTGGCTCTGCGGGCCTGGACATACCATCCTGGCTGATTCAGTAGGCGGCTGCGCCGTGGTTCCAGTACCCGGTGAAAGTCACCGCCGATTTCGGTAGGCCACGGTCGCGCACGAGATGCCGCCGCACACCCGTGACCAGCCCCGATTCCCCCGCGACGAATGCGTAGCCGGGTCCGTCCGGCAGCGCCGCCGACCGCACCGCCTCGGTCACGGATACCCCGGGACGAGCATCCGGATCCGGCCGCACGACCGGATGTATCCGCACGCCGAACCCCGCCCGCAGATCCTGAGCAGCGACATCGTCCGGGTGGGCGACCTCGACGAACACATCGACGCGGCCGTCGAACTCCATCGAATCGAGGATTCCCGCAAGCGCGGGCAGCGCGCTGTCGTCGCCGACGAGAAGCTGCCACCGCGCGTCCTGCACCGGCTGATAGACGATGCCTTCGTCGAGCACACCCACTTCGTCGCCGGGCCGGGCGGCGTCGGCCCACACCGATGCCGGCCCGAGATCGCCGTGCACGGCGAAGTCGATGTCGATCTCCGCGGTGTCCCCGAATCGTCCCGACCCGGCCGTGCGGTAGCGGCGGATCGTGTAGTTGCGCAGCAGCGGGCGGATGTCGTCGGGCATGGCTTGGAGCTGCGGCCACCACTGGTCGTCGCCGGCCGCCTCAGGCAGGTGCAGGGTGCGCCGGCCGGTATCCGGGAACAACATGCGGAACCACTGGTCGAAGCCCATCGGGGCGATGGTCGAGAGCCGTTCGCCGCCGACGGTGACGCGCACGAACGACGGGCTGATCTGCTCGCAGGCCAGTACCCGCGCACGCACGAGCTCGCGTGCGGCAGGTTTGAGAAACTTCGTTGTCCTGCGTGTCGTTGTCCTGCGCGCGGCGGTCCGGGTGTGCTCGGCCATGTCCACCTCCTGGGAAGTCAGCCGACCCTAACTCACACCCTTCCGGACCTCAGATTTCGGGGCGGTCCAGTGTCCGCACCTGCGGTACCAACCCCCATTCGGTGCGGCCGAGCCGGCTGGCCGGTGCCAGCGCCGTGAAATCGGGTGCGTGATCGTCGGCCAAGATCTCGGGGCGGGCCGTGATCGCCACCACGTCGCCCATCACCACGAACGAGTTCCCGATTTCGATCACCCGGTGCAGGGTGCACTCGATCGACGCGGGGGATTCGGCGACCCGCGGCGGATGGACCCGCTCACTGCGTTCGGCCCGGATGCCGACCCGCGCGAACTCGTCGATATCGTGCGCGAACGCTGCCGAGGTCGCATTGACCTGGTCCATCAGCGGCACCGTCGCGATGTTGACCACGAACTCGCCGGTCTCCTCGATATTGCGGACGCTGTCCTTGCGGCCCACCGACGTGAACTGCACGATCGGCGGCGCGGTGCTGGCGACGGTGAAGAAACTGTAGGGCGCGACATTGGGCACGCCGCTCGCCGAGACCGTCGACACCCACGCGATCGGCCGCGGCACGATAGTCGCGGTCAGGAGCCGGTAGAAGCGACCGGTGCCGAGTTCGGCAGGATCGAAGACTGTGCGCATATCCCTATTCTCGCCGTGCGTGGTCACGGTCCCGCTGTGACGCCCCGCCAGATCTGCCAGGGGAGCGGCGATCGGCACCGGACACCGAACTACGCTGGACGCCGAACTACGCTGGACGCCGTGAATCCGTCCACCGCCCAGGCCACCGCAGTCGTCGACGAACTCGCCCGAGGCGGTGTCCGCGATGTGGTGCTGTGCCCGGGTTCACGCAATGCGCCGCTGGCGTTCGCGTTGCAGGCCGCCGACACCGCCGGCCGGCTGCGGCTGCACATGCGCATCGACGAACGCACCGCCGGATTCCTCGCGATCGGGCTGTCGCTCGCGTCCGGTCGGCCTGTTCCGGTCGTCATGACCTCCGGGACCGCGGTCGCGAACCTCGGGCCCGCAGTCCTCGAGGCGAACTATGCGCGGGTACCGCTCGTCGTGCTCAGCGCGAACCGGCCGTACGAACTGCTCGGCTCCGGCGCCAACCAGACCGTCGAACAACTCGGGCTGTTCGGCAGCCAAGTTCGGGCCACGATCAGCCTCGGCCTCGCCGAGGGGCTCGAACACCACAGTCTCGAGCAGAACAGGCAGAACAGCCTCGAGCAGAACAGTCGGTGGCGTTCGGCCGTCAGCCGAGTCCTCGCCGCCGCGCGCGGAACCCGCTCCGGCAATGCCGGACCCGTGCACTTCGACATTCCGCTGCGCGAACCGCTCGTGCCCGACCTGCATGTGCAGGGACCGGTCCCGGAGGGGCGCGCCGACGGCAACGCATGGACGACGACGACGCACGCGACCCTCGACGTGCCGCTCGACATCGACGTCACCGACGACACCGTCGTCATCTCCGGGCACGGTTCGGCGTACCGGCCGGAACTTGCCGGATTACCCACCGTCGCCGAACCGACCGCGCCGATGCACGGCATTCCCGTGCATCCGATGGCACTGCCGCAGCTTTCACCCCGCAAGGCCGTGGTCACCGGCAGGCCGACGCTGCACCGGTCGGTCTCGAAACTGCTCGCGGACCCGTCCGTCGAGGTGTATGCGCTGACCACGGGGCCGCGCTGGCCCGATGTGTCCGGCAACGTCCTGGCCACCGGTACCCGCGCGGTCGTCACCGGCAGCCCCGATCCGGCCTGGCTCGACCGCTGCCATCGATTGACCGCGCATACCGACACGGCGGTGCGCACTCAACTCGACCGGCACCCGAAAGCGACGGGGCTGCATGTCGCCGCGGCCGTCACCGACGCCCTGCGACCCGGTGACCAACTGCTGCTCGGTGCGTCCAATCCGGTTCGTGACGCGGCGCTCGTGGGCTACCCGAAACGGGATGTCACCGTGCTGTCCAACCGCGGAGTCGCCGGGATCGACGGCACCGTCTCCACCGCGGTCGGTGCGGCCCTGGCCTACGAGGATGGCCGAACCGTCGCGCTGCTCGGCGACCTCACATTCCTGCACGACGCATCCGGTTTGCTGATCGGCACCGCGGAACCGCGGCCCGAGAACTTGACGATCGTGGTGGCGAACGACGACGGCGGCGGCATCTTCGAATTGCTCGAACAGGGCGACCCCCAGTACGCGGGGGTGTTCGAACGCGTCTTCGGCACTCCGCACGGGATGGACCTGGCCGCGCTGTGCGCCGCCTACCGTGTTCCGCACACCCACGTCGATTTGCCGGGGTTGACCGACGCGCTCGCCGATCAGACCGTCCCCACCGGTGGAATCCGCGTCCTCGAGGTCGCTACCGATCGGGCCGGGCTGCGTGAACTCCATGCGGCTGTTCGGGCGCAACTGTGACGAGTACCGTCCGGGCACGCCGCGCGGTGCTCACCGTCGCGGCCGCGATCTCCGTCCTGTCGGTGATCCTGGTGCTCGGCGCGTGGCGCAACGATCAGCTCATCGGAGCCGACACCGGCACCGCGACCGCCGAGGTGCTGTCGGCCGGGTCGCTTCGATCGGCGATCAGTTTCGTCACCCCCGACGGCGTCACCCACAATCCGGAACTCGGCGTCCTCTACCCGACGGGGCTGACGGTCGGGCAGCGCATCGCCGTCGAATACGACCGCAGCAACCCCGACCTTGTTCGCGTCACCGGACGCGACGCGCGCGTCGCACTCGTGCCCGCGGGGTCCGTGATCGTTGTCACCTGGCTGATTGCTGCGCCGATCCTGCTGTATTTGCGTCGGCGCGCGCACGGGGTGACCGCCGCCGATCCGATTGCGTCGCCCGGAACCGACTGAGAATTCGCCGGATGGTTGCGGGGCCGTCACCGCGGACGCCCCGCGCCGTCCGCTGGGGCGGGGATGCTGACGCCGTGCGAGTAGCCATCGTTGCGGAATCCTTCCTCCCGAACATCAATGGCGTCACCAACTCGGTGTTGCGCGTCCTCGAGCATCTCGACCGGACCGGTCACGACGCTCTGGTCGTGGCACCGGATACGGTTGCCGGGCTGCCGCCGGCACCCACCGACCACGACGGTGTCCCGGTGTATCGGGTACCTGCGGTGATGGTCCCGAAGGTCAGCTCCCTGCCGGTGGGCATACCGGAGTTCCAGCTCGTACAGATCCTGCGCGACTTCGCGCCCGATGTCGTTCATCTCGCATCGCCGTTCCTGCTCGGCGCGGGTGGGGTCGCCGCAGCGCGTCGGTTGCAGGTGCCGACGGTCGCGGTCTATCAAACCGATGTCGCCGGGTTCGCGGCCAGCTACGGGCTCGGATTGGCCGCGCGGGCGTCGTGGCGCTGGACCCGTCGTCTGCACCGGAGCTGTGATCGCACGCTCGCCCCGTCCAGTGCCGCCGCCGCCGACTTGGAGGCACACGGCATCCCGCGGGTGCACCGCTGGGCGCGCGGCGTCGACACCACACGTTTCGCACCGTCGCACCGCAGCGAGGACGTGCGCCGCGCCTGGAATCCGGACGGTAGAGCGGTCGTGGGATTCGTCGGGCGGTTGGCCCCGGAGAAGCACGTCGAGCGGCTCGCGGTCCTCGCGGGAGACCCTCGGTTCCGGCTGGTGATCGTCGGGGACGGCCCGGAACGCGCGCGGCTACAGGCGGCCATGCCCGACGCGGTGTTCACCGGGCAACTCGGCGGTGACGACCTGGCCCAGGCGTACGCGAGTTTCGACGTGTTCGTCCATCCCGGCGAACACGAGACCTTCTGCCAGGCCGTGCAGGAAGCGTTGGCGAGCGGAGTTCCGGTGATCGCACCCGACGCCGGTGGCCCCCGCGACCTGGTCGCGCACTGCCGCAACGGATACCGCCTGCCGGTGGACCGGTTTGCGGAGTTGCTGCCGGGCGCGGTCGCCGCGTTCCTGGACCCGGTGGCGCGCACACGATTCGGCGGCGCGGCGCGGCGCGGCGTGCTGGGACGTACCTGGCCGGCGGTGTGCGACGAACTGATCGGGCACTACGAGCAGGTCCGCGGTGTGACCCCGGCCCACCTGCGGCGTACTGCGTAGCAGCTGGACCCACTGCGTAGCAGCCTGACGTTCCGCGTAGCAGCTGGACCCACCGCGTAGCGGCCTGACGTTCTGCGTAGCGGCCTGACGTTCTGCGTAGCGGGTAACGTTTCGGCCGTGGCAACTACTCACGGATCGCGCGCGTCCCTCGACAAGGACCCGCACGAGGTCGCATCCATGTTCGACGGTGTCGCCGAGCGGTACGACCTGACCAATACGGTGCTGTCGTTCGGGCAGGATCGCGCGTGGCGCCGAGCGACGCGTGCGGCGTTGGATCTGAAGCCGGGGGAGACGGTTCTCGATCTCGCCGCGGGCACCGGCGTGTCGACCGTCGAACTGGGTCGGTCCGGCGCGTGGGTGGTCGCCACGGATTTCTCGACGGGGATGTTGAAGGCGGGTGGATTCCGGCAGGTGCCGATGGTGGCCGGTGATGCGATGGCGCTGCCGTTCGCGGACGGTGTATTCGACGCCGCCACCATTTCGTTCGGGCTGCGCAATGTCTCGGATTTCGACGCGGGTCTCCGCGAGATCGCGCGGGTCACCAAGCCCGGTGGGCGTCTCGTCGTGTCCGAGTTCTCGACACCGGTCCGGGAGCCGCTGCGCACCGTATACATGGAATACCTCATGCGGACGCTGCCGCGGGTTGCCCGCGCGGTGAGCAGCAATCCCGACGCGTACGTCTACCTGGCCGAGTCGATCCGTGCGTGGCCGAACCAGCAGGATCTGGCGTTGCGGATCGAAGCGGCAGGCTGGAAGTCGGTGCGGTGGCGCAATCTGACGGGTGGAATCGTGGCGTTGCATTCCGCAGTGCGATAACACCGCAGTGCGATAACACCGCTGTGCGATAAACGCTGGGTGCGATTCGCGCAGGGTTCGATTCGCGCAGGGGCGGCCGTTCAAGCGAACAGGGGCCGCCGATCCCAGTGCATCGACGTGCGTCCCCCGGCCCGCCAGGCGCGTGCGACGAGGTCGGCGTCGGCGTCGGTGACGAGATTGCCCATCACCCGCACCGCCACCGACATCATCGCGCGTGATCGCATCGCGATCGGGCCGGTCGCAGGCAGGAACCGGGGTAGTGTCAGCAGACCCGCGAGTCGCCGGGCCACGGAGAATGCCCGGCCGTAGCGTTCGCGCAGCAGGGCAGGCCACAGGTGGGTGAGGTCGCCGGCATCGAGAACGCCCGCGATCAGACGGCCGCCTTCGAGTCCGTAGTCGATGCCCTCGCCGTTGAGCGGGTTCACACAGGCGGCGGCGTCGCCGATCACAGCCCAGTTGCGTCCGGCGATCCCGCTCACGGCGCCACCCATCGGGAGCAGTGCCGACGCGACCCGGGTCACGTCGCCGAGACCCCACTCCGGGCGGCGCTGCGCGGCATACAGGTCGATGAGCGGCCGCAGCGACCCCGATGCCGGGCGCGCGGCCGTCGCGAGTGTTCCGACACCGATGTTGACCTCGCCGGTTCCCAGTGGGAACACCCAGCCGTATCCGGGCTGGAGTACCCCGGCCGGGTCGCGCAGTTCGAGATGCGAGGTGATCCACGGGTCGTCACTGCGCGGCGAGGTCGCGTAGGCGCGCGCGGCGACGCCGTACGCGGTGTCCCGATGCCACGTCCGGCCCAGGATTTTTCCGAGGGGGGATCGCACACCGTCCGCGACGACGAGATGCCGGCACGTGACGGTACGAAGCCCGCCGGAGGTACGCAGGGTCACCGAGGCGACACGGTCGCTGTCCCGGTCGACGGCTACGGCCTTTGCGCCGTCGACCATGCGTGCCCCGGCGTCGACCGCGGTGCGGCGGATACGGTCGTCGAGTTCGGTGCGGGGGACCGCGCTGCCCTGGGCGGGAAATGATCCGTCCGGCCAGGGCAGTTCGAGTCGCTGCCCGAAACCTTCGAGGCGCAATCCGCGGTTGACCGTGTGGGTGCGCAGCCAGTCACCGAGTCCGAGCCGGTCGAGTTCGGCGACGGCACGGGGGGTCAATCCGTCGCCGCACGTCTTGTCGCGCGGGAAGGTGGCGGCATCGACGAGCAGAACGTCGCGTCCCGCGCGGGCCGCCCAGGCCGCAGCGGAGGATCCGGCCGGACCTGCGCCGACGACGAGGATGTCGGTGTGTTCGGGCAGGGTGTTGTCGAGTGTGCGCGACGCGCGCGCGGAGGGTTGTTCCACCACGTGCCCATCTTGTCAGGTGTAGGTTCGGTGCCTCGACGAGGTGGCCGGCCGGCGGAACGGCTAGGTTCACTACGGTGGAGCCGAGGCGACAGAACAGGATGGGTACGTCATCGTGAGCACTGAGGGGGCGGCGCAGACCGCCGGTTCGTCCGGCGCGGTGTCGGGAACCGTGGTGGCCGGGGTCGATCTCGGCGATCCGGGCTTGGCGGACGCTGTGCGGGACGGGCTTGCCCGGGTCGAGGACCTACTCGTGGAGGAGTTGTCCGACGGCGAGGACTTCCTGACCGAGGCAGCGCTGCATCTGGCGAAGGCCGGCGGCAAGCGTTTCCGACCGCTGTTCACGGTGCTCACCGGCCAGTTGGGACCGAATCCGACGGATCCGTCGATTGTGACGGCGGCGACCGTCGTCGAGTTGGTGCATCTGGCAACGCTGTACCACGACGATGTGATGGATGAGGCGACGATGCGCCGCGGCGCACCCAGCGCGAACGCGCGTTGGGGCAACAGCATCGCGATCCTCGCCGGCGATTACCTGTTCGCGCACGCGTCACGGCTCGTGTCGACGCTCGGACCGTCCGCTGTGCAGATCATCGCCGAAACGTTCGCCGAGTTGGTGACCGGGCAGATGCGCGAGACGATCGGTGCGCGCCAGGACGAAGACCCGATCGAGCACTATCTGCGGGTGGTGTGGGAGAAGACGGGTTCGCTCATCGCGGCGTGCGGTCGCTTCGGTGGCACGTTCTCCGGTGCCGACGCCGAGCACATTGCCCGGCTCGAACGGCTCGGCGACGCGGTCGGCACGGCCTTCCAGATCGCCGACGACATCATCGACATCGCGTCGGTGTCCACGGATTCCGGGAAGACGCCGGGGACCGATCTGCGTGAGGGTGTGCACACCCTGCCGGTGTTGTACGCGTTGCGGGACGATTCGGGCCCGGACGCAGACCGACTGCGGGAGATCCTCGTCGGGCCCGTCGTCGACGAGGATCTCGTCGCCGAAGCACTCGAGCTGCTGGTGCGGTCACCGGGGATGGCCGCGGCCAAACGCACGCTCGCCGAGTTCGCGGATCGTGCCCACGCCGAGCTGGCGGCACTGCCTCAGGTTCCGGCGAACGACGCGCTGCGCCGGCTGGTGGACTACACGATCGCCCGGGTCGGATAATTTCGGCGGGATCACTCGACGCCTGGAACCAGGTGTGCGTCCCGGTTCGTTGAACGGCTGAGTTTCGCTGCCCGACGAGGTCGGGTGGTAACAGGGTTCGGTGATCGGGGAGATGCGACGTGCACGGGTACGCGAACGGTATGAAGACAGCCGCGTTGCTGATCGGCATGTCGGCACTGATCGTGTTCATCGGCTCGTTGTTTCAGAATTCGACGATCCTGGTCCTGTCGATAGTCTTCGCCGTCGGCATGAATGCGTACGCGTATTTCAACAGCGACAAGCTGGCGTTGAAGGCGATGCACGCGCAGCCGATCACCGAAGTGCAGGCTCCCGCCATCTATCGGATCGTGCGCGAACTCGCGACCACGGCGCATCAGCCGATGCCGCGGTTGTATGTCAGTCCGACAAATGCCCCCAATGCGTTCGCGACGGGACGAAATCCGCGCAATGCGGCGGTGTGCTGCACGAGCGGGATTCTGGATCTCCTCGACGAGCGGGAGTTGCGGGCGGTGCTGGGGCACGAGCTGTCCCATGTCTACAACCGCGACATCTTGATCTCGTCGGTGGCAGGGGCGATGGCCGCGGTGATCTCGGGTCTGGCGAATTTCGCGATGTTCGCGGGTGCATACGGTGGAAACCGGCAGGGTGCGAATCCGTTCGCATTGCTACTGGTGTCGTTGCTGGGCCCGATCGCGGCAACAGTGGTCAAGCTGGCGGTGTCCCGGTCCCGCGAGTATCAGGCCGATCAGTCGGGTGCGGAGTTGACCGGTGATCCGTTGGCGCTGGCGTCGGCGTTGCGCAAACTCGAACGTGGCACTCAGGCGGCGCCGTTGCCGCCGGAGCCGCGTATCGCGGCCCAGTCGCACATGATGATCGCCAATCCGTTCCGGAGCGGCGAGAAGGTGAGTCGCCTGTTCTCGACGCATCCGCCGATGGAGGAGCGGATCGAGCGTTTGGAACGCCTGGCCGGCCTGCGCTGATTCCGGACGTCAGCGCAGGCCGTGGGCAGGTCCGCCGGTGGCAGCCGGCACCTGTGGAAGCTCAGCGGTAGTTGACGAACTGGAGGGCCACGTCCAGGTCGGCGTTCTTGAGCAGTGCGATCACGGCCTGCAGGTCGTCACGCTTCTTGCCGGTCACCCGCAGTTCGTCGCCCTGGATCTGTGCCTTGATGCCTTTGGGGCCCTCGTCGCGGATCAGTTTGGAGATCTTCTTCGCGTTCTCCTGGCTGATGCCCTGCACAAGGGTGCCGGTCAGCTTGTAGACCTTGCCGGACTGTGCCGGTTCGCCCGCGTCGAACGATTTGAGCGACAGGTCGCGACGGATCAGCTTCTCCTTGAATACATCGAGAGCGGCCAGCAACCGGTCCTCGGTGTTTGCCGTGAGAGTGATCGCTTCGTCGCCGGACCATTCGATCGAGGCGTCGGTGTTGCGGAAGTCGAAGCGGGTCGCGAGTTCCTTCGCGGCCTGGTTCAGCGCGTTGTCCACCTCCTGGCGGTCGACCTTGCTCACCACATCGAACGACGAATCAGCCACGAGGCACTCCACTTCGGATCGGGTTGTACGGGGTTCTCCACGCCGACGCTATCGGTTCGCAACCGCTCGTATCCACCCGGTTTGCATTCGAGGGGGGTGTGCGTTGTATTCTTCCAACGCATCAGGGACACGGTCTCATCAGGGACACGGTCGCAGATCGCACACCCGGCAGGTTGCCCGAGCGGCCAATGGGAGCGGACTGTAAATCCGTCGGCTTATGCCTACGTAGGTTCGAATCCTACACCTGCCACCAGAGCGGCCCCGATCCTCGCGGATCGGGGCCGCTGTGCGTTGGGGGTCGGCGGTGGTGAGTTCGGGGTGGGTGATCCCCGGCCGGTGGCGATCCGGCGTCGGTGGCCATGCGACCGCACCGCTGCATTTGCGATTTATGCGCCCTGACGTGCTGATTTTGTACTGCGCGATAGTGTGTGTAATCTTTTGGAGGCCGCAGCGAGCAGAGATGCGAACGACGGCCACGCCCCCTTAGCTCAGTCGGCAGAGCGTTTCCATGGTAAGGAAAAGGTCGACGGTTCGATTCCGTCAGGGGGCTCGCTGGATTGTGGTGATGCCGAACAGGTGACTGGTACGGCACTCGACACCGAGGCGGTGTAGCTCAGTCGGTAGAGCAAACGACTCATAATCGTTGTGTCGCCGGTTCAAGTCCGGCCATCGCTACCAAAAGTTGAATGAACCACCCTGATCTGCAGAGATCAGATTTACGCGAAAGAAGGCATCCCGTGGCCTCCTCAACCGACGTTCGGCCGAAGATCACTTTGGCCTGCGAGGTGTGCAAGCACCGCAACTACATCACCAAGAAGAACCGTCGCAACGACCCCGACCGGCTGGAACTGAAGAAGTTCTGCCCGAACTGCGGTACCCACCAGGCGCACCGCGAGTCGAAGTAGTCAACAGGTCGACGTCGACGCGTGAGCTCTCCGCAGAACTGCCCACGTCACAGACGCACGGGTGGATTTGCGGGGGGTTTTTCGTATGACAGGCACATTGGTGAATGAAAATAACGTCGTGGACGTGACCGAACAGGCCGGGATCCCGTTCGACGTCGCGGCGCATGCTGCGTCCATGGTCGGGCACCACTACCGGGTCGAGGACTTCTACGAGGTCGGCCGGGAGAAGGTGCGCGAATATGCGCGTGCTGTGCTGGACTCCCATCCCGCTCATCATGACGAGGAAGCGGCCAAGGGGCTCGGCTACGACGGCTTGATCGCTCCGCTGACCTTCGTCTCGATCATCGGCATGATCGCTCAGCGGAAGCTGTTCGAGGAGATCGTGACCGGATACGACCTCAGCCAGATCATGCAGACCGATCAGCGACTGGTCTTCCATCGTCCGATTCAGGTCGGTGATCGATTGTTCTGCGACGTCCATCTGGACGATTTCCGCCAGGTGGCCGGCAGCGACATCATCACCACCAAGAACATCATCACGGACCAGCACGACAGCCTCGTGCTGACCACATGGACCACGCTGGTCGGGCGGACCGGCGGCGAGGTGGACGCGAATATCGCCAACGCGGTCAAGGGTGTGATGATGCATGTCGCTTCGTAGGTTCGACGAGATCGCAGTCGGTGACGAGCTGCCCGCGCGGGTGGTGACGCTCACCCGCGGCAATCTCGTCAACTATGCAGGTGTGTCGGGTGATCCCAACCCGATCCACTGGAGTGACACGGTCGCAGAACTTGCCGGGTTGCGCGGCGTCGTCGGTCACGGCATGCTCTCCATGGGCATCGCGGCCGGCTTCGTCACGGAGTGGCTCGGCGATCCGGGCGCGGTGACGGAGTACAACGTCCGTTTCACCAGTCCGGTGTATGTGGAGGCCGACAAGGCCGCCGAAGTGGAGTTCACCGGCAAGATCAAGTCGGTGGACGAGACGAGTAAGACTGCTGTGGTCGCGATCGTGGCCAAGTCCGAGGGGCGTAAGATCTTCGGGCGGGCCACCGCAACGATTCGACTGGCCTGAGTGCCGGGCGGATTGGGTTTGTTCCGGGGCTATGAAGTACACTAAGGCTTCTGGGATCGCATAGTGCAGCGCGCTGCTCGTCGGTGCTTGTTCAGACCGGCTGGGTAGCGCGTGTGTCATGTGGTACCGGATGGGTCGACAGATGACGCCGTTTTTCGGCGAGGTCGACCAAAGGGGCGTAGCTCAACTGGCAGAGCAGCGGTCTCCAAAACCGCAGGTTGCAGGTTCAAGTCCTGTCGCCCCTGCACCCGGACGGCCAGCGACCGAGAGGAACGATGTGAGCGAGGAGCGCGGTACGCGCGACGGCGACACCGCAGGGACTCGGCGTCCCCGCGACGGCCGGACTGCAACCGACGCAACCCCCGATGTTTCCTCTGCGGCCGCCCGGCCGAGTGGTAAGCGTTCCGGTCGACGTTCCCCTGACACTCCGCGCGGTTCAGCAGGATCGGGACGGCCTGCATCCGCGGTGGCGACGAAGTCGGGAGCCAAGAAGCCCGAGAACATCTTCAAGCGCCTTCGGCGCTTCTTCCGCGAGGTCATCGCCGAGCTGCGTAAGGTCATCTGGCCCAATCGCAAGCAGCTCGTCACCTACACCACGGTCGTCGTGGTCTTCGTGGTGATCATGACCGCATTCATCTTTGGAATCGACCTGGCGTTCGTGAAGGGCGTCAGCTGGTTGTTCGGCTAGCGCGTACGCGTGCCGGCGAATTGTGATCGACGAGAGGAAAGTGCCCCGGTGAGCACCCCCGAGAACGACTCATACGAGCCTTCGGCCGAGGAGCGCGTTTCGGACGAGGTCTTTGTCGACGACACCGCGACCGCGGAAGCGGCCGAGGAGTCGGCAGAGGCGGGCATCGAGACAGTCGAGACCGATGCGGCCGAGACCGATGCAGCCGAGACCGATGCAGCCGAGACCGATGCGGCCGAGGCCGAGGTGGCTGAGGCCGAGGTGGATCCCGCTGAGGCTCTCGAGAAGCAGCTACGCCTCGAACCCGGCGACTGGTACGTCGTGCATTCCTACGCGGGCTACGAGAACAAGGTGAAGACCAACCTCGAGACCCGGGTGCAGAACCTCGACCTCGTGGAGTACATCTTCCAGGTCGAGGTCCCCACCGAAGAGGTCACCGAGATCAAGAACGGCCAGCGTAAGCAGGTCAACCGCAAGGTTCTGCCCGGCTACATTCTCGTGCGCATGGAACTGAACGACGAATCGTGGGGCGCGGTGCGCAACACCCCCGGCGTCACCGGCTTCGTCGGCGCGACTTCGCGTCCGTCGCCGCTGACGATCAAGGAGGTCGTCAAGTTCCTGCTGCCGCAACAGGCGAAGAAGAAGCCGGCCGCCGGTACCGCGACGACCGCCGAAACCGCTGTCGCCGCCGCAAAGCCCGCGATCGAGGTGGACTTCGAGATCGGCGAATCCGTGACCGTGATGGACGGGCCGTTCGCGACGCTGCCCGCGTCGATCAACGAGGTCAACGCCGAACAGCAGAAGCTCAAGGTTCTGGTGTCCATCTTCGGTCGCGAGACTCCCGTGGAACTGTCGTTCAACCAGGTTTCCAAGATCTGAGCGGTTTCGGGTACCGACCCTCCAACTTGCAGTAGCAGTACGCAAGAACCCACCGAGCAAGAAACTAGGAATAGAGATGCCCCCGAAGAAGAAGAAGATTGCTGGGCTGATCAAGCTCCAGATCCAGGCCGGTCAGGCCAACCCGGCACCGCCCGTCGGCCCTGCGCTGGGCCAGCACGGCGTCAACATCATGGAGTTCTGCAAGGCCTACAACGCCGCGACCGAGTCGCAGCGCGGCAATGTCGTTCCGGTTGAGATCACGGTCTACGAAGACCGTACGTTCGACTTCAAGCTGAAGACCCCGCCGGCAGCCAAGTTGCTGCTCAAGGCCGCGGGTGTCCAGAAGGGCTCCGGCGAACCGCACAAGACCAAGGTGGCCAAGGTCACGATGGATCAGGTGCGCGAGATCGCCAAGACCAAGCAGGAAGACCTGAACGCCAACGACGTCGAGGCTGCCGCGAAGATCATCGCCGGTACCGCGCGTTCGATGGGCATCACGGTCGAGGGCTGACGCCCACAGCAAAAACCCGTGGGAGGGCCAGCCAGGCCCGTGACCACGACCGAACCATTCACCTCACGGTGAGAAGTTAGGACAGAACATGGCAAAGCGCAGCAAGGCATACCTCGCCGCCGCTGAGAAGATCGACGCCTCGGCTCTCTACAGCCCGCTCGCGGCCGCGAAGCTGGCCAAGGAGACGACGTCGAAGAACTACGACGCCACCGTCGAGGTCGCGATGCGTCTCGGTGTCGACCCCCGCAAGGCGGACCAGATGGTCCGTGGCACGGTCAACCTGCCTCACGGTACGGGCAAGACGGCCCGCGTCATCGTGTTCGCGGTCGGCGAGAAGGCCGCCGAGGCCGAGGCTGCCGGCGCGGATGTCGTCGGCGCCGAGGACCTGATCGAGCGGATCCAGGGCGGGTGGCTGGATTTCGACGCCGCGATCGCGACCCCGGATCAGATGGCCAAGGTCGGCCGTATCGCACGTGTCCTCGGGCCCCGTGGCCTGATGCCGAACCCGAAGACGGGCACGGTCACTCCGGACGTTACGAAGGCCGTCACCGACATCAAGGGCGGCAAGATCAACTTCCGCGTCGACAAGAACTCGAACCTGCACTTCGTGATCGGCAAGGCATCGTTCGACGACGCCAAGCTGGTGGAGAACTATGCGGCTGCGCTGGACGAAATCCTGCGCGCCAAGCCGTCCTCTGCGAAGGGTCGCTACCTCAAGAAGGTTACGATCGCGACGACCTCCGGACCGGGCATCCCGGTGGATCCGGCGCGGACGCGTAACCTGCTGGAGGAGTCCGACCAGTAATGCTGGAGGAGTCCGACCAGTAGCGGTCGGCAATACGCTCGTAGCACCAACGGCCGGCACGGACCTCGGGTCCTGGCCGGCCGTTGGTGTGTTCGGCCGTTGTGTGTTCGGCCGGTGATGTGCCGTGTTCGGCGGGCGATTTGCACTGCACCGCCGCGCACCGGTACTCTGTTCTCCGTAGTTCGGCATTGTGCCGATCTCCACCCCGATCATGTTCTACCCAAGACCGTTGGTCATCGAGTTCGCATGCGGATTCGTTTGAAGGTCCGGAAGTTTCCGGCGGCCCACGCAGGAGGACGAGGTTAGGGGGATGTGATCAATTCGTGCGTTGCGCGCGAAACCTGTGAGCCTCTCCTTTCATGCCCCGTGTGCCCTGCACCGGGGCTTCCGTCGTTTCCGGCCTGTGTGGTCTTCGTAAGTGGGACGTCCCGCACGGGACGGACGGGAAAACGACTGTTACTGAGAGGAGGCGAAGTATGGCAAAGCCCGAGAAGGTTTCCGCGGTTGCGGAGATCACCGAGCAGTTCAAGACCTCGACGGCCGCTGTGATCACGGAGTACCGCGGTCTGTCGGTCGGAAGTCTTACGCAGCTGCGACGCGCTCTCGGAGAGGGTGCCACCTACTCCGTCGCCAAGAACACCCTCGTCAAGCGTGCTGCTGCTGAGGCAGGCGTCGAGGGCCTTGACGATCTGTTCGTCGGACCCACCGCGATCGCGTTCATCGCGGGTGAGCCCGTCGACGCCGCGAAGGCCATCAAGGCTTTTGCGAAGGACAACAAGGCACTCGTCGTCAAGGGCGGGTACATGGACGGCGCTGTGCTGTCCGTGGACGAGGTCAACAAGATCGCGGACCTCGAGTCCCGCGAGGTGTTGTTGGCCAAGCTCGCCGGCGCGATGAAGGGCAACCTGGCAAAGGCCGCAGGCCTGTTCAACGCTCCTGCTTCGCAGGTGGCTCGCCTGGCGGCCGCCCTGCAGGAGAAGAAGGCAGCCGAAGAGGCCGCCTGAAGCTGATCCGCATCACCGCGAATCACTGACACATCCATGCGTGCTCCGGCGCGCGCCATCCCACGGTCGCGGATCAGCGACGAGGGACTTACAGGAAGGACCGCCATCATGGCGAAGCTCACCACCGAAGAGCTGCTCGACGCGTTCAAGGAACTGACCCTGCTCGAGCTCTCGGAGTTCGTGAAGGCATTCGAGGAGACCTTCGAGGTCACCGCTGCTGCTCCGGTTGCCGTTGCTGCCGCCGGTGCTCCGGCCGCCGCTGCCGAGGCCGAGGCCGAGCAGGACGAGTTCGACGTCATCCTCGAAGGTGCCGGCGAGAAGAAGATCCAGGTCATCAAGGTCGTCCGTGAGATCGTCTCCGGCCTGGGCCTGAAGGAAGCCAAGGACCTCGTCGAGGGTGCCCCGAAGGCGATCCTGGAGAAGGTAGCCAAGGACGCTGCCGATGCCGCCAAGTCGAAGCTCGAGGAGGCCGGCGCCAAGGTCACCGTCAAGTAGGACGGCTGTTCCTGCGCTGCTCGCCGGCTTGCCGGCGTTCGAGTGTGAAGGCCGCTTTCCGTGGACTGCATTGTCCGCGGGAAGCGGCTTTTTCGTTTTCGTGCCGGTGCGACGCGGTGCCGGACGGGTTGGCCTGCACGAACGATCGAGTGGCGATATGTTGTCGGCAACAGGGCTCATCCCAATCGGGGGTGTAGGAGTTGGGGTCTGAAGCCGCCGGTCTCGAGCAGGCTTCGGGCGATGTAGTTGGTCAGGTTGCGGAACCCGAGTGCGGAGCCGCGCAGGTGTTCGAGCCGTCCG